>NZ_JACAPH010000009.1:436124-541717 GCF_013385805.1 Pseudomonas sp. C6002 | reverse complement strand
CGCGGTGCCGGAGTGAGGGAACACCGAGCCTAGGCGAGGTGCCGACAGGCGGGGCAGAGCCCTTTGCTTACTTTGGGGCTTTTCCAAAGTGAGCCGCTGTAAGAGCGGAACCATAAGCGGCCGTTACCCAAATAACGGATATGTACTCAATCACCCCCCAAACGCATCCCTGAGAAACCCCGGCGCGATATACCGCTGATAATGCGCCTCGGACAAAATAAAAAACTCCCGATCAATCGCATCCCGCAACTCAGGCAACCCCCAATCCCGAAACTCCGGCATCAATACCATCCCATAAGCCTCAAGATTACTGATCACCCGAGCCCCCCGGGCAATCAACTGATACGCCCAGCAGTACTCCGACTGATGCGGTACAAATCGAATCTTGCGCTGCTCCAGCTGCCCCCGCAGCATTTTAGGGTCAAACACCTCAAGCTTCCCGGCCATCACCTGCACCAACAACTGCTCCAGCCGCAGCCACACCGCACGTTTTTCTTCCTCGTTATACCCGTTCCACTGAATCACCTCATGGTGAAACCGCTTACACCCCCGGCACACAAGATCGCCGTAAACCGTGGAGCACAGGCCTACGCAGGGGGTCTTGATGGTTTGGTTAGACATGGTCGACAACGCACAAATCAGCGAAACAGTTGCACATGTTAGCCCTTTGTCTAAGGTTGATCACCCTGCAAACTTGGCGCGGCAACTTACGTTTAGAATTTTTTTGCCGTAGAATCATCCGGCCTTGTAAGGCGCCAATAATCCGTTGGAAGCTGTTTTCAAAGCGTCACGAGCACAGTCGTTCCTAAAGAACGGTGTTGGCGATGGTTATTTACCCGGTAAATAGCCAGCGCCAACCCTCATCAGCTCCGTTCTGCAGGCGTAAAACTTTGAAAGCAGCTTCTGTGAGGATTGCCGGCAGCGCTGGCTCTACGGCCCAAAAAGCCCCTGAGCGCATGCGTGCCGTGCATTTCTGGATGAGCGTCCCGTGGGACCACTGATGAGGGTAATAACTGTGCTTGAAGCCTACCGCAAACATATCGAAGAGCGTGCAGCCCTGGGTATCGTTCCCCAGCCGCTTAACGCCGAACAAACCGCAGGCCTGGTCGAGCTGCTGAAAAATCCCCCGGCTGGCGAAGAAGAATTCCTCGTTGACCTGATCACCAACCGCATTCCACCAGGCGTTGACGAAGCTGCCTACGTCAAGGCCGGTTTCCTGTCTGCCCTGGCCAAGGGCGAAGCCACTTCTCCCCTGATCGACAAGAAACGCGCTGTTGAACTGCTCGGCACCATGCAAGGCGGCTACAACATCGTGACCCTGGTCGAGCTGCTGGACGACGCCACCCTGGCCCCCGTCGCTGCCGCCCAACTCAAGCACACCCTGCTGATGTTCGATGCTTTCCACGACGTCGCGGAAAAAGCCAGGAACGGCAACGAACACGCCAAAGCCGTGATCCAGTCCTGGGCCGACGGCGAGTGGTTCAAGAACCGCCCGACCCTGGCCGACAAGATCAGCCTGCGCGTGTTCAAGGTCACCGGCGAAACCAACACCGACGACCTGTCCCCTGCCCCGGACGCCTGGTCCCGCCCTGACATCCCGCTGCACGCCCTGGCCATGCTGAAAATGGCCCGTGAAGGCATCGTGCCGGATGAGCAAGGCAAGACCGGCCCGATGAAGCAGATCGAAGAAATGCGCGGCCAGGGCTTCCCGATCGCCTACGTCGGTGACGTGGTCGGTACCGGTTCGTCGCGTAAATCGGCCACCAACTCGGTACTGTGGTTCTTCGGCGACGACGTGCCTTACGTGCCGAACAAGCGCGCTGGCGGCTTCTGCTTCGGCAGCAAGATCGCTCCAATCTTCTACAACACCATGGAAGATGCCGGCGCACTGCCAATCGAGTTCGACGTTACCAACATGAACATGGGCGACGTGATCGACCTGTACCCGCATGCTGGCAAAGTCACCAAGCACAACAGCGATGAAGTCCTGACCACCTTCGAAATGAAGACTCCGGTCCTGTTGGATGAAGTCCGTGCCGGCGGTCGTATCCCGCTGATCATCGGCCGTGGCCTGACCGAAAAGGCTCGCGCCGAGCTGGGTCTGCCACCTTCGACCCTGTTCAAACTGCCGGAAGCCCCGGCTGAAAGCGACAAGGGCTATACCCTGGCGCAGAAAATGGTCGGCAAGGCCTGCGGCGTGGCTGGCGTTCGTCCAGGCACCTACTGCGAACCGAAGATGACCACCGTCGGCTCCCAGGACACCACCGGTCCCATGACCCGTGACGAACTGAAAGACCTGGCGTGCCTGGGCTTCTCCACCGATCTGGTAATGCAGTCGTTCTGCCATACCGCGGCCTATCCAAAGCCGATCGACGTGACCACCCACCACACCCTGCCTGACTTCATCATGACCCGTGGCGGCGTATCGCTGCGTCCGGGCGACGGCATCATCCACAGCTGGCTGAACCGCATGCTGCTGCCGGACACCGTCGGTACCGGTGGTGACTCCCACACCCGTTTCCCGATGGGCATTTCGTTCCCGGCCGGTTCCGGCCTGGTAGCGTTCGCCGCCGCCACCGGCGTCATGCCGCTGGACATGCCGGAATCGATCCTGGTGCGTTTCAAAGGTGAAATGCAGCCTGGTATCACCCTGCGTGACCTGGTTCACGCCATTCCTTACTACGCGATCCAGGCTGGCCTGCTGACCGTAGAGAAGAAAGGCAAGAAGAACGCTTTCTCCGGCCGTATCCTGGAAATCGAAGGCCTGGACAACCTGAGCATCGAACAAGCCTTCGAGCTGTCCGACGCCTCGGCTGAACGTTCGGCTGCCGGTTGCACCATCAAGCTGTCGAAAGAATCCATCACCGAGTACCTGAACTCCAACATCACCCTGCTGCGCTGGATGATCGGTGAAGGCTACGGCGATGCGCGTACCCTGGAACGTCGTGCCCAAGCGATGGAAGCCTGGGTTGCCAACCCTGAGCTGATGGTTGCCGATGCTGACGCCGAATACGCTGAAATCATCGAGATCGACCTGGCCGACATCAAGGAGCCTGTGCTCTGCGCGCCAAACGATCCGGACGACGCCCGTCTGCTGTCCAGCGTTGCTGGCGAGAAGATCGACGAAGTGTTCATCGGTTCGTGCATGACCAACATCGGTCACTTCCGCGCTGCCGGTAAACTGCTGGATCAGGTCAAGGGTCAGCTGCCAACCCGTCTGTGGCTGTCGCCGCCGACCAAGATGGACGCTCACCAACTGACCGAAGAAGGCTACTACGGCATCTACGGCAAGGCTGGCGCGCGCATGGAAATGCCGGGCTGCTCGCTGTGCATGGGTAACCAGGCACGTGTAGAGCCGAACTCGACCGTTGTGTCGACGTCGACCCGTAACTTCCCGAACCGTCTGGGTGACGGCGCAAACGTCTACCTGGCTTCGGCCGAGCTGGCGTCGGTGGCTTCCATCCTGGGTCGCCTGCCGACCGTCGAGGAGTACATGGAATACGCCGCGAAGATCAACACCATGGCCAGCGACGTGTATCGCTACCTGAGTTTTGACCAGATCGCCGAGTTCCGTGAAATTGCTGCAAGCGCCAACATCCCTGTGGTTCAAGCCTAAGGTTTTGTTGCTGTAAACGAACGCCGCGTATCGTCAGATGCGCGGCGTTTTTTTATGCGCCTCGATTGAGGCCCAGACCTTGTCCTGCGCCTGGGTGCACGGCGTGCCTTCCGGGTGTGCCTGGATCGTGGCGATCACCGCGCGTAACTCTGCCTTGCTCTGGTCCATTCGGGCTTGAAGCTCTTCTATCTGCGCAATCCTGCGCTCAAGCCTCAAGATGATATCGGCGCGTTTCGCCTCGCTCGGCGAATCGTCGGGCATCAGCGCCTTCAACTCCTGCAAGCTGAAACCGGCGCGCTGAGCGCCCTGGATCAATTGCAGCGTCTGCAACGTCTGCATGGGATAACGGCGATAGCCATTACCTTGTCGCTCGACCTGGATCAGCCCCTTGGCTTCGTAAAAGCGAATCTTCGAGGCTGCCAAGCCGCTGCGTTCCGCCAGTTCACCAATATTCATCGCCAACCCCATTGACCTTAAAGTGACCTTTAAGCTTAGCCTGAGCGCTCCCAATGTGAGGAGTCAAGCATGTCGCCCTTTGAAGCGTTGCAATTGCCCAACGGCCAGCTCATCAGTAACCGCATCGCCAAGGCGGCGATGGAAGAGAACATGGCGGATGCGAACCAGGCGCCTTCCGAGGCCCTGATGCGCTTGTATCAAGCCTGGGCCGACGGCGAGCCCGGCCTGATCCTGACCGGCAACGTGATGATCGACCGCCACGCCATGACCGGCCCCGGCGGCGTGGTGCTGGAAGACGAACGTCACCTGGACAAGTTTCGCCAATGGGCCGCGATTGGCCGGGCCAAGGGCGCGCACTTCTGGGTGCAGCTCAACCACCCGGGCCGTCAGACCATGGCCAACCTCGGCCAGCAGGCCCTGGCACCTTCGGCGGTGGCCCTCGATCTCGGCGGTTTTTCGAAGATGTTCGCCCAACCCAAGGCCATGACCGAAGAAGATATCCAGGACGTCATCACGCGCTTCGCCACCAGCGCGCGTCTCGCCGAAAAGGCCGGCTTCAGCGGCGCGCAGATTCACGCGGCCCACGGCTACCTGCTCAGCCAGTTTCTCTCGCCCTTGAGCAACCAGCGCACAGACCGCTGGGGCGGCAGCCTGGAAAACCGTGCACGGCTGCTGCTGGAGGTGATCAAGGCCGTGCGCGCCGCCGTGAGCGCGGATTTCTGCGTGGCGGTGAAACTCAATTCCGCCGACTTCCAGCGCGGTGGCTTCGACGCCGCCGACGCCCATGCCGTGGTCGAGCTGCTCAACCCGCTGGCCATCGACCTGCTGGAACTGTCCGGCGGCAGCTACGAAGCCCCGGCCATGCAAGGCGAGGCTCGCGACGGACGCACCCTGGCCCGCGAAGCCTATTTCATCGAGATGGCCAGCGACCTGGCGAAAGTCGCCAACATGCCGGTGATGGTCACCGGCGGCATCCGGCGCTTGCCGATCGTGCAGCAAGTCCTGGACAGCGGCATCGCCATGGCCGGGATCGCCACCGCGCTGACCCTGGAGCCGCACCTGATCAAGCAATGGCGCGCCGGCCGCGATCTCAACCCGCAATTGCCGCCGATCCGCTGGAAGCGCAAACCCCTGGCCAGCCTGGCGAGCATGGCAGTGGTGCGCTATCAGCTTCGCCGCCTGAGCCGTGGCCGCCAGCCGAAACCCGGGGTGACGCCGCTGCTGGCGTTGATAAAAGACCAACTGTTTATCGCCCGCCGCACTCGGCAATATCGCGCTGCGATGACCAATTCTTCACATTGAGCGGGGAGCATTCAGCGCCATGGAACTGTCCTTAACTGATCAGCAGCTTTTTACCCTCACTGACGATTGGAGTTCTTCATGGCGAAAATCACCCTGGCCCAGCAATTGGCGACCACCCTTGAACAGGCGGGCATCAAGCGCATCTGGGGCCTGACCGGCGACAGCCTCAACGGCCTGACCGACTCCCTGCGCACCATGGACAGCATCGAGTGGATGCATGTGCGCCACGAAGAAGTGGCCGCGTTTGCCGCCGGTGCCGAAGCCGCCGCCACCGGCGAACTGACCGTATGCGCCGGCAGCTGCGGCCCCGGCAACCTGCACTTGATCAATGGCCTGTTCGATTGCCATCGCAACCACGTGCCGGTGCTGGCCATTGCCGCACAGATCCCCTCCTCCGAGATCGGCCTGAACTACTTCCAGGAAACCCATCCCCAGGAACTGTTCAAGGAGTGCAGCCACTTTATCGAGCTGGTGACCAACCCCGAGCAGATGCCTCACGTGCTGCACCGTGCCATGCGCTCGGCGATCCTCAATCGCGGCGTAGCGGTGGTGGTGATTCCGGGGGATGTGTCACTGTTGGAAGTAGAAGATAAATTCAAACCGTGGCCGGCCCTGCTGGCACCGCGCACCTTGCCGGCGGAACAGGACCTGCAACGCCTCACCGACATCCTCGAACACAGCGGCAAAGTCACCCTGCTGTGTGGCAGCGGCTGTGCCGGCGCCCACGATGAGGTGGTGGCCCTGGCCGACGCCCTCGGCGCGCCCGTGGTGCATGCCCTGCGCGGCAAGGAACATGTGGAGTGGGACAACCCGTTCGACGTCGGCATGACCGGCCTGATCGGCTTCAGCTCCGGCTACCACGCCATGCTCAACTGCGACACGCTGATCATGCTCGGCACCGACTTCCCGTATCGCCAGTTCTACCCGACCGACGCGAAGATCATCCAGGTCGACCGCAACCCGCAGGCACTGGGCCGACGTGCCACGCTGGACCTGGGCATTGCAGCTGACGTCAGCGAGACCATCCAGGCGCTGCTGCCGCGCCTGACCCGCAAGACGGACCGCAGCTTCCTCGAAACCTCGCTCAAGCATTATGAAAAAGCCCGCCAAGGGCTGGATGACCTGGCGGAACCGTCAAAGGCCGGCCGGCCAATTCACCCGCAATACGTTGCGCGCCTGCTCAGCGAACTGGCGGACGACGACGCAATCTTCACCGCCGACGTTGGCTCGCCGACAGTCTGGGCGGCGCGTTACTTGAAAATGAACGGCAAGCGCCGGTTGATCGGCTCGTTCAACCACGGCTCGATGGCCAACGCCATGCCCCAGGCCATCGGTGCGCAAGCCGCGTTTCCCGGGCGCCAGGTGATTTCGATGTCCGGTGACGGTGGGTTCACCATGCTGATGGGTGACTTCATCAGCCTGGCGCAGCTGAACCTGCCGGTGAAGCTGGTGGTGTTCAACAACTCTTCTTTGGGCTTCGTCGCCATGGAGATGAAAGCGGCGGGCTACCTGGATACCGGCACCGAGCTGAAAAACCCGGACTTTGCCGCCATGTCCAACGCCATGGGCATCCTCGGTATTCGCGTAGAGCAGTCCGAAGACCTGGAACCAGCCCTGCGCCGCGCACTGGCCCACGACGGCCCGGTGCTGGTGGACGTGGTCACCGCCACCCAGGAACTGGTGATGCCGCCGAGCATCAAGCTGGAGCAGGCCAAGGGCTTCAGCCTGTACATGCTCAAGGCGGTGATGAGCGGACGCGGTGATGAGGTGATCGAGTTGGCGAAAACCAACTGGCTGCGTTAATCGCGCCGTAGTCGCCGACCACGCGGCCGACCGCAGACAAAAAAGACCCCGCTTAAATAGCGGGGTCTTTTTTCGCACGGCTGATCAGCCGTGCTGTTTTTCCACCCACTTGCCATAGGCGTCGATAAACGCCTGCAAAAACGGCTTGGTCTTTTCCGAGACCTTGCCCGACTCATCGAACACGCTGCCCGCACCGCCCAGATAGGCTTCCGGCTGCTGCATGCACGGCACATCGAGAAACACCAGCGACTGGCGCAAATGGTGATTGGCCCCAAAACCGCCGATGGCTCCGGGAGACACACTGATCACCGCACCCGGCTTGCCGCTGAAGACACTCTGGCCATAAGGGCGCGAACCGACGTCAATCGCATTCTTCAATACACCCGGCACGGAGCGGTTGTATTCGGGGGTCACAAACAGCACCGCGTCGGATGAACGCACGTGTTGACGGAAAGTACTGTAGGCTGCCGGCGGTGCAGCACCGTCGATGTCCTCGTTGTAGAGCGGCAAATCGCCAATTTCGACAATGTTCAACTTGAGGTTGGCGGGCGCCAACTCGGCCAGTGCCAGGGCGACCTTGCGGTTGATCGACTCTTTTCTCAAGCTGCCGACCAGTACGGCAATCGTGTAGACCTTGCTCATTGGGGTTTCCCGGTTTCTGACTTAAGGAGCTTGTAGTTATAGAGCCTGCGCGACGCTATCACCAGCGCGTTTTTGCAATCCCCAGGGACGTTTACACCGCAGATGGATTTGTAAGTAATGTCTGAAAAAGTCAACGAATAGTATTTTTTTTCAATAGGTAAACTACCCCGCTCTCCTACGGTCTACAGAACCGCAAATCGAGTGTTTATCTCCAGAGGTTCTAAACAGATGGCAGCAGTACTTGTCGGACAGTTCCATGCCAGAGACGCGGAAGGTCGCGTTTATTCGGTGCATGAGTTCCAGGAATCCAACCCGCCCCTCGACGGCCTGGCTGGCTCGGCGCCCACCACCACCTACAAGCTGGCCATTGGCGACCGCGTAGAAAAACTGGATGGCGATGAGTTCAGGCTGATTCAGTCGGGCACTATCATCACCCGCGAATCGGCAACGATCCACGCTTCATAAGACGTTATTCCCCATAGGCGATATCAACATTATCGCCGACGCCTCCCAGTGTCCGGTCCTTGCCGAACGAGAACAGATCAAAGTTGGTTTTGGCCTGGCTGGGAGGATAGTGGTACTGATAGGCCACGCCCCAAGGGTCCGTCAGCATGTCCTGATCCTTGAGATAGGGGCCCCGCCACTTCCCTTCTCCCGCTGGCTGAACCGTCAACACCGCCAGCCCCTCGTCGTCGGTAGGATAACGCCCTACATCCTGATGAAACTGCTCGACTGCCTTGCCCAGCTCTTTCAACTGGACCTTGGCCGTGGCGATTTCCGACTGAGTCACGTCGCCGAAGATCCGCGGCCCCACCGCAACCGCCAACACGCCGACCACCAGCACCACCACCAGCAGGTCCCACAACGAAAACCCGCGCGTGTCTGTTTTACCGAGCATCGATAAGGCTCCCCCGTGGATCCTCTGGTTGATACGCCCTTTGTATGACCTGCTGGTTGCAGGCGCCAAGGGACTTGATCGTGCAAGTCTAGTTGGGGCGCTGCCGTGGCGGGTCTTTTTTCCACGCCCGGGCCTGAGCCATTGAATCCACGTCGCGCTGAACATAGACTCCGGCCATGCGTTTACGTCATATCGAAGTCATTCAAGCGATTTTACAGACCGGACACCTCGGCACCGCCGCCGAATGGTTGCAACTGCCCGTGGCCGATGTGGACGCAACCCTCAAGGATGCCGAGCTGCAGTTGGGCTTCATGCTGTTCGCCAGTGTGCGCGGACGCTTGCAGGCCACCCGGGAAACCCTTGAGCTGCAGGCCGAAATCGCCCACCTCTATGCAGCCCTTGAGCCGGTGCAACGCCTGGCCAGCAGCCTTAAGCACCACCATGCTCCGCCCTTGCGCGCACTGTGCACCCCGCCGCTGGCCAATCAACTGCTGCCCCAGGCGATCGCCGTGCTGCGCCGACGTTTCCAAGACATGCCGTGCAACCTCTCCAGCCATTCCACCCGGGACATCGTCAAAAGCCTGCTGCTGCACGAAGCCGACCTCGGCCTGAGCCTGCACGACCCGGAACACCCGCAAATCCACAGCCAACCGCTGGCCCACGGCAAGCTGCAATTGCTCGCGCCCCATGGCTGGCTGAAGCCGCGGCAGAAATACATTGCGCTACAGGAGTTGGCCGGGCAGTCGATGATCGGCCTTGAAGGCCAGGACCCGCTGAGCCGCCTGCTGGACAGCAAGCTGCAAGCCCTGCGCCCGCTGCCGGTGGTGCAAACGCGGGTGCAGACGTATCAGATGATGCGCAGCATGGTAGAAGCCGGGGAAGGCCTGGCGATTGTCGACCCGTTCACCGCCAGCGGAGCACGGGAAGCCGGGCTGGATGCGTGCCCATTGTCACCGCCGATTGTGGTGACCTTGTATGCGTTGACCCTGAAGGGTAGCGAGCCATCGCCCGCCTTGAATGCGCTGCTGGAGATTGTCACCGAGAAGGCTGAAAACCTGCTGACAAGCACATTGCCGTGAATGTGGGAGCTGTCGGGCCTTGGCGAGGCTGCGAAGGCGGCGGCACAGTCGATAAAGAGGTTGCCTGACACACCGCCATCGCGGCCTCGCTGGGGCTCGACGGCTCCCACAGTCGATCGGTGCAGCTCAGACTGCTTCCAATTCTGTCTTAAACAACCGATACCAGAAAATCGCCACTTCGCGCGTCTGCGGATCAATCCCGCGATAGCGCAGGTGGTCGATCCCGCCCATCACATACCCGCAGCGCTCATACAGCCGGCAGGCACCAAGGTTGTTGTTCTGGGTCTCCAGCATCATCCCCGGCAGGTTCTTCTTGCGGCTCCAGAACTGCGCCACGTCCAGCAACGCCTTGGCCACCCCGTGGCGCCGCGCGGGCAAGACCACCGCCAGTTCATCCACGTGGGCAAAGCCGTTCCAGTTGGTGCTGACCACGATATGCCCCACGGGCCGGTCATCGAGGTAGGCCATGAACACCGCACTGTCGGCCGCGTCACGGAAGCTGGCGAACTCCTCGGGGTCGATGCCGTAGCATTTGCGGTACGGCACGATACGCTCCACCGCCCACTGGTCTACGCGCTTGCCCATTTCCGGCTTGCCGTAGGCGTTGACTTCAAAGCTGAAGTCGTTCCCCCACACGTAGGCGTCAAATCCTTCGTCAGCCACCCGGACACTGAGGCCCGGGTACTTCGGGTTCATTACAGCTTGCATAAACATCCTTAACCCTTGATGCAGTCGACGGTGTAACAACGACCACTGCCGTCATCTTCGTGTTGCAGTCCATGAACATCGGCAACAAAGCCGGGAAAACTGCTATCGAACGTCCTGGCAAACGCCAGGTAATCAATGATCGAGCGAGTCGATTCGGTAAAGCGCTCACCCGGCATGATCAACGGAATGCCCGGCGGGTAAGGCACCAGCATGACCGCTGCGACCCGACCTGGCAAAGCGTCGATGGACACCGCCTCGACTTCGCCCTTGACCAACAGGTCATAGGCGTCGGCCGGTTTCATCGCGATTTCCGGCAGTACCGTGTACATCCGCTTCAGGTGCTTGGCCGTGGCATTGCTGCGGTAACAGCTGTGCAACTGGTCGCACAGATCCTTCAAACCCAATCCCTGATACCGCGCCGGGCCCTGCTGAAACACCGATGGCAAACAGACAGCAAGGCTCACGTTGGCGTCATAACTGCGCTTGAATTCCAGCAGTTCGGTGAGCAGGGTACTCCACTTGCCTTTGGTGATGCCCATGGAAAACAGCACGAGGAACGAATACAGCCCGGTCTTTTCCACCACCAGCCCACGTTCCCAGAGGAATTTACTGACCACCGCAGCGGGAATTCCGCACTCGCTCAAAGCCCCGCCGGCATTCAGGCCAGGCATCACCAGGGTGACTTTTATCGGGTCCAGCAGCACGTAGTCTTCGGCGATATCGCCAAAGCCATGCCAGTCGGCCTGGGGTTGCAGCAGCCAGTCTGCGGTCACCACCCGGTCAATGCCCGCCACCAGCGGCGGCTGCCAGATGGAAAACCACCAGTCTTCAGCGGCGATGTGCTGGCGCAGGTTGGCCAGGGCACGTCGGAAGCTCAGGGCTTCGTCAAACATCTCCTGCAGCAACGAGCGCCCCGCCGGCCCTTCCATCATTGCGGACGCCACATCCAGGGAGGCGATGATGCTGTACTGCGGCGAGGTGGAAATATGCATCATGAACGCTTCGTTGAAGCGGTCGCGGTCCAGCTTGCGCACGCCGCCATCCTGCACATGGATCATCGACGCCTGGCTGAACGCCGCCAGCAGCTTGTGGGTGGAGTGCGTGGTGAACACCAGCGGGCTGTCGGCCGTGCGCGAGGTGCCCATGCCGTAGCGCCCGGCAAAGAACTCATGAAACGCCGCGTAGGCGTACCAGGCTTCGTCGAAGTGCAGCACCTCGACGCTGTTGCCCAGTTGCTGCTTGATCAGTTCGGCGTTGTAGCACAGGCCGTCATAGGTGGAGTTGGTGACCACCGCCAGCTTGACCCTGGCCGGTCGGCCTCGGGTCAGCGGGCTGGCGTCGATCTTGGCGCGGATCGACTCGGGGCTGAACTCGCTCAGGGGAATCGGCCCGATGATCCCCAGTTCATTGCGCTCCGGGCACAGATACAGCGGGATGGCGCCGGTCATGATGATCGAATGCAACACCGACTTGTGACAGTTGCGGTCCACCAGCACCAGGTCATCTCGGCCCACCATCGAGTGCCAGACGATCTTGTTGGCGGTGGAGGTGCCATTGATCACGAAGTAGGTGTGATCGGCACCGAAGTTGCGCGCTGCCCGCGCCTCGGCTTCGGCCAACGGGCCGGTGTGGTCCAGCAGCGAGCCGAGCTCCGGCACCGACACCGACAAGTCCGAACGCAGGGTATTTTCCCCGAAGAACTGATGAAACGCCTGCCCCACCGGGCTTTTGCGATAGGCCACGCCGCCGCCATGACCGGGGGTGTGCCAGGAATAATTGGAATCCGCCGTGTGCTGCACCAGGGCCTTGAAGAATGGCGGCAACAGGCCATCCAGGTAGGCGCGGGCCGCACGGGCCACTTGCCGGGCAAGAAACGGCACGGTGTCTTCAAACAGATAAAGAATGCCCCGCAACTGGTTCAGCTCGCTCATGGCATCGGCCGGGGCGTTTTCCAGGGTGACCTGCTCACCGAGGGCGAAGATCGGCAGGTTTGGCGCCCGCACCCGCGCCAGGCGGATCAGCTCCACCATGTTTTGCATCAGATGGGTATTTTCCCCGGCCCCCTCGGCGGCAATCAGCATGCAGGCCAGGCCGTGATGGGTCGAAGCCACCAGGCGACCCTCGGCGTAGTCCACCGCCGAAAAGATACTGAAGCCCTCCTGCTCAAGCTCCCGGGCGATGCCCCGGACGCGGTCGCCGGCAACGGTGTCGGCCTTGATGTCGCGGTGTACGATCAGAACCGGGAACTTAAGGTCTTTGTACATGAGCGCTTGGCGTCCTGAGGGCTATGCCTTCAGGGTAGAAGCTCGGAGCGGATGTGGCGAATGAAGATGTTCAACCGGTGTTCATAAAGCGCCGTCGATGACCTCGCGCAACACCAGCGCCGCTTCCACTGCTTGCTGGCGAGTCGCCAGGTTGGTGAAGCCCATCAACAGACCTTGCTGACCGCCGGGCTCGATGCTCCAGCCCGACACGGCCTGTATCCCCAGCCCGGCACGTGCGGCGGCCGCAGCGACGGCCTGATCGCAGACGTCCACCCGCAGCCGCGCCAGCAGGTTGATCCCGCCGGACTGCTCATCCACCTGCAAAAGCGCCCCGCAATGACTGGCCAGTGCCTCCACCAGAAAGCCGCGCCGCGCGGTGTAGAGCTGGCGCATTTTTTTCAGGTGACGGGTGAAATGGCCCTGGTCGAGAAAGTCCGCCGTGGTGGCTTGCAGCAATTCGGCGCTGCGGTTTTGCAGCACGCCGGCGCTGGCCTCAAAGGCCGGGAGCAGCGCCCGAGGCACCACCAGATAACCCAGGCGCAGCCCCGGGAAGAGCATCTTGCTGAAACTGCCGGAGTAGATCACCCGATCGGCCGTGTCCTGGCTCTTGAGCGCGGCCAGGGGCTGGCCCTTGTAGCGAAACTCACTGTCGTAGTCGTCTTCCACCACCCAGCCGCCGTGGGCCTGTGCCCAATCGAGCAAGCGATGGCGCCGCGCAGTACCGAGGGCCACCCCCAGCGGGCTCTGGTGGGCCGGGGTGACAATCGCCAGCCGGGCGCCGGGCGCACGCCGTATGCCCTCCTCCACATCAAGCCCGTCGTGGTCCACCGGCACCGGGACCAACTGCACCCCCAAGTGCAGCAGCAGTTGCCGCGCATGCAGGTAGCCCGGGTCTTCGAACCAGCATGGCTGGCCGGCCATCTGCAGCGCATCACACACCAGCGCGAGGCACGCCGAGTAACCGGCACACACGAACACCTGCTCCGGCGAACACTCCACGCCCCGGTACAGCGCCAGGTATTGCGCGATCGCCACACGCAGCGAGCGGGCGCCACGCACATCGCCCATGGCCAGGCTGTTCACATCGACTCGGCGCACTTGCCGGGTGACCAGCCGCGCCCACAGCTTGCGCGGAAAGCTGTCGAGCGCCGGCAAGCCCAACTGCAACAGGCGCGGGGCCGACGCCGGCGCCACGGGTTCGGGTTCAACCGGCAACGACTTGATCGAGCGCTGCGGCAACGCCTCGGCCACCACTGTTCCTGCCTGGCCCCGCGCCAGGAAGAACCCTTCGCTCACCAGCAACTGGTAGGCCGTCTCCACCGTGCCCCGGGCCACCTTCAGTTCCTGGGCCAGGCTGCGCACCGACGGCACCCGCTCACCGGGGCGCAGTTGGCCCTGGTCGATGGCCTGGCGAAAGCGCCGGTAGATCTCCTGGTATTTGGGCAGTGACGACATCGTTATCCGGCTCACAGTGAATCAGCCCTGAAGTCTGATCTTGTCCCAACCCGCTTGTCCATTCTTGGCCCTATTGAGCCGGCGACCCGGCCGCCACACTGACGGCATCACTTCACGAAACAAGGAGCACCCTATGCAACACCGTCTCGACTACGCCCTGGCGGCGCCCGTCGGCTACAAGGCCCTTGGCTCGGTGCACAGCTACATCCACGGCTGCGGCCTGGAGAAGGAATTGATTGACCTGGTGTACCTGCGGGTCTCGCAACTCAACGGCTGCGCCTACTGCCTGGACTCACATTCGCGCGACCTGCTCAAACAGGGCGTGAGCCTGGAAAAGCTGATGCTGCTGGCCGCCTGGCGCGAAGCGTTGCCGTTGTTCAGCCCGCGTGAACGCGCCGCGTTAGCTTGGGCCGAGTCGGTCACCCAGGTCGCACACACCGAGGTGCCGGACGAACACTATGCCGAGGCCAAGGCCCTCTTCGATGACAAGGAAATTGCCGACCTGACCCTGGCTATCGCCCTGATGAACGCCCTGAACCGCGTCGCCATCAGCTTTCGCAAAGTCCCTGCCGCCGTAAAAGCGCACATGGAGCACGGCAACCATGAATGACTCTGTTGAGTTTGTGCACATCGAAAGCGACGCCGACTGCCTGGCCTGCTTTGCCGTCATGCAGCAACTGCGGCCAAAGCTCGAAGACCCACACGCCTTCGTCCAGCAGATCCAGCGCCAGCGCGAAACCGGCTACCGCCTGCTGGCCGCCCGGGAAAACGGCCAGGTGCTGGGCCTGGCCGGTTATCGCCTGACGGAAAACCTGCTGTATGGGCGCTTTATCTACGTCGATGATCTGGTGGTGGACGCCTCCCTGCAACGCCGACGCCTGGGTGCGCGCCTGCTGGACGAGGTACGCCAGCACACCCGCCGCCTGGGCTATCGCTACCTGGTGCTGGACACCGGCATGCACATGGCCCTGGCCCAACGCTTCTATTTTCGCCAGGGCCTGCTGCCACTGGGGATGCACTTTTCACAGGACCTCGGCCAATGACCCGCGCCCTGCTACTGAGCTTCAGCCCCCACGGCAAGGCCGCCCAGACCTTCCGCCTGGCCCGCGCCCTGCTCCGCGAACAGGCACCCGAGGCCGAAGTGGTCGAACGCGACTACGGCGGCCAGGGCTTGCCGGCGCTGACTCGGGAATACGCCAACGCCCTGACCACGCCCGGCGGCCTGAGCGGCCCGGCAACCGAGCGCTCCGAGCAACTGATTGTCGAGCTGGAAGCCTGTGACCTGTTGATCATCTGCACCCCCGTGCACAATTTCACGGTGCCGGCGGCCCTCAAGTGCTGGATCGACCATGTGGTGCGCATCCACCGCAGTTTCACGGTGAATCCGCAGTTTGAGAAAGTCGGCTTGCTCAAGGACCGGCGCACCTTTGTACTGGTCAGCTCCGGCAGTTCGCGAAAAAACCGCGAGCCCGACTTCCTCACGCCCTACCTGCAGGCGATCCTTGGAACCGTGGGCATTCACGCGGTGGATTTCGTCTATCTGGGGGCCATGGTGCGTGGCGCAGCCGCCGTGCAGCGCAGCCTGGAACAGGCCTACACGCAGTTGGCCGAGGCATTTGACCGGCAAGCGGGCGCCCGGGCGGCAATCAGCGCTGGCGCGTAAAATTAATGGCGCTAGAATCAGCGCCATTTCTACGCCCGCCTCCCTGATACGAGCCACCCATGAGCTTTGATTTCGACACGATCCACTCCCGCCTCGGCACCGGCAGCACCAAGTGGAGTCGTTACCCGCAAGACGTTCTGCCGATGTGGATTGCCGACATGGACATCGCCGCACCACCGGCTGTGCTTCAGGCGCTGCACCAGCGCCTCGGTCAACAGATCCTCGGCTACAGCGTGGCCTGCGATGGCGTGCGCGAGGCGATCGTCGCCGATCTGTGGGCCAAGTACGCCTGGCGCGTACAGCCGGATGAGTTGCTGTTCCTGCCGGGGGTCGAGCCTGGTTTCAACATGGCGCTGCACGCATTTGTGCAGCCCGGCCAACCGGTGGTGTTGCAAACCCCCAACTATCGCCCGATCCGCCTGGCGCCCGGCCACTGGAACCTGCCGAAGATCGAAGTGCCATTTGAGCTGAGCGCCGAAGGCGAGTACCTCACGCCGTTGCCGGCAATGCGTGAAGCCCTCACCGGCGCCGGGGCGCTGCTGTTGAGCAACCCGCACAACCCGATGGGCAAGGTCTTCCCCCGTGAGGAACTGCTGGCCGTGGCCAGCGCCTGCCTGGACCAGGGTGCGCTGATCGTCTCCGATGAGATCCACGCCGAGCTGTGCTTTGACGGCCGCCGGCATATTCCCACCGCCAGCCTCAGCCCCGAGATTGCCCAACGCACCATCACCCTGATGTCGGCGAGCAAGGCGTATAACGTCGCCGGGTTGAAGACCTGCTTCGCGGTGATCCAGAATCCCGAGATCCGCGAGCGCTTCAACCAAGCCCGCTGCGGCATGGTCGACAGCGTCAGCCCCCTGGGCCTGGAAGCCACGCGTGCGGCCTACAGCGACTGCGGCGACTGGCTGCAGGCGCTGGTGGCCTACCTGCAAGCCAACCGCGATTACCTGCTGAACGCCGTGCAAACCCGCCTGCCCGGCGTGGTCATGCATGCGCCCCAAGGCACCTACCTGGCCTGGCTGGATTGCAGCGCCCTGGGCCTGGACGACCCGCAACGGTTCTTCCTCGAACAGGCCAGGGTCGGCTTGAGCGCCGGGATTGAATTCGGCGATGACAGCCAGCAATTCGTGCGCCTGAACTTCGGCTGCCCACGGGCCATGCTGGAAGAAGGCATCGCCCGCCTGGAACGCAGCCTGCGTCACCGTTAAGGCGCAATTCACAACTTTTCGCAACGACCGCCGAACCCCTGCTGTTACTGTTTTTGCCGATTCGTCCCACCGGTAACAGCAGGAGTTCCATGGCATGACGACCCAGCCGCTCAACCGCTCGACCGACCCCAAAGCCCTTCCTCTCACACCGCCCAAGTCCGGCGCGGCGTTCCACGTGCTGCTCAAGAACAGCGCCAACAACAAGAAGGTGGAGGCCGGCGACAAAACCGCGCAAGGGCTCGCTGCCAGCAAGGAACAAGGCTATGAACTGGCCGCCAAGGACGCCGCACCGCCCACCACCCTGGGGGACTACAAGGCCATCGGCCCGGCGGACGAAGTCGGCCCCGGCCTGATCCGCTATGAAACCCAGGACGGCAAGAAAGTCATCGTCAGCGAAAAAGACAGCCCCGAGCTGTTCAAGCAAGTCAGCGCCGACTTCAAGGCACTCTCCGGCGTCAACGCCAGCGAAGCCGCCGGCTACCAGCGCCTGGGCGGCGACGCCACGGCCCCGGAAAAGCTCGGCGACTACAAATCCCTCGGTCCGCCCGACGAAACCGGCCCCGGCGTGATTCGCTACGAGACCCAGGACGGCAACAAGTTCGTCATCAGCCAGCGCGACAACCCGGAGGCCTTCCAGAAAGCCAAGGAAGCCTATGAAAGCTTCACCGGCCTGGGCAGCAGCGAAGACGCCGGCTACAAGCGCGCCAGCGACAACGAAGTGTGGCCGCCCTACGCCGGCACCACCGTCGGCCCCAAGGATGAAGTCGGCCCCGGCCTGATCCGCTTTGAAAGCAATGGCCAGAAAATGGTCGTGGCCCGCGACGACAACCCCAAGCTGTTCGACTACCTGGCAGGCTTGCACGAGGTCTACACCAACCCCGACAAAAAGGCCGCCGTGGAGTCCGCGCTCAACGACGGCTCGACCCTGGCAGACGCCAATACCAAGGCGCCGGAGCTGAACGACTACAAGGGCTTCGGCTGGATCGAAGGCCAGCAAGGCAATGTGCTGACCTATGAAACCCACGACGGCACCAAGGTCGTCGTATCGGCCGACGTCAGCCCGGAACTGTTCAAGAGCGTGGCCACCGCCCAGGACACCTGGAGCAAGATCCACTCCAGTGAAGACGCCGGCTACAAGCTGGCCGGGCCGAATGACTTCCTGAAGAACACCGAGATCACCTTCGGTTCCCCCGACGAGCTGGGGGACGGCCTGATCCGCTATGAAACCAGCGAAGGCAAGGTCATCGTCTCCAAGGAGCTCAGCCCGCAGCTCTACGACGAAGTGGTGGCGAAATGGGAAGCCTGGAGCGCCGGCACCGTCGACGAGACCCGCGCCAAGTACAACCTGCCGAGCAACGATGAGCTCGACGTGCTCAACCTCGACACCGGCGTGCATGCCGACAAGGACGACGACAAGTCGCCGACCCAGAGCGTCAGCGAACTGGCCACCACCGAACTGATCGACACCTACCGCGCCGGCGTCAAGGACGGCTCGATTCCCAAGGACGACCCACGGGCCAAACTAGTCCGCGCCCTGGAAGCCCAGGCCGCCTACCAGAACGGCCATGGCATCACCGGCTACGAAGAATCCAAGCGCCCGTTCAACACCACCTGGCGCGAGTTCGATGACAAGCAGACCGAGCTCACTTCCGCCGACATGCACGACATCATCGACGGCAAGGCGGTGCAGGAGCAGATCGGCGAGTTGTTCAAGGACCCGACGGTGCAGGCCGACTACAAGACCAAGATGGACGACGCCATCAGTCACCTGCCCAACAAGGACGAGATCAAGCAGAAGCTTCTCGACCTGACCAGCAACCCCGACTATGTGCTGTACCTCAAGGACCTGCAAAAACAGGGCAAGAGCCACGAAGCCCAGCAGGATCTGAGCAACACCCTGACCTCGCTGTCGCTATTCGACCCGGAAGCCGCCACCAAGGCCGCGCAGAATATCCAGGCCGATGGCCTCACCACCGACCTCAACGAGATTCTCTCGGACCCGAGCAAGATCTCCGACGACAACAAGGAGCTGGCCACCAAGGACCTGTTCGGCCTGCTCAAGGGCGTGCTCAAGGGCAACCTGCTGGACCTGCCGCGCCGAAGCCAGGAAGTGCTGGAGAAATTCCTCAACGAAGGCCTGGAGGGCAAGGAGAAATCCTCGGCCGTGACCAAGGCCCTGGAAGAGCTCGGCGACGTCTACAAGAACAGCGGCACCATCAGCGAAGCCGACGTGAAAACCGCCCTGAGCAAACCGTATATCCCGGTGGCGGATCGCGGCATGCTCGGCGAGGTGTTCAACACCCTCAACAGCAAAGGCATCCTCGGTTCGATGGGCGCCGGCGTCAGCCTGTTCTCGGGGATTTACCAACTGGTGGGCAAAGGCGGCAAGCTCGGCGAAACCCCGGCCCAACGCATGACCATCGCCAAGGACTTCCTGAGTTTTGCCGGCGGCGCCAGCCACTTCGTCAAGCTCGGTGACAAGATCGGCGAAGCCCTGGGCAAGGGCGGCCTGGTGGACTTCCTCGGCCTGGACAAGACCCTGCCGGAAATCTGGGGCAAGGAAGGGGCGGCCGGCAAAGTCATCGACTTCAGCAAGCCCACCGAAATCGACTCAAAGGTCAGCAAGGAAATCGCTGCGGCCCTGGACGCGGTTCCCGACAGCCAGTACGACGGCGTGGCCAAGCTGTTTGGCGAGGGCGACAAGGCGGTAACCGAAGCTACCGAAGGCCTCGCCACTCACCTGGATGACGGCCTCAAGGCAGCCGGTGCGGCCAAGCTTGGCGCCTCCCAATCGGCGAAGATCGCCGGTTCCGTGATCAAGGTGTTGGGCCCGGCGACGGACATTGCCGGTGGTTTTGCCGACATTGTGCTCGGCGCCCTGGCGATCAAAAGCGGCGTGGACAGCAAAGACCCGTTGGCTCAGGCCGCAGGTGGCTTGCAAGTGGCGGGCGGTGCGTTCGGCGCGTCGGCCGGGGTATTGGGTGCGGCGGCGCTGTTTGGCGCGGGCACGGCGGCGGCGCTGACCGGGCCGCTGTTCCTGGTGGGCGTGGTGTTGGCGGTGGTGGGCGGAATCATCGGCTACTTCGTCGACCACAATAAAAAACAGAAGGCTACCGAGAAGGAAAACGACTGGTACCGCGACCTGGCCGGCGACGGTTTGCTGCAGGACAACTGGGCGGATAAGGTCGAATACGCCCACTACGAGATACACCACTACCACGGCCGCGACACGCCGACCGATGACAGCCTGTTCCGCTTCCAGCAATCGGAGTGGGAGCATTTCGACTCGACACCCCAAAGCGGCGGCTCGTCGAGCAACCGGCTGGATGGAGATTTGCACAAGGACTACAAGGACCCGAGTGAAACGCCCAAGGCACTGCCGGATGCGTCGGATGAGAAGCCTGGGTCCCGGCCATCGGGAGGCGGGCCTCGGCTCAACTAAGCCTCCAACGGCTGTATGCAAAACAAAATGTGGGAGCGGGCTTGCTCGCGAAAGCGGTGGATCAGTCATTGTAGATGTCGACTGTCACACCGCATTCGCGAGCAAGCCCGCTCCCACATTTGGATTGGGTTCACAACTGGATTGCAGTCACAGCTTGGCGATCGACACTTCAGTCGACTTCACAAAGGCAATCACTTCACTGCCCACCTTCAATTCCAAGTCACGCACCGAGCGTGTGGTAATCACCGACGTCACGATCCCCGACGCGGTTTGCACGTCGATCTCGGACACCACTTCGCCGATCAGGATTTCCTTGATCACGCCTTTGAACTGGTTGCGCACGTTGATCGCTTTAATGGTCATGTCGGCTTTCCTTTGGTCTGTTGGGTCAATCCGCACGAATGCGCAGGCACTCAAAGTGCCCTATTCGTGAAACCAACAAAAGGAATATATAACTCTTTATTTATTCCATAAAAACATATGCAAGCTGTTGCACAGCCAACAGTGATTCAACAAAGTGCCCGCCTCCCCACTCCCAACCACTCCCCCACGTAGCAGCTGTCGAGCCCAAGCGAGGCTGCGTCAGCGGTCTGTCTGACACACCGCAAACGCAGTCTCGCTGAGGCTCGACAGCTGCTACGCCAGGGCGTTGCCCTGCCCTGCAAAGACGCTGGCACAGAGACTGCATATTCCTATAACGCATGATGGAACATGCCATATGAATTTTCTGAATATAAGAAAAGCCTTCTCTTTTCCCGCCTTGTCCGGAGCTGTTCCATGAAACCCTTCTTCAATACCCTGTTGGGCGCCTGCGCCCTCGCCCTAAGCCTGCAACCCCTGGCCCATGCAGCGGAAACCGACCCTGCGCAAGTCAACCTGGACTACGCCTACTACTCCCCGGTGAGCCTGGTGCTCAAGCACTTCGGCTGGCTTGAAGAAGCGCTGCCGCAAACCAAGGTCGGCTGGGTGTTGAGCCAGGGCAGCAACCGTTCCCTGGAATACCTCAACAGCGGCGGCGTCGACTTCGCCTCGTCCGCCAGCCTGTCGGCGGTGCTCAGCCGGGCCAATGGCAGCCCGATCAAGTCGGTGTATGTGTACAGCCGCGCCGAGTGGACTGCACTGGTGGTGCGCAAGGACTCGACGTTCAAGAGCGTCAGCGACCTCAAGGGCAAGAAAATCGCCGCCACCAAAGGCACCGACCCGTACCTGTTCACCCTGCGCAGCCTGCAGAAAGCCGGCCTGAGCAAGGACGACGTGGAGTTGGTGCACCTGCAGCACCCCGACGGCCGTACCGCCCTGGAGAAAGGTGATGTGGATGCCTGGGCCGGTCTCGACCCGCACATGGCCGCCAGCGAAATCCAGGCGGGTTCGCGCCTGCTGTACCGCAACAAGGACTTCAACAGCTACGGCGTGGTCAGCGTGACCGACAAATACGCCAAGGAGCACCCACAGACCGTCGCCAAGGTGCTCGGCGCCTATGAAAAAGCCCGCAACTGGGCGGTGAAACACCCCGACGAATTCGCCAAGCTGCTGGCCGACGAATCCGGCCTGCCCCTGGACGTGGCCAAGCTGCAATTGTCGCGTACCGACTTGAGCAGCCCATTGCTCACTGCCCAGGACGTGGTGTCGTCCAAGGCGGCCGCGCCGATCCTGGTGTCGGAAGAACTGGTGCGCCGTGGGGTGAATGTGGATCAGGTGATCGACCAGTTGATCGACCCAAGCTTTGGCCAGGCTTTGCCTCGTCCATAAGGGGAGCGTCATGAGCAGCAAAAGCGAAACCCTGCCCGTCGCACTCGCGCCAACGCTCACCGTGCAGCGCAGCGCCTGGCCGCGGCGGCTCAAGGGCCTGGCGTTGCCGGTGTTGATCCTGGTGATCCTTGAAGTGGTGGTGCGCATCGGCTGGCTGCCGTCCTACCAGATGCCGGCGCCCAGCGAGATCGCCGTGACCCTCACCGACCTCGCCGAAGGCGCGCTGTGGAAACACATCAGCGCCAGCCTGTTGCGGGTGCTGCTGGGGTTCACCATCGGCGCCGGCCTGGCCCTGGTGTTTGCCGCCTGGGTCGGCTTGAGCCGCGAGGCCGAGGCGTACCTGGAACCAACCTTCGCCGGCCTGCGCTCGATCCCGAGCCTGGCCTGGGTGCCGCTGTTGCTGCTGTGGCTGGGCATTGATGAGACCTCGAAGATCGTGCTGATTGCCATCGGCGCGTTCTTCCCGGTGTACCTCAATGGCGTCGCGGCCATTCGCGACATCGACCGCAAGCTGGTGGAAGTCGGGCAGATGTATGGCTTCAGCCGCACGCGCCTGGTGCGTCGCATCCTGTTGCCTGCCGCCCTGCCCGGCCTGTTCACCGGCTTGCGCAGCGGCCTGAGCCTGGCGTGGATGTTCCTGGTGGCGGCCGAGTTGATCGCCGCGACCAGGGGCCTGGGTTACCTGCTCAGCGATGGCCGGGAAACCTCACGGCCCGACATTGTGCTGGCGGCGATCATCGTGCTGGCGCTGCTGGGCAAGATCAGCGACGGCCTGTTGGCGGCCCTGGAAAAACGCTGCCTGGCCTGGCGCGATACCTTCAACGGCCAAGGCCCGGAGAATTGAGCATGAGTGAAGCGCTACTGGACATTCGCGTCGAGCGGAAAAACTTCGGCGCGACGACGGTGCTGACCAACGTCCATTTGGCCTTGCAGCCGCGGGAAGCCGTCAGTTTGCTGGGCCCCAGTGGCTGCGGCAAAAGCACCTTGCTGCGGATCGTCGCCGGGCTGGAAAAGGACTATCAGGGGGAACTGCTGCAAGGTGGTGGTGAGGTCGCGTTTGTGTTCCAGGAGCCACGGCTGATGCCGTGGCTGACGGTGGAGCAAAACATTGGTTTCAGCGATGACGATGGCTATGACAAGGCCTGGGTCGCGCAGTTGATCGATGAGGTGGGGCTTACGGGTTTTGGCCAGGCGTTGCCCAAGGCGTTGTCTGGCGGGATGGCGCAACGGGTGGCGATTGCTCGCGGGCTGTATTCACGGCCGCAGGTGCTGTTGCTGGACGAACCGTTCAGCGCAGTGGATGCGTTTACCCGCATGAAGCTGCAGGATTTGCTGCTGCAATTGGCTGAGCATCATGGGATCGCCTTGCTGCTGGTGACTCACGATGTGGACGAGGCGTTGTATCTGAGTGACCGGGTGTTGGTGATGGATAACCGGCCCAGCAGCATTCGCCAGGAGCTGGCGGTGGAGCTGGTGCATCCGCGGGATCGGCGGGATCCGCTGTTGGCGCGGCTCAAGGCACTGGCGCTGACTGAGTTGCAGCGGGCGCATGTGATCTGAAAGGCACGTGTTGAGGCCGCCCAAAATCAAGAGCTAAAGCGGGCACGGTTCAAATGTGGGAGCGGGCTTGCTCGCGAAGGTCGTCAACGATGACGCGGGCATCCTGATTCAACGCGGCGCTCTCAGGTTCTTCGCGAGCAAGCCCGCTCCCACAAGGATCGCATCAAGCAGCCGATTTACGCGGCGTCAACGTCACCCAATACTGCGTACGGGACTGCACTTGCAGCGGCATCGTCGACGCCAGCAACGCAAGAATTCGATTGGTATCAGCCAACTGAAAACTCCCAGTGACCCGCAGCGCTTCAAGGCTCGGGTCCCAGCGCAGCACACCCGGCCGATACCGCTCCAGCTCCCGCAAAAAATCACCCAAGAGCTGGTTCTGCGCAGTCAGCACACCGTCGCGCCAACCCAATTGCAACGCATCAAACCCCACCGCAGCGCCCATCCCCGACGCCTGCAACCGTGCCTGCTGCCCCCCCTGCAATGTCGCCACTTGCCCACGCAGGTCCTGCACCTGCACCGCGCCCTTCAACACCGACACCAAACACCCGGAAGACAACTGCCGCACACACACTTCAGCCTGGCTGACGATCACCTGGCCATAACGCGTCTGCACCGTCAGCGCACCAGCCCCCGGCACCGTCAACGCCATTTCCCCTTCCACCAGCGTCACACGGCGCCGGGCCGTATCCACGTCCACCGCGCTCGCGGTATTCAGTTGCAGGCTGCTGCCATCCAACAGCGGCACTCGCTTGCGTTCGCCAGTGGCGGTGTGCAGGTCGGCGCGCCACACGTCGATAGGCAATTGCCGGCTGAGCAACCACGCGGTTGGCAACAACGCGGCGACGCCCAAGGCACGCTTGAGTACTGCACGCCGTCCCGGTTGCGGACGATCAAGGCTGGCCATGGCCAACGCTGGCGGCAAGTCGGTAAACCGTTGGCGCAGCGATTGGGCTTTTTGCCAGATCTGCTCATGCTGGGGATGGCTGTCACGCCACTGCTGCAGGCGGGCGTGATCTCGTTCGGTGGCGCTGCCGGACTCCAGCAACGCCAGCCATTGCGCCGCCGCCCGGGCGAGATCCGGCGCAGTACGGCTCACAGTTCCACCAGCAGGCAATGCTCGTAAGCCTGGGCCATGTAGCGCTTGACCGTACGCTCGGACACCTTGAGCCGCTCGGCAATCTCCCGATAGGCGAGTCCTTCCAGCTGGCTCCAGAGAAACGCGCGGCGCACTACCGCCGGCAAACCGTCGAGCAATTCATCCAGGGCTTGCAGGGTTTCCAGCAGCAACCAGCGTTGCTCCGGTGACGGCACGCAAGCCTCCGGCAACTGCATCAACGCATTGAGATACGCCTGTTCCAGACTGCGCCGCTGGTGAAAATTCACCAGCAAGCGCTTGCCCACCGTTACCAGATAGGCCCGGGGCTCCTGCAATTGCTCAATCGGCTGCGTGCTGGCCAGCACCCGCAGGAACGTGTCCTGGCTCAGGTCGGCCGCATCCCAGGCGTTGCCCAAGCGGCGCCGCAGCCAGCTTTCGAGCCAGCTGCGGTGGTCGCGGTACAACGTGTGAAGGCTGGGTTCAGCGAGGTGCGTCGGCACTACAGCATCATTCATGGCAAGTAACCTGCGCGGCGCGAGTCAGTCTCAAATGAGATTCATTCTATTTAATAACCCGCCGGCATACCACGTTCTTTTGCACACGATGTTTAAAGCATTGCGGCCTTTTGCCTGAGCATGTCGATAAACAACCCCAACTCGCGGCTCACCGGGTCGCCCTTGCGCAGCAGCATCCCGAACGGTGCCAGTTGCACCTCCAGCACCACCGGCAAGGCCACCACGAGGCCCATTTTCAAGTAATCCCGCAGGGCGCTTTCCGAGAGCACCATGATCGCGTCGGTGAGTTGAATCAGTTGCTGCATGGAATACACCGAACTGCACTCGATAATGTCCGCCGGCTGCGGCAAGGCCAGGTGTTGCAATGCTTCATCAAAACCAATGCGCGCCGGGCTGGTTTGCGGTTGCAGGATCCACGGCCAGTCACTGACCAGTTCCGCCAGCGGCAGATGCTCGCGCTGGGCCAGGGGGTGGCCGGCGTGCACCACCACCAGCATGCGTTCGTTGCCCAGGGGCTCAAAGGTGTAATGCTCACTGTCGGTGGCGGCGTTGCGCCGGGCGATGGCCAGGTCGATGCGGCCTTGCTCCAGCAACTGGATCACCTGGTCGCTGGTATCGCCCATGATGCGAATGCGCATCTGCGGGTTGAGGGTTTTGATCTGCGCAATGGAGTCCATCACAAGGTCCGGCGCCGCGCCCATGATGGTGCCGATCGACAAATACCCGTAGCCGCCCTGCTGGCGCATCATCAGTTCCTCGGCGCAGCGGTCGAGGCCACTCAGCGCCGACTCGGCAAAGCGGATCAATTCCTTGCCCAGTGCCGTCGGGCGCATGCCCCGGGGCAGGCGCTCGAACAGGTCACAGGCAAACATATCCTCGATCTCGCGCAACATGCGCGTCGCCGCCGGCTGCGACATGTTCAGGCTTTGGGACGCACGGTGCAGGTTCTGGCTGGAACTCAAGGCCACCAGCATATGCAGATGCTTGTAGCGCAGTCGGTTGAACAGGCTGCGGGAGATTGCGGGACTACTCATTTTTTTCCTTGTTATCGATACCCTGAGGTTATCAGTTGTAAGCGAGATTCGATTTGTAGCGTATAGATGGAGCGCCGTACAGTCCTTCCCATAAGAACAAAACAACTGGACTGAACAATGAAGACCCTGCCTGCGTCCTTGCTCGCCAAGATTTCCTGGCGGCTGCTGCCCTTTCTGCTGTTGATGTACATCATGGCCTTCCTCGACCGCGCCAACGTCGGGTTCGCCAAGCAAGCCTTCCAGGCCGACACCGGCCTCAGTGATGCCGCCTTCGCCTTTGGCGCCGGGGTGTTTTTTGTCGGCTATGCGCTGCTGGAAGTGCCGAGCAACCTGATCATGCATCGCGTCGGTGCCCGCCTGTGGATGTGCCGGATCATGGTCAGTTGGGGCCTGGTGTCCGCCGCCATGATGTTTGCCCATAACGAAACCAGCTTCTACCTGTTGCGCTTCCTGCTGGGCGTGGCCGAAGCCGGATTTTTCCCCGGGGTGATTCTCTACCTCACCTACTGGTTCCCCTCTGCCGTGCGCGGCAAGGCCATGGGTTTCTTTTACTTTGGCGCGCCCCTGGCCTTCATCTTCGGCAGCCCGCTCTCGGGCCTGTTGTTGGAGCTGGACGGGTTCTCTGGGCTGCACGGCTGGCAATGGCTGTTCGCGGTGGAAGGCCTGATGGCCACCGCGGTTGGCATCTGGGCCTACTGGTACCTGGACAACCGCCCCGCCGATGCCAAATGGCTGAGCGTTGCAGAGCGCCGCCAGATCCAGGACCTGCTCGACCGCGAAGACCAGCACAAAACCTCTCACGGCCGTAGCCTGCTCACTGTGCTGTGCCAGCCCAGCGTGCTGTACCTGTGCCTGGTGTACCTACTGATCCAGGCCAGCGTTTACGGCGTGGTGTTCTACTTGCCAACCCAGGTCGGTGGGCTGCTGGGGACCAGGGTCGGCTTGATGGTGGGCCTGGTCTCGGCGATTCCCTGGGTCTGCGCGCTGTTCGCCGCGTGGTGGATTCCCGGCTACTCCGACCGCACCGGTGAACGCCGCAAAGCCGCGTCCCTGACCCTGTTGATGGCCGCCGCAGGGATCGCCTGCTCGGTGACCTTTGCCAACCCGCTGCTGGGCATGCTCGCCCTGTGCTTTGCCGCCTCGGGCTTTATCGCCGTGCAACCGGTGTTCTGGACCTTCCCGTCCAGCTACCTGGCCGGCAGCGCAGCGGCCGCCAGCATCGCCCTGATCAACTCCTTCGGCGCCCTCGGCGGTTTTATCGCCCCGGTGCTGAAGAACTGGGCAGAAACCGCCTTTCACTCCCCTGCGGCCGGCCTTTACCTGCTGTCCGCCACCACTGTAGTCGCAGCCTTGCTGGTACTCGGTATCCATTCCCCAGGCCATAAAGCGACGAACACGCCGGCCACTGTTTAATCAAGGAGTCACACCATGGGCAATCTCACAATCAAGCACGTGCGCGCCTTTGTGCTGCGCGGCGGCGGCGCGGACTACCACGACCAGGCAGACGGCCACTGGATCGACGATCACATCAGCACCCCCATGAGCAAATACCCCGAGTACCGCCAGAGTCGCCGCAGTTTCGGGATCAACGTACTCGGCACGCTCGTAGTGGAAATCGAGGCCAGCAACGGCACCGTCGGGTTCGCCGTGACCACCGGTGGCGAGCCCGCCGCCTATATCGTCGAGAAGCACCTGGCGCGCTTCCTGGAAGGCGCCCGCGTCACCGATATCGAAAAAATCTGGGACCAGATGTACCAGTCCACCCTGTACTACGGCCGCAAGGGCCTGGTGATCAACACGATCTCCGGTGTCGACCTGGCGCTGTGGGACCTGCTCGGCAAAATCCGCCAGGAGCCGGTGCACCAGTTGCTCGGCGGCGCGGTGCGTGACGAATTGCAGTTCTACGCCACCGGCGCCCGCCCGGACCTCGCACAGAAGATGGGCTTTATCGGCGGCAAGATGCCCTTGCACTACAGCCCATCGGAAGGCGAAGAAGGCCTGCGCAAAAACCTCGAGGAACTGGCCACCATGCGCGAGCGGGTCGGCCCGGACTTCTGGCTGATGCTCGACTGCTGGATGAGCCTGGACCTGAACTACGCCACCAAACTGGCGATCGGCGCCCATGAATACGGCCTGAAATGGATTGAAGAAGCGCTGTCGCCCGACGACTACTGGGGCTATGCCGCGCTGCGCAACAACGTGCCCAAAGGCATGTTGGTTACCACCGGCGAACACGAAGCCACCCGCTGGGGCTTTCGCATGCTGTTGGAGATGGGGTGCTGCGACATTATCCAGCCAGATGTGGGCTGGTGCGGCGGCCTCACCGAGCTGGTGAAAATCTCCGCCTTGGCCGATGCCCACAATGCGTTGGTGGTGCCCCACGGCTCGTCGGTCTACAGCTACCACTTTGTTGCGACCCGCCATAACAGCCCGTTCGCCGAGTTCCTGATGATGGCGCCCAAGGCAGACGAAGTGGTGCCGATGTTCCACCCGCAACTGCTCGGTGAACCCGTGCCGGTGAATGGCCGCATGCGCCTGTCGGTGCTCGACAAACCCGGGTTTGGCGTGGACCTCAACCCCGATTGCCAATTGCATCGCCCGTACAACCGCTGAGGACTCCTGCCATGAACATGCCCCACAACGCTTTCAAGGCCGCGCTGCGTAAAGACGCCGCGCAATACGGGATCTGGGCCGGCTTCGCCACCGCCTATGCCGCCGAGATCGTCGCCAGCACCGGTTATGACTGGATGCTGATTGACGGCGAACACGCCCCCAACACCGTGCCCAGCGTGCTCAACCAGCTCCAGGCCGTGGCTCCCTACACCACCGCCCCGGTGGTACGCGCGGTAAGCAGCGACGCCAACCTGATCAAGCAACTGCTGGACGTCGGCGCCCAGACGCTGATGATCCCGATGGTCGAAACCGCCGAGCAAGCCCAGGCCCTGGTGCGGGCCATGCGTTACCCGCCCCACGGTATTCGTGGCGTTGGTGGCGGCTTGACCCGCGCCACCCGCTGGGACGGCGTGTCGGATTACCTCAACACCGCCCATGAACAGCTGTGCCTGATCGTGCAGGTGGAGTCGCGTCTGGGCGTTGAAAACGTCGCGGCGATTGCGGCGGTGGAAGGCGTGGACGCGGTGTTTATCGGCCCCGCCGATCTGTCCATCGGCCTCGGTCACGCCGGCAATCCCGGGCACCCCGAGGTACAGGAGCGCATCCAGTACGCGGTCAATGCCACGCTGGCGGCCGGCAAGGCCTGCGGCATTCTCGCGCCCAACGAAGACGACGCCCGCCGCTATCAAGCCTGGGGCTGCCAGTTCATTGCGGTGGCCATCGACATCAGCCTGCTGCGCCAGGGTGCCATGTCGACCCTGGCCCGCTATCGCCCCGCCGCCGACGCCAAGGCGCCGTCACGTACTTACTGAGGAGCCAAGCATGTCATCCGTACCGGTCTACCAGAACTTCATCAACGGCCGCTTTACCTCCAGCGATGCACACCTGGATGTATTGAACCCGGCCACCGGCGCCCTGTTGTCGAAGGTCCCGGCGTCCACCTCCGAAGACATCGACCAAGCCTTGGCTGCCGCACGTCATGCGCAAAAAGACTGGGCGCGCAAACCGGCGATCGAACGTGCCGGGCACTTGCGCCGCATCGCCGCCAAGCTGCGGGAAAACGTCGCCCACCTGGCGCGCACCATTACCCTGGAGCAAGGCAAGGTCAGCGGCCTGGCGGAAGTGGAAGTCAACTTCACCGCCGACTACCTCGACTACATGGCCGAGTGGGCGCGCCGCATTGAAGGCGAGATCATCACCAGCGACCGCCCCAATGAAAATATCTTCCTGTTCCGCAAACCCCTGGGTGTGGTGGCCGGCATCCTGCCGTGGAACTTCCCGTTCTTTTTGATCGCCCGCAAGATGGCCCCGGCGTTGCTCACCGGCAACACCATCGTGATCAAACCCAGCGAAGAAACGCCGAACAACTGCTTCGAGTTCGCCAAACTGGTGGCCGAGACCGACCTGCCGGCCGGGGTATTCAATGTGGTCTGCGGCGATGGCCGCGTCGGTGGCGCCCTCACCGCCCATAAGAGCGTGGACATGATCAGCTTCACCGGCAGCGTCGCCACCGGCTCGCGGATCATGGCTGCCGCCGCCCCCCATATCACCAAGCTCAACCTCGAACTGGGTGGCAAGGCACCTGCCATCGTCCTCGCCGATGCCGACCTGGACCTCGCGATAAACGCCATTCGCGACTCGCGGATCATCAACAGCGGCCAGGTGTGCAACTGCGCCGAACGGGTGTACGTGGAGCGCAAGGTGGCTGACCAGTTTATCGAGCGCATCAGCGCCGCGATGGCTGCCACCCGCTACGGCGATCCCATCGCCCAGGCCGATGTGGAGATGGGCCCGCTGATCAACCGCCAAGGCCTGGACAGCGTCAATCGCAAGGTACGCACCGCCTTGAGCCAGGGTGCATCGCTGGTCACCGGTGGACAGATCGCCGACCTGGGCCAGGGCTTTCACTTCCAGCCGACGGTATTGGCCGGTTGCCACGCCGACATGGAAATCATGCGCGAAGAAATTTTTGGCCCGGTGCTGCCGATCCAGATTGTCGACGACCTGGATGAAGCCATCGCCATGGCCAACGACTGCGACTACGGCCTGACCTCTTCGATCTACACCCGCGACCTGGGCAAGGCGATGCAGGCGGTGCGCGAATTGTCGTTCGGCGAGACCTACGTCAACCGCGAGAACTTCGAGGCGATGCAAGGCTTTCATGCCGGCGTGCGTAAATCCGGGATCGGCGGCGCCGATGGCAAGCACGGCCTGTACGAGTACACCCACACCCATGCGGTGTACTTGCAGAGCTGAAGTGGTGCAACGGGCCTTGGCGCGGTAGCGTGCGGGCCCTTCCCCATCCATTGTTCCGAAGGATTGCGCTATGCCCCTTACCCCTTACAGCGGGCCGATCATCGACAGCCATTTGCACCTGTTCGACCCGCGCCGCCCCCAGGGTATTCCCTGGCCCGAGCCGGGAAACGCGCTGTATGCCGCACATTTGCCGGCGGATTATTGGCCGCTGGCAGGCGAACATAACGTGATCGGCGCGATTGCCGTGGAAGCCAGCCCGTGGCGCGACGACAACCGCTGGTTGCTGGAGACCCTGCGCAGCGACCTGCGCATGCTCGGTTTCGTCGGCAACCTTGACCCGCTGCACGGCGACTTTGCGGCAGACCTCGATGCCTTGGCCCATGAACCGCTGTTCCTCGGTTTGCGCTACGGCAACCTGTGGGACCGCGATTTGCCAGACGACCAGAAGCGCCCCGGCTTTATCGAAGGCCTGCGCCGCCTCGCCGAATACCGGCGTGGCCTGGACAGCGCCAACCCCAATCCGCGCTTGATCAAAGGGCTGCTGCATTTGAGCGATGCCTTGCCCGAGCTGCGCATCATCGTCGATCACCTGCCCAATGCCAGCGTGCCCGCCGGCGAAGAATCCGCGTATCACGCCGACCTGATGCGCCTGGCAGAGCGGCCGAATGTATTTGCCAAACTGGCGGAAATCCCCCAGGTCGGCCCGCAGGGTCTGATCCTTGACCCGGCGTTCTACAACGACCGCCTGGCCGTGCTGTGGGAAGCCTTTGGCGAAGACCGTTGCTTCTTCGGCAGCGACTGGCCCAACAGCGATCACCTGGCCAGTTTCGCCACCACCCTGGGCCTGGTGAAAGCCTGCATGGCGGGCAAACCCGAGGACGTACAGGGCAAGTTCTTCCTGCACAACGCGGTGCGCATCTACAGTCCTACGCCACCCCACGGAGGCAAGTAATGCAGACCCGAGCCTTTCGCATGAACCTCAACCCCGGTCAGCACGCCGAGTACCGTCGACGCCACGATGAGATCTGGCCCGAACTGGCCCAGGCCCTGCGTGATGCCGGCGTGGTGGACTACCGGATCTTCCTCGACGAGGCCAGCAACGCCTTGTTCGCCGTGATGACCCACGAAGAGCGGCACGGGCTCGACGCACTGCCGGGCACCGAGCTGATGCAACGGTGGTGGCAGTACATGCAAGACATCATGCCCAGCCAGCCGGACGCCTCGCCCGTCAGCGTGGATTTAATCCCGATGTTCAGCCTTACCCCAGGCTGAAACAGCGCGCTACCACAACAATAAAAAAGGATTCGACTACGTGGAAATCATTCTCTTCGGTGTGATTCTGCACTTCATCGGCGGCTTCGCCTCCGGCAGCTTCTACATCCCCTACAAGAAAGTCCGCGGGTGGGCCTGGGAAAGCTACTGGATCACCGGCGGCCTGGTGTCATGGCTGATCGTGCCGCTGATTGCCGCGCAACTGACCGTGCCCGGCTGGGCCGACATCCTGCGCCAGGCCGACAGCAGCACCTTGCTCTGGACCTACCTGTTCGGCGTGCTCTGGGGCATCGGCGGGCTGACCTTCGGCCTGACCATGCGCTACCTCGGGCTGTCCCTGGGCATGTCGCTGGTACTGGGCCTGACCTCGGCCCTTGGCGCCTTGATGCCGGCGCTGTATCGCGACCTGTTCACCGACGCCACCGAAGGCACCCTGACCTCAATGCTCGCCTCCCAGGGCGGGCATTGGGTGCTGTGGGGCGTGGCGGTATCGCTGGTAGGCATCGCCGTGTGCGGCAAGGCCGGGCTGATCAAGGAACGAGAAGTGCCGGAAGCGGTGAAATTCGCCAGCATCAGCGAGTTCTCGGTGGCCAAGGGCATGCTGGTTGCGGTGATCTCCGGGGTGCTGAGCGCGTGCTTCAGCTACGGTATTTCAGCCGGGCGCCCACTGGCTGCCGCGGCTGTCGAGCATGGCGCCAACGGCCTGTTCCAGAACAACGTGACCTTCATGGTGATCATGTGGGGTGGCCTGACCACCAACGGCCTCTGGTGCCTGTGGCTGAACTGGCGCAACCGCACGTTCCACAACTACACCGACCGCAGCACTCCGCTGCTTGGCAACTACCTGTTGGTGGCGTGTGCCGGCACCCTGTGGTTCCTGCAGTTTTTCTTCTACGGCATGGGCGAAAGCCGCCTGCAGAACGACGCCAGTTCGTGGGTGTTGCACATGTCTTTCATCATCATCGTATCCAACTGCTGGGGCCTGTATTTCCGCGAATGGCAGGGCACCAGCGCCACCAACAAAGGCGTATTGGCCGCGGGTATCGCGGTGATTCTCGGTGCCATTGCCATGGTCGGTTACGGCAACTATCTCGGCTGAGGCCGCTTTTTTTCAGGAGTTCACTTATGTTACTTGCAGACAAAACCGTGATTATTACTGGCGCCTCCCGTGGAATCGGCCGCGCCGCCGCCAGGGAATGTGCACGCCAGGGTGCCCGTGTGGTCATCGGCCACAGTGGTAGCGGCCAAGGCACTGAAGCGGCGTTTTCGTTGATCGAGGAAATCAAGGCGTTCGGCGGCCAAGCGGTGGAGGTGGGCGGCGATGCGGCTGATCCGGACACCGGCGACAAACTGGTGGCCGGCGCGCTCAAGGCATTCGGCAGTGTGGATGTGTTCGTCAACAACGCCGGGATCTGTCCGTTCCACTCGTTTCTCGACATGCCGCGTGAGGTGTACCTGAAGACGGTCAACACCAACCTCAACGGCGCCTACTTCGCCGTGCAAGCGGCGGCAAACCAGATGAAAAACCAGGGCAAGGGCGGCGCGATCATCGCCGTCAGTTCCATCAGTGCGCTGGTGGGTGGCGGGATGCAGACGCACTACACGCCGACCAAGGCCGGGCTGCACTCGTTGATGCAGTCCTGTGCGATTGCGTTGGGGCCGTATGGTATTCGCTGCAACTCGGTGCTGCCGGGAACGATTGCCACCGATATCAACAAGGAAGACTTGGCCGACGAGGAGAAGCTGGCGTACATGACTTCGCGCACGCCGTTGGGGCGCCTGGGTGAACCCGACGACGTCGCGGGGCCCATCGTGTTCCTCGCCTCGGACATGGCGCGGTATGTGACCGGAGCTTCGCTGTTGGTAGACGGGGGATTGTTTGTCAACTTGCAGTAGCGTTGGGAAGCGGGCCGCCGCGACGGGGCGTCCCTGCCCCGTGCTACCTGCGTTCGGCCAGCGTGGTTTAACGGGGCGCCTAAGATCAAGATCAAAAGCAGATCAAGAGCACAGCGGCCTACCGGCCGGCTTGAGTGTTGAAGAGCAAAATCAAAAGCTAAAGCGGGCACGGTCAAAAAATGTGGGAGCGGGCTTGCTCGCGAATGCGGTGTGTCCGTCACCCAATGCATCAACTGACAGACTGCATTCGCGAGCAAGCCCGCTCCCACATTTGGACCGTGTGCGCCCTTGATCTTGCTCTGGCTTCTACCACTCAAGCCGGCCTGTAGGCCGCTGTGCTCTTGCTTTTGATTTTGATCTGGCTCTGACTGCCCCAATAAGCCCGAGCCACAGCGAGGCGCCGACAGGCGGGGCAGAGCCCTGTGCTTACTTTGGGCTGGGCCGGCATTCCGGCTTTTCCAAAGCGCGTCGCTGTAAGAGCGAAACCATAAGCAGCCGTTACTCAACTAACGGATATGTACACCAAAAACCCCCTACCCCTCACAATCGAAAACCTCCCCACGCCTAACCACACTACCCGCCGAAAGCACCGCTCCCGGTGCCAACACACCATTGGCTCCAACCCGCGACTGATCCCCAAGCAGCGCGCCAAACTTGTCACAGCCGGTGCGCTGCAACTGCCCGTCAATGCGCACCTGCACTTCCTTGTCGTCACGCTCGTTCCGGTAGTTGGCCACGATACTGCCGGCTTCCAGGTTAACCCCGCGGCCCAATACCGAATCACCGACAAAGTTGAAATGCGCCAACTTGCTGCCGCTGAAGACAAAGGACGTCTTGAGCTCGGCACCCGGTCCGAAGATGCAATATTCATCCACCCAGCAACCGCCGCGAAGGTAGGCACCGGCAGCGATAAAACAGTGGGCGCCGATGATCAGCGGCGATTTCAAAACAGCGCCCGCCTCCACGACCGCAGTACGGTGCACGGCAATCTCGTCATGAATCTCATAGTCATCATCAGAAAGCCCCGCCAGCAATTTGCGAACGATTTCCGGCGCCTGGGTCACCAACTCCCACGGCGCAAGATCCACCCAGGGTGCCAGCGGCGAACGGGAAAAATCAGCGATGTAATCGGTCAGTCGAATCAACGTCGAGCCCTCTACAGATCAGAGAAGCCCGAAACGCTAGCATGAAATGCAACTTTACAGTTTGTATAGATATGGATATTTTATCCATCTAACGACATTCGAGAGGTCCCTCCCATGCCACCGTCTTCCTACCATGACGTAATCAAAGCCGCCGAGCGCCTGGAAGGCTTCGCCCACCGCACGCCGGTGTTCACCTCGCGTACCCTCGATGCCGAGACCGGCGCCCAGGTGTTTATCAAGTGCGAAAACCTGCAACGCACCGGCTCGTTCAAGTTTCGCGGCGCCTTCAATGCGCTGTCGCGTTTTGATGAGCAGCAGCGCAAGGCTGGCGTCGTGGCGTTTTCCTCGGGTAATCATGCGCAAGGCATCGCGCTGGCCGCGCGGTTGTTGCAGATGCCGGCAACCATCGTGATGCCCACCGACGCCCCCGCCGCGAAGGTCGCCGCTACCCGGGAATACGGTGCAAGCGTGGTGTTCTATGACCGCATCACCGAAGACCGCGAGCAGATCGGTCGCACACTCGCCGAGCAACACGGCATGACCCTGATCCCCTCCTTCGACCACCCGGACGTGCTGGCCGGCCAGGGCACTGCCGCGAAGGAGCTGCTGGAGTTCACCGGCCCGCTGGACGCGCTGTTTGTCGGCCTGGGTGGTGGCGGCATGCTCTCCGGCACCGCGCTGGCCACCCATGCGCTGGCGCCCGATTGCCTCGTGTACGGGGTCGAGCCCGAAGCCGGGAACGACGGCCAGCGCTCCTTCCAGAGCGGCAGCATCGTGCACATCGACACGCCCGTCACCATCGCCGACGGCGCCCAGACCCAGCATTTGGGTCAGCACACCTTCCCGATCATTCGCGAGAAGGTCACTGACATTTTCACTGTCTCGGACGCCGAATTGGTGGCCTCGATGAAGTTCTTCATGCAGCGCATGAAGATGGTCGTGGAGCCCACCGGCTGCCTTGGCCTCGCGGCCCTGCGAAACCTCAAGCATCAGTTCCGGGGCCAGCGCGTGGGCGTCATCGTGACCGGCGGCAACGTCGACCTCCAAACGTATGCGCAGTTGCTGAGCGCTCCACAATGAACTTCATCCACACCCCCGCGGCCTCGGCGCCTGCCGGTCACTACTCCCAGGCCGTAAGCCACCAGGGCACGCTGTACATCTCCGGTCAATTGCCGGTGAGCCCTGACGGGCGTCATAACCTCGAGGCTTCGTTTGCCGAACAGGCTCAAGTGGCCCTGGACAATCTGTTGGCGATTTTGAAGGCCGCAGGCGGCTCACCCGCAGACCTGGTGAAAGTCACGGTGTACGTGGTGGGGGTAAAACACTGGCCTGAATTTGATGGCTTGTACGCCGCTGCACTGGGGGATCACCGCCCCGCCCGCGCGGTGGTGCCGGTGCCGGAACTGCACCACGGCTATCTGATTGAAATCGAAGCCGTGGCGCGCTCGGCATAGGTCATTTGGCGTAGGTGTAGACCGCCGCCCGCGAGACCCCAAGGTGTGAGGCAACCGTTTCCATGGCACGCCGGATGTCCATCACGCCGGCTTCTTTCAGCTCTTGCATCAGCAGGCGCCGGTCGGCGGCCTTGAGGGCACGTGGGGTGGTCGCCAGGCGTGCGGCGAACTGGTCGATGCGCGCACGAATGGCGTCGGCACCGGACGGGTCGAGAGACTCGGCGGGCCGGTCGCCGCTGACCGAGCCGAACTGTTCCAGCATGCCCTGCAAGCCACGGAACAACGAGAGGTCGACGTTCATGCACAAGGCCGCCACGTACTTGCCGGTGGAGTCCTTGATGCCGATGGAAGTGCTCTTGACCTGACGCCCGTCGGCGAACTGGTTCTGGTAGTTGGCGATCACCTGCGGGTACTCGGGATCGGCAATCCGCGCCAGGCCCAGCTCGGTGGCCGGGTCACCCGGCTGGCGCCCGGAGAGGTTGTTGTGGATGGCCATGATTGCGTGCTGCGGGTCGCGCAGGTCGTGCAGCACGACCTCGCAAAACGGGCTGAAGGTCTTGCTCAGGCCTTCGGCAATCTGTTCGAGTTGGCTGATCAAGGCCGCTTGTTCGGGAGTGTGTTTTTTCATTCAGACAACATATCCAGTACTGGATAGACCGTCAATTTACCTTTTGGAGTGTGCACGATGGAAACCCCGACAGCTTTGCTGGATGTGACCCGGATGCAGCGCAATATCCTGCGTATGCAGCAGCGTGCCGATGACTTGGGTGTGAGCTTGCGGCCCCATGTGAAGACCCATAAATGTGCCGAGGTGGTGGCGGCGCAAATCGCTGCCGGGGCCACGGGGATTACGGTTTCGACGTTGAAGGAGGCCGAGTATTTTTTCGACCTCGGCATTCGGGAAGTTCTGTATGCGGTGGCGATGGCGCCGCATAAATTGCCTCAGGCGTTGGCGTTGCGTCGTCAGGGGTGTGCGCTGACGCTGATCACCGACAGCCTTGCCGGGGCCCGGGCGATTGTCGAGTTTGGTGCGCTGCAGGGTGAGGTTTTTGCGGTGCTGATTGAGATTGACTGTGATGGGCACCGGTCCGGGGTGAAGCCTCAGGATCCGCTGTTGCTGGAGATCGCCAGGCTGCTGTATGGCGGCGGGATGCTTGCCGGGGTGTTGACTCATGCCGGGGAAAGTTACGGGCTGGATACGCCTGAGGCGTTGCGGGCGATTGCCGAGCAGGAACGGGCGCGCTGTGTTGCAGCGGCCGAGGTGATTCGGGGGGCGGGGTTGCCTTGCTTGCAGGTGAGTGTGGGTTCGACGCCCACGGCGCTGTCGGCGGTGAGCCTGGAGGGTGTGACTGAGCTGCGGGCTGGGGTTTATGCGTTTTTTGATTTGGTGATGCATAACGTTGGGGTGTGCCGCATTGATGAGCTGGCGTTGAGTGTGCTGACTACGGTGATCGGGCATCAGGTGGAAAAGGGCTGGATCATTACCGACGCGGGGTGGATGGCGATGAGTCGGGATCGTGGGACGCAGTCGCAGAAGCGGGATTTTGGTTATGGGCAGGTGTGTACCGAGGGTGGTGAGGTGATTGAGGGGTTGCTGGTGGGCAGCGCGAATCAGGAGCATGGGGTGGCTTGGTTCGACGGGGTGGCGGTGGATGTGGTTGAGCGGTTTCCGCTGGGGACGCGGCTGAGGGTTTTGCCTAACCATGCGTGTGCTACGGGGACGCAGTTCGGCAGCTATGGCGCGCTGCTGGAGAATGGTGAGGTGCAGGTTTGGGAGCGGTTGCGGGGGTGGTAGATCCAAGGCCTCAAACGAGAGCGGGAAAAGTCTTCGTTGTCAGAATGTCGGATCAGCGTCAGGACTTGCGCAGATCGAAGAGGTCTTAAACGCTGGTATTGTGGTTACTGGACCTCAGTGTGTGAAGTGATAGCTGGTCCCAACAGGCCATGAAGCAATTCGCCCAGCGTATTGAGGTCCTCCCCAACACCCAGCGCCACGACGCCAACCCCGTATGTATCCCTGTACTGTGTGGTTTCCAATGAAGGTACTCCGCCCTTTTTTGGTACGAGTAACAACGTGCAATCAGGACCCCGGTCTTGCCAGCGCAAACTGTCCCGATAGATATGCGCGGATTGCATTGCATCCAGTACGCCATAGCGGCTGGCTCGATACTTCGCATCCAGCACCAAAAAACGCTTCTGACCATGGGCCTCAAGGGTGATGACAATATCCGGGAAACGCTGCCGCGAAATACTGGCGAAGCCCCGGTTGGGTTTTTTATCGAATGCCGGGCAGCGGACCTGAAGCCATACATTGAGCTCGATATTGGGTGCGATTGCGTTGAAGGCAATGCATTCAGCTTTGTTCGAAACGCAATCCCTTTGCCAGACCATGTGTGAATAGCGCGCTTGCAAGGTTTTGACTACTTGGAGGTAACACCACCGTTCGTAGACTTCCCAGGTAGGACTCATCCAATGCCTTTCATCGCTCAACTCACCACCCACCCCATTACGCAGAGCGTGCCAGCCCACCCGATAAGCGCTTGCGTACAGTGGGTGCGCCGAAATAGCGTTCAACCCGGCCGATGAAATATGCGCCGTCTTTATTGATGTAAAGGGCTCACTGCGCGCAATTCGTCGCAGGTCATGCTGTAGGCGATTCAGGTACGCCATACGGCGCGCGAGCCTTGGCACCAGTAACGAACGAGCACCGTCCTGTTCCTTCTGCTCACTGAGCCGACTTAACCCCGCGATCACTTGCCCCGCGCGCCGAGCCACAGCGCGCAGAACCGCGCAGAGCGTCTGGTTCGCAGCATTATCAAGGTCGTTGAATACCGTCGAAACGTCAAAGGCAATGGGCCCGGGAGTACCGAAGTTGCTGGATTGCCCGTTCAACACCGGCAACATTGCAGGATTGCGCATAGCCTTGTGCACAGAGTATCGGTCCAGCCGTCTGACCTTGTTCAACCCCTGAATTGTCCGCTCTCGGCGCAGCCTCGTCAGTGGGCTTTTGGTCACCCTACGTATAGCCTTCAAAAATGCGTCGCCATAACAACGCAAGCGCGCGTATTGCAGATGCACATTCGTCACTTCACCTTGCACGCCGATCTGGCTTTTCGTGTATTCGGTCCCCATCAACAAACTTGGGTCGAAAGCCTGGATGTCGGCGATCATCCGCTCAAACGAAGCCTGTTCGAGTTTTTCGCCTTGTGGCGCTACAGACAGGCGATAAAGAGCGACAACGTTGCCGCTGACATCTGTGAGCTCAGCAGCGACTTCCCCCGCATAGAAGCCTGGCTCCCACACCCAGGCCATCTGTTGCTCATGCCGGCCGGCCGCCAGAGCGACGTCATCGACAAATAACTGGCCTGCCCCTTCGGGGATCAGAAAGACATAACGACCCTGCTCATGGAACCCTGAACACAGCTGATCCGGGCTGATGCTGAATAAGCGACCTGAGTGGTCAACGCAGACAATCTGCCCCATGCTTAACGCCAGAACCGGGCAGAACCCAGGTACTGGAGGTCTTCCAGCAACTCATGCATCTTGGCCTGCGATTGCGTAAGTTCATTCTGTTTGAGTACTACCTGCACTGCAGCAAACGCCCGTTGAATACGGGGCGAGTCCTCACCGCGCAGTTTGGGTAATACTTTGGAATAGATAGCCTGGTCCAACGCACTTTCAAAGTCGATAACGTTCCAGCGCAACGCCTCGCGGATATAGCCCATTACATCGCTGATCGTGCGCCAGCCGAAATGCAGCCTGACGGGACGAAGTGCTGCGACCAGATCCTTGAGTGCCTGCTGGACTTTGTGGGTCTGCTCGCTGGAAAGCGGACTATTTTTCCAACCAGGAAAGGCGTCCACGTCAATATCCCAGAACTCAATCACGCAGGCACGATCAAGCACCTTGTCGCTGAGTCCATGGGTGGTTTCGTCCATATTGACGGTACCGATGATAAAGAGGTTCGCGGGGTAGTCGAGGCTGGCTGGAATCCCATTAATCTCGACGCCTTGGGCGTGCAACTCGATCCGGTCACCGGTTTCCATTGCCGACAACAGCGGTGCGAGGTACTGCTCGGGGTGCGACAGATTCATTTCGTCCAGGACCACAGTGTAGGCACGGTCTGGATCTGCACTGGCACACAACAGAAAATCAAGGAGCGCCGTCCGCACATAGACTTCATTATTAATCGGGTTAATGTATCCCAACAAGCAAGACGGATCGTGCCAACCCGGTTGTACCGCAACGGTCAGCAAACCCTGCGCGGGATCTTTTTCCCCGTGCCGTAAGCCCAATGCATAACCTCGGGCCAGCAGTGTTTTCCCAGCACCGCTCAACCCCGTCAATACGGCAAGATGACGACGGTGATGGCTCCACAGGCCGGCATCGAGCTGGCCTATGAGTTCAGGGCGCAAGACAATGTTGTCGTCGAAACTCTCAAGAATCTCTCCCAGTTTCGGACGGTTGATATAGCCTTGGTAGTCGGGCGAGGTTTCTTGTGGCACCAGTACCGGGTCCCCTCCGAGCAAACCTGGAACCCAATGAATACGTTCGGCCCAAGTCAATCCACGCTCGGTCAACTGCAAGGTCTTGTCGGAGGCCAACTCAACAAGCTTCAGGCTGCGCAACCAGTTGATCAGTGAGCTCGGAACAAAGTTGCTGGTCCAGCCTGGATTGACCTTTTGTAGTTCCAGCGCCAGGGCCTTTACAGTCAAAGGTTCCTGCATCAATAGATAGAGCATGTTGTCGAAACCGAGAATACGCGTTAACAACCAATCGCAGAAATCATCCGGGTCGCCAGACTCAAGGAAACTTTCGCCTCTTGGCGTCAGATAAAGGTTGTCTCCGTCAGGCCGCAATACACCCCACTCCGCAATCAACGCATTGATTTGAGTGTTGAGGGTGCCGGTTACATGGCCGGGGTTAATTGAATGCATGTGCTCACGGAAATCTTCGCGCGTGCAGCCTTCACGAGCAAACTCGATCATTGAACGAATGGTTGATGAGCCCCCACCAATAGCCAACATGCCACGGCGCCGACGATCTGCAGGTAATGGGTTGAGGCGCTCCTCTCCGGTAGCCAGGTCTGATACCTCCGTCGCCTCCAACTCCGCCTTTTGGACGTGATTGACGTACAACAACCAAGGCACGGTCATATGCTCAACAAAAAATTGCGTCAGCCCTGGGCCAGGATCGTCAAGAACCCCCTTCAATCGCGCCATTACCCAGCGTTGCTCCGACAGGCCATGCCCCAGGGGACCGTCAAACCCCATCGCGATAGCCAGCTCGTGGAGCTTTCGGAAATTGGTAATAGTCGTGAAGTATTCAGGACAAATAGCCGCGAGCAACCGACATAACTTCAGCAAAGGCCGGCGCTTGACCTTGAGCTCTACCAAGGCAAGTACCTGTGACCAAGTGGAATCAATCAACATCTCCACGGCATCAGGGAGCAACACTCGATAGGTTGACTTTAGCTGCCATAAGACCTCGGCGATTTGCCCATCGGCTGCCACCAATGAAATGTCGACACTGCCCATGCCTGTGGCTGAAATAGCCCGGCTGTCCCAAAGCATTCGCTGAAATGCCTCACTGGTGAACTCATCGTGATCCGACTCGCGCACTTTTTCGAGCAAGACCATCAGTCGATTACGCCACTCCTGATTTCCAGGTTGGGTGCGCGTTTGCTCAAGCGCGCTTTTACAAGCGGCTTTCAGCTGGGTGTCATCTTTCAAATCCAACAACATTGGCTTAGCTCTCCGAAGCCACTAGGTCTTTTTACGGCTGAACGGGCGTGAATCGTTAAAGCACAAAGCGTCCGTCTCAGACTTGCAAACTGAAACCAGCAGGAGGACAAATAAGCGTCACCATTTTGTCGGCCTTTCTACGGTAATCATCACCCGCCCACACGTATGCCTTGATCCAGATTGTCATGCTGTCGTATTGGAAACGGATACAACTCTGATCATCAAGGTACTTGTTGGAACGTGCGACCTGTTCCTCACGCTCAAATACAGTAATTACCAAGCCAACGCGGTAGTCCTTGCACGCATCCTGTTGAGCTTTGGCGTTACGCATATCCGCAGTTGAGAACCGGTAAAACTCGTTGCGCTCCAAGTCCAGCTCAGTGCGCACGGCGTCACGTTCCTGACTGTAAGGATGGCTGTGAAAGTCTCCGAGAAAACGCAGTTCCGGAAAGAATGATTCGACGAAGGTATTTTTCAAGGTATAGGCATCGTCGCGGGCAGTAACGGAATCCCCCGTGCGGTGAGCGGCAGTCGATACATTTGCCTGGCTGATACGGTACACGGTCTCGTTCATACTGGTTGAGCTGAGATGGCCCCACAGATAACCAAAGGTCTCCAACTTGATCCCGGTACCGTCCAGATCGGCAGAGTGATCAACGCGGTAAGCCTCCAGCGCAGAAGTGGCAATCGTAAAAAAGGCTTGTTCGGACAGTGATACCAGGCAATTGGACATGGATCTACTCGTGTCAGTCGGTGAGATCGACACAAGGGAGGCGTGAAAAAACTCCCGCTACATGACCATCCTTGTGTCGAGCATTGCGCAATGGCCATAGAAGCCATCCAGGGGCGATAAGGTAACCGATCACCGAGCGAAGACAAAGCCATTTGCCACTATCACACACCGCAAGCAACTTAACCCAACCAGCCTAGCTCAGATACAGCACGTGGCCTGATATATGATGGGTACTCGACCGATCAGGAAATGACCAATGCTGCCGATTCGCACCCCGTTGATCCTGCACCCCGGCTTGTCCACCGCTACCCGGCGGGTCTGGCTGAAGCTCGAGAACCTGCAACCCTGTGGCTCGTTCAAGTTGCGCGGCATGACCACGCTGTGCGCCTACGCGGCGAGCCAGGGCAAGACCACGGTGGTATGCCCCTCCGGCGGCAATGCCGGGCTGGCCACGGCCTTCGCGGCGCGCGGCCTGGGGTTGCAGGCGCGGATCGTGGTGCCGACCACCACCCCCGAAGCCACCTGCGCACGCATCCGCCAGGCCGGGGCCGAGGTGGTGGTACACGGTGATCTGTGGGATCAATCCAATGAGCTGGCGCTGCAACTCTCCAAAGCACCCGAGGCACTGTATGTGCCGGCCTTTGATCACCCGCTGTTGTGGGAAGGCCACAGCAGCATGATCGATGAGATTCTTGAGGACTGCCCTCAGGTGGGCGCCATCGTGACCTCGGTGGGCGGCGGTGGACTGCTCGCGGGCGTTCTGACGGGCCTGGAGCGTCATGGGCGGTTCGGCTGCAAGGTGATTGCGTGTGAAACGGCGGGCGCGGCTTCGTTTGCTGCTGCCGTAGAGGCTGGAAAGCCCGTGCGGCTGGCGAAGATCGATACCGTGGCCAAGTCGTTGGCCGCGACCCAGGTGGCGGCGTGGCCGGTGCAGCATATCGGCAGGTTTGCCCATCAATGCGTGGTGTTGAGTGATGCCGACGCGATGATGGGCGTGGCGCGGTACGCCGATGATTTACGCCAGTTGGTGGAACCGGCGTGTGGGGTTTCGTTGGCCGTGGCGTATCTGGAGCATGGGGCGATTGCCGGGATTGAGGATGTGGTGGTGATTGTGTGTGGTGGGGTAAGCATCAGTGCCGAAACGGTTGCCCAGTGGCAGAACACGGTCTCTCTACCGAATTAAATCCCCCTGTGGGAGCGGGCTTGCTCGCGAAGGCGGTGGTTCAGTCGACATATCCAGCGCCTGACACACCGCCTTCGCGAGCAAGCCCGCTCCCACATTTTATCGGTGGTGCACTCAGGCATCCTGCAGGATCAGATCCGCGCCCTTCTCCGCCACCATCAACACCGCCGCATGGGTATTGCCCGAGGTCACGTTGGGGAAAATCGACGCATCGACAATCCGCAGTCCTTGCATCCCGTGCACCTTCAGGCGCTTGTCCACCACCGACACCAGCGGGTCCGAGCCCATGGCGCAAGAGCCACACAGGTGATAGATCGAGCCGCTGTTCTCGCGGAAGTACTGCAGCATCTGCTCATCGGTTTGCACCGCCGGCCCCGGCAATACCTCGGCCACCGTCACGCCCTTGAGCGCCGGCGCCTGCATGATCTTGCGCATCAGCCGGCTGCCCTGGATCACCTCGTCGATGTCCTTTTGGGTGCTCAGGTAGTTGGGGTCGATCAAGGCCGCGTCCCGTGGGTTTTTCGAGGCGATGCGGATCGTCCCGCGGCTGGTAGGCCGGCACGGGTTGAAGCACAGCAGGAAGCCTGAATACGGCTCGGGCTTGAGGCTGGCCTTGTTGTTTTTCGGGATCTGGTACGACAGCGGGTTGAAGTACAGCTGCAGATTGGGGTGCGCCTGCCCTTCGTTGCCGCGAAAGAACCCGCCGGCCTGGTTGACGCTCATGGCCAGCGCGCCCTTGCGGGTCAGCAGGTATTTGAGGCCGAGTTTGAACTGGCCAAACAGCGAACTGAGCTGGTCGTTCAGGGTCGGGATATTGGCCTTGTAGTAATAGCTGGCGCAGAGGTGGTCCTGCAGGTTCTGCCCCACTGCAGGCAGGTCCTTGACCAGCGGGATGTTGTGTTCGGCGAGCAATTGCTTGTCCGCCACACCCGACAGTTGCAGGATCTTCGGCGTATCCACCGCCCCGGCGCACAGGATCACTTCCTTGCGCGCGCTGAAGGTGCGAACCACGCCGTGCTGGGTCACGCTGATGCCGGTGGCGCGTTGTTGATCGTCGAACAGCACGCGGTCTACCAGCGCATGCAACTCCACGGTCAGGTTCGGCCTACCCAACGCCGGGTGCAGGTGCGCAAAGCTGCTGGAGCAGCGCTCACCGTTGCGGGTGTTGACGTCGTAGAGGCCCGCACCTTCGAAGTTCGGCCCGTTGAAGTCATCGCTCAGGCCATAGCCCAATTGCTCGCAGCCCTTGAGAAATACATCGCAGATGGCATGGGTCTGGCCCTTCATCGGGGTGATGCTGATGGGGCCGCTGCTGCCGTGGTATTCGGTGTCGCCCAGGGGGTGATTTTCCAGCTTGCGGAAGTACGGCAGCACGTCCTTGAAGCCCCAGCCGTCGTTGCCATTGGCCGCCCAGTCATCGAAATCATGGGCCTGGCCGCGCACGTAGATCATGGCGTTGATCGAGCCGGAACCGCCCTGCACCTTGCCCCGCGGGGCATAGATGGCACGGTCGGCCAGTTGTTTTTGCGGCTGGCTGTAGTACATCCAGTTGAAGGTCGGGTTGTAGTACATCTTGGCGAAACCGACCGGGATCTTGAACCACCAGGAGCTGTCCTTGCCGCCGGCTTCCAGCAGCAATACCGAATGCTCGCCCGAGGCGGAGAGTCGGTTGGCCAGGACGCAACCTGCGGCGCCGGCGCCGGCGATGATGTAGTCGTATGTCATTCACGGTTACCGCATAAGTCGTTTTTTTTAGCCCTTGGCGGGCGAAGTGTCTTTCACGTCAGCAGGCGTGGGCGCCATTTGCAGGTGCAGCCGCTCGCCGGTGTACGGCGTGTGCTTGCGCACCACGTCCATGTTCAGCTCCACCCCAAGGCCCGGCTCGGTGGACGGGATGATGTAGCCGTCCTCCCATTGCAGCGGCTTGGTCAGCACTTCGGCATGGAAACCGCCCCAGGTCATGATGCTTTCCTGGATCAGGAAATTCGGCGTGCACGTGGCCAACTGGAAACTCGCCGCTGCGCCGATCGGTCCGTTGTACAGGTGCGGGGCGATCTGCGCGTAGTAGGCCTCGGCCATGCTCGCGATTTTCTTGGCTTCCAGCAGGCCGCCGCAGCGGGCCACGTTCATTTGCAGGATCGATGCACCACCGGCCTGCAAGAGCTTGAAGAACTCGTACTTGGTGGTCAGGCGCTCGCCGGTGGCGATGGGAATGCTGGTCTTCGCCGCGACCTGGGCCATGGCCTCTTCCTGGCCTGGTGGCACCGGTTCTTCGAACCACAGCGGGTCGTATTTCTCCAGGCGCTTGGCCAGGCGAATCGCCGACGACGGCACCATCTGCCCGTGGGTGCCGAACAGCAGGTCGCACTTGTCGCCCACCGCCTCGCGAATCTTGCGGCAGAAGGTTTCGCAGCGTTCCAGCACTTCCAGGGAGATCTGGTGGCCGGAGTACGCGGTGTACGGGCCTGCCGGGTCGAACTTCACGGCGGTGAAGCCCTTGTTCATGTTCTCGATCGCGCATTCGGCGGCCAGGTCCGGGTCGTCGTAGTCGTACTCGCCCTTGCTGTTGACCGGGTACAGGTAGGTGTAGGAACGCAGGCGTTCGTTGACCTTGCCCCCCAGCAACTCATAGACCGGTTTGTTGGCGGCCTTGCCGATGATGTCCCAGCAGGCCATTTCCAAGCCGCTGACCACCCCCATCATGGTCAGGTCGGGACGCTGGGTGAAGCCGCTGGAGTACGCCTGGCGGAAGAAGCGCTCGATGTGGTGCGGGTCGTGGTTGAGCAGGTAGCGCTCGAACACGTCCTCGATGATCGGCAGCATGGCCTTGGGGCCGAAGGTGGCGGCGTAGATCTCGCCCACACCTTCGATGCCGCAGTCGGTTTTCAGTTTGACGAACAGCCAATACATGCCGCCGATGTGCGGCGGCGGTACGGCGACAATATGGGTTTCAAGGGCGACGATTTTCATCTCAGGCACCTGTCTGGTTGAATTTTTTACGATTGATCCGGGCGCGCAAGGTCAGGGCCGCGAGGGTCCCGAGCACGCCGATGAAGGCGATGTAGCCGAAGTACAGGTTGTAGCCGACCTGCCCCGGGTATGTGTCGGTGAGGTAGCCATTGATCAGCGGGATAAAGGTGTCCGGCAGGTAACCCACCACCGAGACGATGCCGATGGCCAGGCCGGTGATGCGCAGCGGGATGTCGCAGCTGTCGAGGATCGCCCAGTACAGGCCGCGAATCGCGTAGGTCATCAGGCCGATAAAGATCACCGTGCCGATCAGCAAGCCGAGGCTGCCAATGGCCGGGAACACGATCAGGCCGACCATCGCCAGGGTCACCAGCAGCAGCGCGACGATCAGCACCGAGATGTTCGAAAACTTGTCCCCCAGCCAGCCGCCGCCGATCCCGCCGATGGGTCGCATCCACAACTTGATGGTGGTGATGGTGCCGGCCATCACGGCGGTCATGCCGCTGCCTTGCAGGTAATCGGAGAAGCTGTAGGTGGCCCAGAACATGTGGTAACCGCAGAACACGATGGCGGTCACCAGCCACAGCTCGGGGATTTTCACCAGGGTGGTGAGGTCGGCGATCAGGTTGAACTTGCCCTTCTCCACCGCCGCAGTTTCGGCCATGGACTTGGGGTCCTTGAGCAGCACCAGCACACAACCAATGGCGATACACACGAACGAATACAGGTACACCACGTGCTTGAAGCCTTCGGCCGCAGTTTGGCTGCGGGTCTCGGTGGCGTAGGCGAACAGCCCCAGGGCCACGGTCGCCAGCAAGGCTTCCACCAGGCCACGGCCGCCGTCGAGGATGCCGAAGAAACGGCCCTGCTCACTGTGATGGGCGATCATCTTCACCCGCTTGAGCACCGAAGCCCAGAAGGTCAGGCCAGTGGTCAGGCCCCAGCAGCCGAAGATGATCATCAGGCCGGTCATCGACGGCACGGTGGAGTACCAGATACCCAGGGCCCCGGTGGCCACCAGCGAAAAGAAGATCAGGAAGCGTGGCGGCAGGCGATCGGCCAACCAGCCGCTCGGCAGGTAGCTGAGCAGGAAGATCGTACCGAGCATCGAGTACAGATAACCCAGCTGGCTGTGGTTGATCTGGAACACCTCGAGCATGGTGGTCTGGTAGACCTGGCGCAGGTAGAGGATCGGGTAGATCGCCCCGGCAGCCAGTACCAGCAACATCAATTGGAAGTAGCGACTGGCCTTGTCGCTTTTAGCCGCGGACACGGCATCGAAACCCTGGGCAACGGGTGCAGGCTTGGACATCTTGTAGACCTCGGGCACCCACTGAGCAGGTGCCCCGATAATTGTTTTTATTGAGGTAAAGCCGGTGGTCGGTGAATCAGTACTTCATGACCACCAAACGGGTCTGGGTGAATTCAAGCATCCCGTGCTTGCCGTCATCGCCGCCCAGCCCTGAGCGTTTCCAGCCGGCGTGGAAACCCTGGTAAGGGTCGGCCGGGGTCCGATTGACGTACAACTCGCCGGCCTCGATGGCGTTGGCGACTTTCATGGCCGTGCGGTAGTTCTCGGTATAGAGCACCGACGACAGGCCGAACTGGTGATCGTTGGCCATGGCCAGCGCTTCGTCGATATCGCGGTACTTGAGCACCGGCAGCACCGGGCCGAAGATTTCTTCCTGGATGATTTCCATGTCCTGGCGGCAGGCGCTGAGCAGCGTCGGCGGGTAGAAATGGCCCGGTCCTTCGGGGAGTACGCCGCCTGTTTCCAGTACAGCACCGTCGGCGATGGCGCGCTCGACCATGGCGTGAATATTCTGCCGGGAGCTGGCGTTGACCAGTGGGCCCATCAGGCCCGCATCCGTGGCACGGTCACCGAATTTGACGGCGCCGATCTTGGCCTTGAGCAGGGCCAGGAATCGGTCATAGACGCTTTCCTGCACATACACCCGCTCGACCGCCGTGCACAGTTGGCCGCAGTGGGTGGTCTTGGAAGCGATGATGTCGCTGGCGGCCTTTTCCAGGTCGGCGTCGGCCTCGATGATCGCCGGGGTCTTGCCGCCCAGCTCCAGGGACGGCTTGGCGATGTTGGCCTTGCAGTAGTCGAGCACGATGCGCCCGGCGTTGACGCTGCCGGTCAGGGTGATCAGGCCCACGGCCTTGTGGGTGCACAGGGCGGCGGCGGTGGCGTGGTCCATGGTCAGGATGTTGATCACGCCGGCCGGCATGCCCGACTGCTCGACGGCACGGGCGATTTCAAAGGCGGACAACGGCGTGTTGTTGCTCGGGCGCACCACCACGGTGTTGCCGGCAATCAGCGCCGGGGCGATTTTGCGCAGCAGGGTATAGACCGGGTAGTTGAACGGAATCAGGCAAGCCACGACGCCAATGGGCTCGCGTTGCAGGAACAGGTTTTCGTCCGGGGTGTCGCTGGGGATGATTTCGCCTTCGATGCGGCGTGCCCATTCGGCGTGGTAGCGGGTGATCTGGGCGGCGTAGCGCGCTTCGTTGCTGGCGTCGTCGAGGCTTTTGCCGGATTCGCTGGCCAGCGCCCGGCCTATGCTTTCAGCGCAGGTTTCGAGGGCGGCGGCGAAAGCCCGCAGGTGTTCGGCGCGCTGGATGCTGGTGAGCTTGCCCCAGGTTTTCTGTGCGCTGGCGGCGGCATCGACGGCCGCAATGGCTTCATCAGGGGTGGCGGCGGACACCCGGCCTACCTGGGCCTCGGTCGCGGGGTTGTAGACCGCGATTTGGGCGGTGCTGGCAGGTTCGGCGAAGTGGCCGTTGTAAAAGTTGCGCTCGATTTGCATATGGTTTTTTGCCCAATCGTTGTTGTTTTGCGAGTGACTTGCAGTTTTGTCATTGGGCGGGGGTTGGACAAACGATTTATTGACGGGGGTAACGTGCGAAAAATGCAGGTTAGTGGCTGATCCGTAGTAATGACCCGGGTCTGAGTCTGTATTGTTCTACCCATACTTCCTACAGTGCCGCCCACTTGGAACCGTGGGAGGACTAAGCATGCAACCACCATCAACCGCACAGGCCTACAACTACAAGGTCGTGCGTCAATTCGTCATTGCAACTATCGTCTGGGCGTGGTCGGCATGGCCATGGGCGTGTGGATCGCCTCGCAACTGGTGTGGCCCGAGATGAACCTCGACCTGCCGTGGACCACCTTCGGCCGCCTGCGCCCGCTGCACACCAGCCTGGTGATTTTCGGCTTTGCCGGCAGCGCGCAATTCGCCGCCAGCTACTACGCAGTACAGCGCACCTGCCAGGTACGGCTGTACTCGGACAAGCTCGCTGCCTTTACCTTTTGGGGCTGGCAGTCGGTGATCGTGATCATGCTGGTAAGCCTGCCACTGGGTTACACCACCACCAAGGAATACGCCGAGATCGAGTTCAGCGGCGCGGTGTGGATGACCGTGGTGTGGGTGGCCTATGCGATCGTGTTTTTCACCACTGTGGTGCAGCGCAAGACCCGGCACATCTACGTCGGCAACTGGTTCTTCGGTGCGTTCATCGTGGTGATCGCGATGCTGCACGTGGTCAATCACCTGTCGATCCCGGTGGACTGGTTCAAGTCCTACCCGGTGTATTCCGGGGCCACCGACGCGATGGTGCAGTGGTGGTACGGGCACAACGCCGTGGGGTTCTTCCTGACCACCGGTTTCCTGGGGATGATGTACTACTTCGTGCCGAAGCAGGTCGGGCGGCCGGTGTATTCCTATCGCCTGTCCATCGTGCACTTCTGGGCGCTGATCACCCTGTACATCTGGGCCGGTCCGCACCACCTGCACTACACCGCGCTGCCGGACTGGGCGCAGTCGCTGGGGATGGCGATGTCGCTGATCCTGCTGGCGCCGAGCTGGGGCGGGATGATCAACGGCATGATGACGCTTTCCGGGGCCTGGCATAAATTGCGCACCGACCCGATCCTGCGCTTCCTGGTGCTGTCGCTGGCGTTCTACGGGATGTCGACCTTTGAAGGGCCGATGATGGCGATCAAGACCGTCAACGCCCTCTCCCATTACACCGACTGGACCATCGGCCACGTTCACGCCGGCGCCCTGGGCTGGGTGGCGATGATCACATTTGGCTCGCTGTACCACATGATCCCGAAAATCTTCGGGCACGCGCAGATGCACAGTGTGGGGCTGATCAATATGCACTTCTGGCTGGCGACCATTGGCACGGTGCTGTACATCGCGTCGATGTGGGTCAACGGCATCACCCAGGGCCTGATGTGGCGGGCGGTGAACGATGACGGCACCCTCACCTACTCGTTTGTGGAAGCGTTACAGGCCAGCCACCCGGGATTTGTGGTGCGATTCGTCGGCGGGGTGTTCTTCCTCAGCGGCATGTTGCTGATGGCGTACAACACCTGGCGCACGGTACGAGTGGCGGATTTGAAGGTGGCGCAGCTTGACGCGCAGATCGCCTGATGTGGGAGATAGCGCTGAACCTGGCGGCGGTGATCGGCCTGTATGGCGCGGTGGAGTATTGCCTGCGGGGCCAGTCGAAGGAGAGCCTGGATGAGGCCAGCCTGACGCCGTTCGCCGATGACCCGGAAGTGGCACGGCGGGTGGAGCGGGCCACGGGCAAGCGGGTCAACGCGGTGGCGCCTGAGGAAACAAAGCAGGACTGGGGCAATATAGAGATCTAATTGTGGGAGCGGGCTTGCTCGCGAATGCGGTGGTTCAGTCAACATATACAGCGACTGACACACCGCTTTCGCGAGCAAGCCCGCTCCCACACAAGCACCATATTGAGCGACTAGCCGCGTTCGCGGGGAATCAGGCTCTGCAACTGCAACGCCAGGAAGTTGGCATCGAAGCCGAACGTATCCGGGTCTTTCAAACCGTTGGTTTTCTTCCACAGCCAGTCGTTTTTCCCCGGCAGCAATACCAGGGAAATGCTGCCGTAGCGGGCGGCGGTCAAGCCCATCACCGACAGCGAAATCAAACCGCCGGCGCCCATCACATCCGGCACGAACTCCACCGGTTTGCCGGCGATATGGATGGTCAGTTTCTCGGTCTTGAAGGTGGAGGTCTCCACCGGCACGCTGGGGCCGGAAGCCACGTACGCCTCGCGCTGCACTTCCAGCAAACCGACCGTCTTCACAGGCGCAAGCCACTGCTCGATCTGGCCGAACAACTCGCCGATCTTCTGCGCCCAATGGGCCGACTGCACTTCGAACTGCTGTTTCTTGTGGGCTTCGCTGTCGGCGTAATGACGCAGCATCTCGCCCAGTTGTTGTACATCGTCCATTGCCGTGTTCCTTGGGTGACCCATGTTGCGAGCCTTGATCATGGCAGATGCCGCACACCGGCGTATGACTAAAGCGCAGCGCGCGGGTAATGTGGTGCCCTCGCCCGTCCAATTCAGGAGCATCGCATGCGCACCATCGGCCTTATCGGCGGCATGAGCTGGGAGTCCAGCGCCGAGTATTACCGCATCATCAACCAGAACGTGCGCGACCAGCTCGGGCCGCTGCGCTCGGCCCAACTGTTGATGTACAGCGTCGACTTCGGCCCGGTGGAGCAGGCCCAGCACGCCGGGCGCTGGGACGATGCGGCGCTGATCCTCGAAGACGCCGCCCGCCGCCTGCAAGCCGGTGGCGCCGAATGCATCGTGCTGTGTACCAACACCATGCACTTGGTAGCGCCGCAGATTGAAGCGGCGGTGTCGATACCGTTTCTGCATATTGCAGATGCTGCCGGCGCGGCGGCCGTGGAAGCTGGCACCCTGAGCGTTGGCCTGCTGGGTACCGCATTTACCATGGAGCAGGAGTTTCTCAAGTCACGCCTGGCGGCGCAGGGGCTGGCCGTGCTGGTGCCGGACGCTGAAGAGCGCCAGGCCGTGCACCGGATCATTTACGAAGAGTTGTGCGTCGGGGTGATCAGCGACGCATCGCGCGAGGTGTACCAGCGGGTGATCGAGTCTTTGGCCGCCCGTGGCGCCCAGGCCATCATCCTCGGCTGTACGGAAATCAGCCTGTTGATCAAGCCGCAGCACAGCGACCTGCCCTTGCTGGACACCACCGCGCTGCATGCGCAGGCTGCGGTGGCGTTTGCGTTGCAGGACGACTAGGCCGGCTTGCGGATGCGCGCCATGGTCAGCGTGTCGACGAATGCGCCGTCACGCACGGCGTAGTCGCGCAGCAGGCCTTCGGTCTCGAAGCCGAACTTGTGGTACAGGCGGTGGGCGGCTTCGTTGTCGGCGTACACCGTGAGTTCCACCCGGTGCAGGTTCATCCAGTTATCCGCCACCTCCAGCGCCGCGCCCAGCAGCCGGGAGCCCACGCCCTTGCCCTGCCAGGCGGTGGCGACGCCCATGCCGAATGAACCGACGTGGCTGCGGCGCACACGGGAATATTGCTCAAGCCCCAGGTTGCCGATCACCTCACCCGCATGCACGGCCACCAGTTGTAGCCGCCGTTCATCCCCGGGTGCCAGGCGTGCGCGCCAGGCTTCAACCGACTGGAAAGGCATTTGCAGCACCTGACGGCAGACAGCCGGGTCGTTGTAGAGCGCAGCGACGCCTTCAAGGTGGGCCTCGGTGAAGCGCGTGATCACGATTTTGGGTTCAGGTGTGTGCATGGTGTTTCGTCCTTTGAAAAACACGTGGCCGACCAGTGTAGGCGGCACAGCGGTTTTTTGGCGAGTACAAATCCTGCCGCACATCATGCATCTGTAGGATAGCGATCAGCCCCCGCAGCGCCGATACTTCACCCAGGCCCTGCCCCGTTTCGGCCTTTAAACCCTGTGACTAGAACAATAAAAAAGTCCCACAGAGGAACGCCCATGAGCCGTCTTGATCCCCCCGGCCTGTTACAGGCTTTCAGCACCCTGACGCTTGATCTGCAACGCCTGGCCCAGCATCAGGACATCGAACAGTTTCATGGCCATGCCCTGTCGCGCATCAGTCAACTGCTGCCCTTCGACAGCGCATGGTGGGGGCGTGCCGCGATCATCGATGGCCTGCCGGAAGAACACAGCAGCTACCTGCATCACCTGCCAGACACGTACTTGGCCGACTGGCAGTCGATCCGCCATGTGGACGTGACGGTCGGGCTGGTGCACGAAGCACCCGGCCAGGCAGTGATTGTCGACATGCTCGACCCCGCCAACGGCCCGGGCCAGAATTGGTTGGGTCAGCGCCATGACATTGGCGAGTTGTTGTGTGTGATCCACGTCGACCCGCAAACCCGCCTCAGTGACCACTTGAGCCTGTACCGCAAACCGGGAGCGCCACGGTTCAACCAGGACGACTGCCAACTGCTGAACAACCTGATGCTGCACCTGGTGGCGGCCGTCTCGGCGAACCAGATCCGCACCCTGGTGGCCATGCGCGAAACCCTTACCAGCCCGCGCAACCTGGCCCTGGCGGTCTGCGACCAGCGCGGGGTGTTGCAGTGTGCCGAACGCGGGTTTGTCGACCTGCTGCTCAGTGAGTGGCCGCAATGGAGCGGCCCCGCCCTGCCGGTGCCGTTGAATCAGCGCGGGCATGAGGGCAAGCACATCCATATCGAAGCCTCGGCCGTGGGCGATCAGTTTCTGTTGGCCGCGCGCCTCAACCGCGCCCTGCCCCAGCTCAGTCCCAGAGAGAACGACGTGGCCCAGGGCTTTGGCGAAGGCAAGACCTACAAGGAAGTCGCCCGCGACCTGGGCTTGTCGCCGAACACCGTGCGCCATCACATCCGCGCCATCTACAGCAAGCTCGGGGTCAAGGACAAGGCGCGCATCGCGCACTTGCTGCACGCCCCGCCCGACTGACCTCACCCCTTAATTCGTTGCTTTTTTGCGCTGTCGTTTTGACGGTCTCGGGCGCCCTTTGCCCATTTTCCGCTGCCATCCATCACATTCCATAAGAGATGCCTCGCGATGAATCACTCCACCTTGCGTCACCTGGCCATGCTGCTGGGCGGCACCCTACTGAGCCTCGACAGCCAGGCCGCCGACCTCAACGCCCGGGACTTTTTCGGCGCGCCGTCCGGTACCAGCCTCGGCGTGCTGTACTTGCCGGCGACGCGCTACGATGATTTCCACGGCCCGGCCGACACCACCGGCAAGGCCGACTTGAAGGTCAACGCCGTGGCGTACCGCCAGGTGTTTTTCACTGACGTCTGCGGCACGCTGTGCACCCCGCAATTTATCCTGCCCTTCGCCGACATCAATGCGCGCTTGCCCGGCGCCAGCCAGCACACCGGCGAGAGCGGCTTTGGTGACCCGCAGGTGGGCGGCACGCTGTTTTTCATCAACGACCCGGCCTCACGCACCTACAGCGGGCTGTTGAGCCTGATCACCGTGCCGGTGGGCGAGTACCACAGTAAAAACCCCGACGTGTCCCCCGGGGCCAATCGCTGGGGCGCGACCTTCGTTTACAACTACACCCAGGGCATTGGCGAGAAATGGGTGCTGGAAGCCAACCTCGAAGCCCAGTTGTACGGCACCAATGACGACTATTTCGGCAGCGACCTCAAGCAAGACCCGCTGTACCGCCTGCAAGCCTTCGCCTCCTACGACTTCAGCCCGGCCACCTACGGCGCCCTGCGTTTGATCCACGCCGATGGCGGCGAGCTGCGCATCAACGACCAGCGCATCAACGACACCCACAAGCGCTACACCCAGGTGGGTTTCGAGGTAGGGCATTGGCTCGACCGGCAGAACCAAGTGATGTTCAGCCTTTCGCAAAACGTCGCGGCATCCAACGGCTACGCAGGCACCGACGCCCTGTTGCGGCTGGTCCATGTGTTCTGAATCACTTTCCCGGAGCTTGCCCATGAACACTCAGACCCACGCTGCAACCGCCGGCCTTTCAGCACGGTCATGGCCGTTGCTGGCGGCGATCATTCTGTTCGCCGCCATCACCCCGACCATCCTGATGACCGCACCGGCGGTGGCCGCGCAACTGGCCAGCCAATGGCAGTTGAGCCCGTCCCACATCGGCGACCTGTTCTCCACCGAGCTGGGGGCGATGAGCCTGGCCACCCTGCCCGCCTTCTGGTGGCTGAAACGGGTGGACTGGCGCCTGGCAGCCCTGGTCGCCGCCGTGGCATTCATTGCCGCCAACCTGTTGTCGATGCTCGCCGACACCTACGCCACCTTGCTTGCCTTGCGTTTTATGAGTGCCTTGGCGGGCGGTTCGTTGATGATCATCTGCCTGGCCAGCGCGGCTGCCACTGCCAATCCAAGCCGGGTCTACGGCTTGTGGGTGATGGGGCAACTGGTGGTCGGAGCGGTCGGCCTTGGCGTGCTGCCCGGACTGTTTGCGCGCTATGGCCTCGGCGCCTGCTACCTGATTCTTGCGGGACTGATGACGCTGCTGTTGCCACTCGCCCGGTGTTTCCCGTCCGGCAGCCCGCCGCGCGAGCAAACCGATGCAGCGCCGATACCTGTCTCCCGGGTGAAGGCTGCGCTGGGCATCGCCGGGATCCTGGCCTTCTACGTCAGCCTCGGCGGTGTCTGGACCTTTATCGGCGCCATCAGCAGTGGCGCCGCAATCTCCGCGCAACACAGCGGTGAAGTGCTGGCCCTGGCCACCGTGATGGGCATCGTCGGCGCCGGCTGTGCCTCGCTGATCGGTACGCGCCTGCCACGCCTGCTGCTGTTGCTGGTGGGCTACGCCCTGATGGCCGGTGCGGTGCTGTTGCTGAGCGGTACGCCAACACTGCTGCGCTTTGCTCTGGCAGCGCTGCTGTTCAAATTCACCTGGACCTTCATCCTGCCGCTGATTCTCGCCTGTCTCGCCGACCTCGACCGCAGCGGCAAGCTGATGAACACCTCCAACCTGGTGATCGGTGCGGGCCTGGCCATCGGGCCGGCCATTGCCGGGCGGCTCATCGAAGCCAGCGGCGGGTTTGCCTCGCTGCTGGTGGGCGGCGCCGCCGTCACCCTGTTGTCCCTGGCGCTGATGCTCGGCAGCCGCGCCACGCCTGACGCTGTTTTAACCCGCTGAACTGGAGACTCTGATGAACCGAACCACCGCGTTTTTCTTTGATGAACTAAGCCTCTGGCACAGCGCCGGCGCCCACGCACTGACCTTGCCGGTGGGCGGTTGGGTGCAGCCGCCTGCCGGCAGCGGGCATGCCGAGTCGCCGGAGACCAAGCGGCGCTTGAAAAGCCTGCTGGACGTATCCAGGCTGAGCCGTCACCTGCAACAGCACAGCGCAGTTCCGGCCACTGACGAGGACTTGCGACGGGTACACGGTGCCGACTACCTGCAACGCTTCAAGGCCCTGAGCGATGCCGGCGGTGGCGAACTGGGCCCACAGGCACCGATCGGTCCGGGCAGTTACGAGATCGCCCGACTCTCCGCCGGGCTGGCCATCGCTGCAGTGGACTCAGTGCTGAGCGGGCAGGTCGAGAATGCCTACTCACTCTCGCGGCCGCCGGGGCATCACTGCCTGGCGGACGGCGCCATGGGCTTTTGCTTCCTGGCTAATATCGCCATCGCCATCGAGGCCGCCAAGGCGCGCCGCGGGCTGGGCAAGGTCGCCGTGATCGACTGGGACGTGCACCATGGCAACGGCACCCAGTCCATCTTCGAAACACGTGGCGATGTATTGACGATCTCCCTGCACCAGGACGGTTGCTATCCGCCGGGCTACAGCGGTGAACAGGACCGTGGCCGTGGCGCCGGCCTGGGCGCCAATATCAATATCCCGTTGCCGCCAGGCAGCGGCCACGAAGCCTATCTGCACGCGATGGAGCGCATCGTGGTACCGGCCCTGGAGCGCTTCGAGCCTGAACTGATCATCGTCGCCTGCGGCTATGACGCCAACGCCGTGGACCCGCTGGCGCGCATGCTGCTGCACAGCGAGTCGTTCCGCCTGATGACCCGCACAGTACGCCAAGCCGCCGAGCGCCTGTGCCAAGGGCGCCTGGTGCTGGTGCATGAAGGTGGTTACAGCGAAGCCTATGTGCCGTTTTGCGGGCTGGCGGCGCTGGAGGAGTTGGCCGGCGTGCGCACGGCGGTGGAAGACCCGATGCTGGAGTTTGTCCAGTTGCAGCAGCCCAAGGACGTACTGCTGGGGTTTCAGCGCCAGTGGATCGACCGACTGGCGCAGGGCTTTGAGGCTTAGACCGCCAGGGCGGCCACACGCCAAACCCGGGCAATGTCCGAGGCGCGCTCGCGCAACAGGCGCGGTGCCTCGCTGCAGGCCTGTTCCAGGGTAGTCGGGCCGGACGGCAAGGCGAACGCGGCATCCACGCCGTGGGCGTACATTTGCTCGTAGCCATCCCCCAATGTGCCGGCGATCACGATCACCGGCACGTTGTGCTGCCTGGCGATTCGCGCCACGCCAAACGGGGTCTTGCCGCGCAGGGTCTGGGCGTCGAACCTGCCTTCGCCGGTGATCACCAGGTCGGCGCCACGCACGGCTTGCTCAAGCCCAACAAGCTCTGCGACCACTTCAACACCCGCGCGAAACTGCGCGCCAAGGAACGCCTTGGCGGCGAAACCCAAGCCACCGGCGGCGCCGCTGCCGGGTTCGTCACGTACATCCTTGGGCAATACCTTGGCGCAGTGATCGGCGAAATGGCCGAGGGCCGCATCCAGTTGTTCGACTTGCTGGGGATTGGCGCCCTTTTGCGGGCCGAAAATCGCCGAGGCCCCGTGAGGACCGCATAGAGGGTTGTTCACGTCGGCGGCGATTTCGAAGCGCACTTCGTTCAGGCGGGGATCCAGTTGTTCAAGGCTGATGCGCGACAGCTTGCCCAGCGCCAGGCCGCCAAGGGGCAGCGCTGCTCCCTCGGCATCAAACAACTGCACACCCAGGGCTAGCATCGCCCCGGCGCCGCCGTCGTTGGTGGCGCTGCCGCCAATGGCCAGGATGATGCGCTGGGCGCCGGCATCCAGGGCGGCGCGGATCAGTTCGCCAGTGCCGAAGGTGCTGCTGGAACACGCATTTCGCTGACCCGGTGGCACGAGTTGCAGGCCGCTGGCTTCGGCCATTTCGATGATTGCGGTGTGGCTCTCGGCCAACCAGCCCCAATGCGCGTCGACACTGCCGCCCAATGGCCCTTGCACACGGCTGGTGCGCAGCTCGCCCTGGCAGGCGGCGAGTACCGATTCCACCGTGCCCTCACCACCGTCCGCCATCGGGCACTTGATCAGCTCGGCGTCGGGCCACACGCTGGCCAGCCCCTCGGCAATGGCGTTCGCCACGCCCTCTGCACTCAGGCTGTCCTTGAACGAGTCGGGGGCGATGATGATTTTCATGGGCTTTCTCCGGTTTTTATAACGCCCATGCTGCCAGTTGGCACCGGCAATAACGCCGGTCCATTGCACAAGAGTGGCTGGGGTTTGTTGTTCATTTGGACAATGCTTGCGGCAATAGCTGCACGCCGAGGTACAACGCGAGCATGCCGTCGAGGGTCAGCGGGTCGACGCCGCTCAGCTCGGCGATGCGTTCCATGCGGTAGCGCAGGCTGTTGCGGTGGATCCCCAGGGCATCGGCGCACGCCTGGCTTTGGCCGTCGTGGTCGCACCAGCTGCGCAGGGTCGCCAGCAACTGGCCGTTGCTGTCCTTGGCCAGCACCTTGCGCAGCGGGTTGAGCAGTTCGTCGAGGGCGTCGTCGTTGCGGTGGCGCCAGAGCATGACCGGCAGGCGGTAGCGATTGAGGGTCAGCAACCGCGATTCGGGCAGCACATCACGGCCATAGGCGAGCAGGTCGCCGACCCGCCGGTAACAACGGCGCAGGCCGGCCAGCCCGTCCGCTTGCCCGCCGACGGCGACCCGCAGGATGTTCCAGCCCAGGCCGTCGAGCTTTTCCAGCAGGCGCGGGTTATCGACTTGCACCGACGCAGGCCGGCACCACAGCAGGGAAAACTGCGCGGAGCTGACGCACCAGCTGTCGGGGTAGCGCGAGGTCAGCCAGGCGCTCAAGGCCTCGGCCGACTGGCCGCTGCCCAGCTCGAACAGGTACGGCGTGCGCGCCAGGTGCGGCTTGAGGCCCAGTTGCTGGGCTTCATCCACCAGGCGCGGCGAATCACCGGTCTCGGCCAGCAGCAGTGCCAGCAGATCATCGCAGCGCTGGCGCCGCCATTGCTGCTCGGCTTGCTGGTGACGCTGGCTGACCAGCATTTCGGCGGTCATGCGCACCAGTTCGGCATAGGTGCGCAGCAATTCCGGCTCACCGGTAATGCCCAGCACGCCGATCAGGCGCTGGTCGTGCAGCAGCGGCAGGTTGATCCCGGGTTGCACGCCCTTGAGGTGCTTGGCAGTCTGGCCGTCGATTTCCACCACCCGCCCGTTGGCCAGCACCAACTGCGCGCCTTCGTGGCGAGTGTTGATCCGCTCGGGTTCGCCGCTGCCCAGGATCAGGCCCTGGCTGTCCATAACGTTGACGTTATAGGGCAGGATCGCCATGGTGCGATTGACGATATCCTGCGCCAGGTCATGATCCAGCTCGAACATGGGGCTAAATTCCTGAAAAAAACCGGTTGTTCATAGGCACAGCGCAAACCATGCTTCACTGTGCGCGAGCACAAAGACAGCACCCCTTGAGGTGGCCGAGACTCGTTGGGCGATCAACGTTACCCTCGCATCGCGAAAAATCATAATAAAGAGAGACTGCCATGTCACAGAGCGCCGCTGTTACCCAGGCCACCGATGACGATAAAAACGCCGTATACAAGCGCATCACCCTGCGCCTGATCCCCTTCATTTTCATCTGCTACCTGTTCAACTACCTCGACCGCGTCAACGTCGGCTTTGCCAAGTTGCAGATGCTCGACGACCTGAAATTCAGCGAGACCGTGTACGGCCTCGGTGCCGGGATCTTCTTTATCGGCTACGTGCTGTGCGGCGTGCCGAGCAACCTGGCGTTGACCAAATTCGGTCCACGGCGCTGGATTGCGCTGATGATGATCGTCTGGGGCGCCCTGTCCACCTGCCTGTTGTTCGTTACCACGCCAACGCACTTCTACGGCTTGCGCCTGCTGACCGGCGCCGCTGAAGCCGGGTTCTTCCCGGGCGTGGTGCTGTACCTCTCGCAGTGGTTCCCGACCTTCCGCCGTGGGCGGATCATGGCGCTGTTCATGTCGGCGATTCCGGTATCCGGCCTGCTCGGCAGCCCGTTCTCCGGCTGGATCCTCAACCACTTCGCCGCCGGCCAGGGCGGGCTTGCGGGCTGGCAGTGGATGTTCCTGCTGCAAGGCGTGCCGACGGTGATCCTCGGCGCCCTCGCCTACTTCCTGCTCAGCGACAGCTTTGCCAACGCCAAGTGGCTCACGCCCCATGAGCGCGCGGTGCTGGAAGCCGACCAGGCGACCGACCTGGCCAACAAGCCGAAGACCACCAGCGACTCGCTGCTGGAAGTGTTCAAGAACCCGGCGATCTGGGCGTTCGGCCTGATCTACTTCTGCATCCAGAGCGGTGTGTACGCCATCAACTTCTGGCTGCCATCGATCATCAAGAACATGGGCTTCAGCGATAACCTGGTGATTGGCTGGTTGAGTGCGATCCCGTACCTGCTGGCGGCGGTGTTCATGCTGCTGGTGGGCCGCTCTGCCGACTTGCGCAAGGAGCGTCGCTGGCACCTGGTGGTGCCGATGCTGATGGGCGCGATCGGGCTGGTGATTGCGGTGAACTTTGCAACCACGCCGGCCATTGCGATCCTCGGCCTGACCATCGCCACCATGGGCGCCCTCACCGGCCTGCCGATGTTCTGGCCGGTGCCAACCGCGATGCTCAGCGCAGGTGCGGCAGCAGGTGGCTTGGCGTTGATCAACTCCATGGGCCAGATGGCGGGGTTCCTCAGCCCGTATATCGTCGGGTTTGTGAAAGATGCCACCGGGTCTACGGACCTGGCGCTGTACCTGCTGGCGGCGGTGATCGTCGCGGGCAGTGTGCTGGCGTTGCGCATGACGCGCACACTCAAGGCTTGAATCAGCGCTGACCGGTGCCGCGATATCGAGGGCGGCGCCGGTCATCTGTCTGCTCATATAAAGGCGTGTTTTTATAGGCAAACAACTGCCTGACAGCCGTATTAACCTTTACGCCCATTCCAGGTAACAAATAGGCTACAACCTTTACCCAGCCTTTACTTTCGTACCCCATCATCCCGTCCGAAACCGCTGTCTGAAGCCTATGCCCGGGGATATTATCAAGACCGGTTCGGTGCATACGTAGAGGACTTATCATGATCAGTCGACTCTCAAAAATGAAAGTAGCCCTGTTGCTCATTGCCACCCTCGCCATCGCAGGGCAAGCAGAAGCCCGTGGAGGATATGGCTATGGCTGGGGTCACGGTTATGGGTACGGGCATGGCGGTGGTTGGGGCTGGGGTGGCCCGGCTTTGCTGGGTGCGGTTGTCGGCGGTCTCGTAGTGGGTTCGGTGGTCGCCAACTCCCAGCCTCCGGTCTATGTGCAGCAGCAACCGGTTTACGTGCAACCGCAGCCGGTGTACATCCAACAGCCGCCGCCGGTCTATTACCAGGCGCCGCCTCCAGGCTATTACTACCCGCCACAACCGGTTCCGGTGCCACGTTATTAAGCACGGCCCTATTACTGATAATGCAGGTCCCGCCTGAAAGCGGGACCTTTTTTATTCAGCTGCCTTTAGAGTAATCCGCCGCCGTCGACATCAATCACGCTACCGGTAATAAACCCGTTCTCCATCGCCAACACATACCCGGCAGCCACTTCTTCGGCCTGCCCCACGCGCCCCACCGGCAACGCCCCGCCCGCCTTGGCAAACATTGCCAGTCGCTGCTCATCGGACAACCCGGCATACGCCTCGGTGTCGATCACCCCCGGGCTGACCACATTGACCCGGCGTGGCGCCAGTTCCTTGGCCAGTTGCTTGCCCAGCGCTTCGGTCGCCGCATTGATGCCGGTCTTGATGAATTGCCCCGCAACCGTTTTGCGCCCCAACTGCCCCGACGTCAGGGTGATGCTGCCGCGCTCGGCGAGAAATGGCAGCGCCGACTGGATCGCCCGCAGCGAACCCCAGAGCTTCACGTTGAAGTTGTCTTGCGCCAGGTTCAGGTCGGTCTCGATCAGGGCCTTGGCCTGCACCGCAGGCCCTGCGGTGTAGACCAGATGGTCAAACGGCCCCACGGTTTCGAACAAGCGCTGTAATGAGGCTGCGTCGGTCACGTCCACCTGCTCGCTGCGCACCCCGTTCTCCACGGTTGAAGACAAGCGCCGCCCGGCCAGCACCACATGGGCACCGCGTGCCACGGCCTGCTTTGCCACCGCGGCACCAATGCCGCTGCTGCCGCCAATGACGATGATGGTTGTGCCGTTGAGGGGAGATGTCATGGGGAAATACCTGGCTGAGAAAATGAGCTTTCATCTTCCCAGCTTGGCAATCGTTGAAAAATCCCGGTAAAACGACAAGATCTTTAAAGGATTTTTACAAATGAGCTCAATCCTCGACCTTGAAGTGTTCGTGCGCACCGCCGACACCGGCAGCCTGTCGGCAGCCGCCCGCAGCCTCAGCCTGACCCCGGCCGCAGCGAGCATTGCCCTCAAGCGCCTGGAAACCCGCCTGGGCATCCGGCTGCTGGCGCGTTCCACCCGCAGCATGCGCCTGACCGAAGAAGGCCGGCGCTACCTCGACAGTGTGCGCGTGGCCCTGGAGGCGCTGTCGGAAGGCGAACAGGCGGTCAAGCAGCAAGGCCAGAGCCTGAGCGGGTTACTGCAATTGGCCGCGCCCTCGGATTTCGGGCGCAATGTGCTGCTGGGCTGGCTGGATGAGTTCAAGCTCGAACACCCGAACGTGCGCCTTCAGTTGCTGCTCAACGACAGCAATGCCGACCTGTTCCGCGAAACCGTCGACATCGCCCTGCGTTTCGGCGTACCACGGGACTCCAGCCTGGTCGCGTTGCCGGTGGTGCCCGACCACACGCGGGTGGCGTGCGCCAGCCCCGACTACCTCGCGCGCCACGGTACGCCACGCCTCCCCCAGGACCTGGCACAACACAGCACGCTGCGCTATATGCGCCAGGGTCGGGCGAACAACACCTGGTACTTTCGCCAGGGCGAGGTGCTGCAGGAAGTCGAGGTCGGCGGCGACTACCTCAGTGATGACGGCGAGATCGTGCGGCGCTGGGCATTGGCCGGGCACGGCATCGCCTATAAAGCGCGGCTGGATGTAGCGCGCGATATCAAGGCCGGGCGCCTGGTGCCGTTGCTCACCGATTGGCAAGGCGAACCGACCCCGTTCAATCTGATGTGTCCCCATCGGTTGCAGGTGTCGGAGCGGGTCAAGGTACTGCATCGCTTCCTGCAACTGCGCTGCGCCGAACTATTACCGCAATAACCGTTGCGGGGCTTGTTCCAGAGCCTTGCTCTCTGGTATTGGATAGGGCCTGTCTCCCCCTTTTGAGGTGTTCACGATGATTTACCGCACACTGGGCCAGTCCGGGTTGAAGGTCAGCGCACTGACCCTGGGCAGCATGATGTTTGGCGAGCAGACCAACACCGAGGACTCGCTGCGCATCATCGACAAGGCCTGGGATCAAGGCATCAACTTTATCGACACCGCCGACGTCTACACCGGCGGGCGCTCCGAGGAAATCGTCGGCGAAGCCATCGCCCGCCAGCGCCAGGATTGGGTGCTGGCCTCGAAGGTCGGCATCGGCCCGGCGGATGGCCTGCCGAACCGCAGCGGCCTGAGTCGCAAGCGGATTTTCAATGCGCTGGAAGCCAGCCTGACGCGCCTCGACACCGATTACCTGGATATCTATTACCTGCACCGCGAAGACCACAACACGCCACTGGAAGTCACGATTTCAGCGATTGGCGACTTGATCCGCGAGGGCAAGATCCGCCACTGGGGCCTGTCCAACTACCGCGGCTGGCGGATCGCTGAAGTGATCCGCGTGGCCGAGCGCCTCGGGGTGGACAAACCGATCATCAGCCAGCCGCTGTACAACATCGTCAACCGCCAGGCCGAGGTGGAGCAGATCACCGCCGCCGCCGCGTATGGCCTGGGCGTGGTGCCTTACAGCCCGCTGGCCCGTGGCGTGCTCAGCGGCAAATATGCGCCGGACGTAACGCCTGAAGCCGGCAGCCGTGCCGGGCGCCAGGACAAGCGCATCCTGGAAACCGAATGGCGCGTTGAATCCCTGCGCATCGCCCAGCAGATCCAGCAATACACCCAGGGCCGTGGCGTGGGGATTGTCGAGTTCGCGATTGCCTGGGTCCTGAACAACTCGGCGGTCAGTTCGGCGATTGTCGGGCCGCGCACCGAGGCGCAGTGGGATGCCTACACCGGCGCGCTGGAGGTGAAGATCACGGCGGAGGACGAAGCATTCATCGACTCGCTGGTCACGCCAGGGCATGCGTCGACGCCAGGGTTCAATGATGTGAGCCACTTTGTGTCGGGGCGAGTTGCCCGGCCATAAGTCCCTTTTATGGGGGGACCTGAGAAATCCTCCCATAAACCGCTCCAAAACAGAGCAAACATCTCACCTCAAAAGCACTATATTCCCTCCCTGAAATCCCCCCTTCTTTTGTATCAATCGGCTTTCGTGAGGACAGTGTGTCTAAAGGTGTTGTGTTATCGGTCTTGGCCTCGGTGTTGTTTGCCGTGATGTATTACTTCACGTCGCTGCTTACGCCCTTGAGCGGCCTGGAGATCTTCGGCTGGCGCATGTTGTTGACGGTGCCCTGCATGACCGTGTTCATGATTGTCAGCGGCGAGTGGCGACGGGTGTGGGAACTGGTTCGGCTGGTTGCGGCCAAACCCGCGCTGATCGGCGGGGTCGTGGTGTCTTCGGCCCTGCTGGGGGTGCAGTTGTGGCTGTTCATGTGGGCGCCGCTCAACGGTCGCAGCCTGGATGTATCGCTGGGCTATTTCCTGCTGCCATTGACGATGGTGCTGACCGGTCGGCTGGTGTATGGCGAACAATTGTCACGCCTGCAAAAGATTGCGGTGTTCTTCGCCGGTGCTGGTGTGCTGAACGAGTTGTATCAGGTGGGCGGATTCTCCTGGGCAACCCTGGTAGTGATCATCGGCTACCCGGTTTACTTCGTACTGCGCAAACGCCTGAAGACCGACCACCTCGGCGGGCTGTGGCTCGATATGGCGCTGATGTTGCCGGTGGCACTGTGGTTCGTGCAAAGCGGCGAACAGGGTTTTGCCGTGCTCGACGCCCACAAGGGCTTGTACGCCTTGATCCCGATGTTGGGCTTGATCAGTGCGTCGGCGCTGGTGTGCTACGTCGTCGCCAGCCGCTTGTTGGCCTTCAGCCTGTTCGGGCTGCTCAGCTATGTAGAACCGGTGCTGCTGCTCGGCGTGGCCTTGTTGTTGGGCGAAAGCATCAAGGCGGGGGAATGGCTGACGTATCTTCCGATCTGGCTCGCGGTGATGGTGCTGGTGTTTGAAGGCTTCAAGCATTTGGTGCGTCAGCAGAAGGCCTGACAGCGCTTTTTTTTGCTGCCATTTCGAGCATTACAGCCGTTTGCGACAACCCCCCTCGGATGGCCCCGTAATACGGAATCCTGCCTTGGATTTCGTCGCCTATTTGCGTCAGTGCGGCGTCCATTTGCGCCTTTTCAACGCCAAACAGCTTACCGAGCCGGTTGTTCTGGTTGAGTTCAAGCAAGGTGCCGGTGACGGGGTTTTTGACGATTTTTTCGATGGACTGCGCCACATCCTCAGGCACGCCCAGTGCGATCAAGGCCGTCCCAATGCCTGAACCCGGATTCTTCAGTTGGCGGATGAACTCGTCGAACAGCCCCCATAAATCGTTGGCACCTACATTATCCAGGCTGACACTGACGACCGTTTTCAAGTATTGCTCTCGCGAGACAGGCGACAGCGGCTGGTCATTGTTCAGGCCGTTTTTCACAAAGTAGAAGTTGCCCTTGTTACCTCCTCCATGGAAGTTGCCGTAGGCATCGTACTGATAGAGTACGGTTTCTCCGTCCGGACGTGTGCCTGCGAAAGTCACCCGGCCATCACGGGTCTCAACTTTCAGGTAGGTCCCCGTCAGCCCGTTGACCGGTACCGGCGGCACGCTTGTGTGCTTGTCCAGGCGATTGAAAATATCGCCCTTTTCGTAGCCAAAAGGCCCGACCACGGCATTGATATCGCCTGCGGCGAAGCGCGTCATCGTGTCTTTTACCCGCTTTGTCTGATCGGCAGGCGCATTGCGGGAAAAATGCCCGGCAAATACATCCAACTTGTCAGGGTCGATGGCGACCTCTTTGAGCCAGGCGTTCATTTCTTCAAGGTTATTGAATTCGAAGAACGAATTGCCCTCCACGTCAGGAATGTACAACAGGATATTCGTTCCGGTTTCAGAGGCGGGTACGCGTTTGACCACCAGAATGTCGCTCGACTGGATCCCGTCCACCGCGAACGTGCAGACCTGCGCGCCGACGGTTGATGAGGTACCCGGGGCCAATACGGCATTGGCCAGTTCGACGCCTGCGGCGGTCAGCTCGCCCTGCGCACTGCTCCATTCCACGTTCGAGGAAAACGTCACGCGGGCGACAGTGGCAGGACTTAATGGGGAGGGAACAGTTGGGGCCAAGGGACTGATGGCGGGTACGTCGTTGACGGCTGCTGCCTGATTCAAACCTGGAGGTGGACTACCGGTGTGCGTAATGACTGTCATACATGAACCTCAACTGGGCATATGACACTGAGTAACGCTGGCAGTGAATTCCGTTCCTGGCCGCTGGCAACCGCCTATGTCCCGATGTTTCTGCCGGGCAACAAAAAGCCCGGCCAGGTGCAATCCCGGTCGGGCTTTTTTGTGTATCGCCCAGGCGATCAGTCAGCGGTCAACACACCACGACGCACTTGGTCGCGCTCGATGGATTCGAACAGCGCCTTGAAGTTGCCTTCACCAAAGCCGTCGTCACCCTTACGCTGGATGAACTCGAAGAACACCGGGCCCATCAGGGTTTCCGAGAAGATCTGCAGCAGCAGGCGCTTGTCCCCCGCCACTGACGAGCCGTCCAGCAGGATGCCCCGTGCCTGCAGTTGATCCACCGGCTCGCCGTGGTTCGGCAGGCGGCCTTCGAGCATCTCGTAGTAGGTGTCTGGCGGCGCGGTCATGAAGCGCATGCCGATCTTCTTCAACGCATCCCAGGTCTTGACCAGGTCATCGGTGAGGAAGGCAACGTGCTGGATGCCCTCGCCGTTGAACTGCATCAGGAACTCTTCGATCTGCCCGGCACCCTTGGACGATTCTTCGTTCAGCGGGATGCGGATCATGCCGTCCGGGGCGCTCATGGCCTTGGAGGTCAGGCCGGTGTATTCGCCCTTGATGTCGAAATAGCGCGCCTCACGGAAATTGAACAGCTTCTCGTAGAAGTTCGCCCAGTAGGCCATGCGGCCGCGGTACACGTTGTGGGTCAAGTGGTCGATGACCTTGAGGCCCGCGCCCACCGGGTTGCGCTCGACACCTTCGAGGTACACGAAGTCGATGTCATAGATCGAGCTGCCTTCACCAAAGCGGTCGATCAGGTACAGCGGCGCGCCGCCAATGCCCTTGATCGCCGGCAGGTTCAGCTCCATCGGGCCGGTTTCGATATGGATAGGCTGGGCGCCCAGTTCCAGGGCCCGGTTGTAGGCCTGTTGCGAGTCCTTGACGCGAAACGCCATGCCGCACACCGACGGGCCGTGCTCGGCCGCAAAGTAGGAGGCGATGCTGTTGGGTTCGTTGTTGAGGATCAGGTTGATCTCGCCCTGCCGGTACAGGTGTACGTTCTTGGAACGGTGGGTCGCGACCTTGGTGAAGCCCATGATCTCGAAGATCGGCTCCAGGGTGCCCGGGGTTGGCGATGCGAATTCGATGAACTCAAAGCCCATCAGGCCCATTGGGTTTTCGTACAGGTCTGCCATTTTCGGTGCCTCATCATCATTCTTGTAATTAACAAATGTTTATTTGCGAGCAAGGATGAGGTCAGCGGGTGGCGCACAGGAGATACCCCGCACGCTGCGGGCGAGGAAGTCACCAAAGATGAGGGGGGACCCGAGTAGCTTCATGGTTACATCAGTCTCTGACGGGCGAGGCTTGCGTTAGCGCAAGCCCTTATTCTTGTATGCGTAAATCGATTCTACACAGCGTAAACAGATTTGTCCGTACTCTTATCAAATCCCCATTGCCCTGGCCCGCGCAAGGGGTTTGTTGCACAGATAGATGCCCAGCAGGATGACCGCCCCACCCAGCAGCATCGGCACGGTCAGTTGCTCGCCAAGCAGCAATGCGCCGCAGATCACTGCCGTCAGCGGATTGAGGGCGATAAATACACCCGCACGGGTGGCGCCGATGCGGCGCAGGCCATCGTAGTAGCCGATGTAGGCCAGTGCCGAGCCCAGCACGCCCAGGTACAGCAAACTCATCAGTTGGGGCAGATCAATCCGGCCCAATGCGGCCACCGTTAGTCGGCCCGTCACCAGCGTGGTGATCGTCAGCATCAGCGTGCCCAGCAGGATCGACCAGGTCACGGTTTGCAATGGCCCCAGGCGCTGGTTGAGACCCCTGGAAAACAGCGAGTACACGCCCCACCCCACCACGCAGCCGAAAATCAGCAAGTCGCCGACCCACGCATCTGCCGTGCCCTGCAGCAACTGCGGGTTGCGACTGACGATCACCAGCCCTGCGCCACCCAGGCACAGCGCGATCCCCACCAGCTTGAAGCAGCCCAGGCGTTCCTTGAACAGCAGCCACGAGGCCAGGCCAATCACTGCCGGGTTCAGCGCCACGATCAACGACGCCCGGGACGCATTGATGTAATGCAGGCCGTAGAAAAAACACAGGTTGTAGAAAAAGATCCCGAAAAAGCCCAGCACCATCAATTGCACCCATTGCGCGGTGGTCGGACGCACCAGGCGAATACGCGCGACGCCCAGGAAGGCCAGCAGCGCCAGGCTGGCCAGTGCAAAGCGCACGGTCGCCGCCAACAGTGGGTCCAGGCCTGCCGCCAGATAGCGCCCGGCAACGAAGGTGCCGCCCCAGATCATGGTCACGGCCGCCAGCTTCAGATACGTCAGACGGTCAGGGCTCGGGTTCATCAGATTTCTACTCACAAGACACGGGATTGGCTTATTGTTTGGTTAATCCCCGATCATCGTAAAATGAGTAAATACTCATGACCCTTACCCAACTGGAAATCTTTTCCCTGGTGGCCGAACTGCAAGGTTTCACCAGCGCCGCCAATCGCCTGGGCATCAGCCAATCGGCGGTGTCCCATGCGATCAAATCCCTGGAGCAGGAACTGGGTGTGGAGTTGATCCGACGTCATCAGTCCCAGGTCGAACTCAGCGATATCGGCCAACAACTGCTGTTGCGCGCCCGGGCCATGCTCGGGTTGGCCAACACGCTGCAACAGGAAGCCGCCGATGCCCGCGGGATGAAGCGCGGCACGCTGCGCATCGGCTCGTTCGGGCCGACCTCATCGATTCGCCTGTTGCCCGCGATCCTGCAGCATTTTCGCGAGCAGCATCCGGGCATCGAGGTGCATGTCGACGAAGGCCCCGATCGCCAGGTGACGCAGTGGCTGGAAGAGCGGCGCGTCGACGTTGGGTTTGTGGTGCTGCCTGAAGAGCGCTTCGATACGTTCCCGTTGATTGAGGACCAACTGGTCGCGCTGCTGCCCTTGGGGCATCACTTGGGCGCGCAGCCAAGTGTCAGCCTGAAAGCGCTGTGTGGTGAACCTTTTATCCTGACCCAGGCCGGTTCGGCCGAACTGGTCTCAAGGCTGTTCGTCGGTGCAGGGTTGCAGCCGGATGTGCGTTACCGCTGCTCACAGCTGCTCAGCACCCTGGACACCGTGCGCCGGGGCGACGGCGTGACCATTGTCGCCGAGTTGTCGCTGCCTGAATCCACGCAGGCGGATTACCTGATCAAACCGCTCAAGCCTGCCGTCAAACGCCAGGTGGGGCTGGCGGTACTGGACCGTCGGCAGTCCTCGCCGGCAACCCTGGCATTTATTCAACTGGCCACACGGTTGAAGCTTTATTGAACATGCACAGACGCCTGCCGCCATCTATCATGGCCAATACCGATACGCTTTGTTGGAAGGCCACCGAGGTTGTCCCGACCGCATTTGAGCGTCCTATTGCCCTCTCCCGCTACAGGCTGCGCAAATGCCACTGACCGTCAAAGGCCCCCGAAAAGCCTTCACTCGCCACCTGATCACCCTGCTCAGTGGCGCGCTGCCCATTTTGCTGGGTGTGCTTATCCTGTATTGGCAAGCCGGGCGCACCCTCGAGCACAGCACCGCGCAAACCGCCCAGGAGGCCGTGCGCCAGTTTGACCTGATGCTCGACAACACCGCCCTCGCCGCCCAGGACCTGCTGCCACTGGCCGGCCATGAATGTGATAACCCGACTCAACTGAAGCTGCGGGAACAGGTCACCCGCCGGCCGTTCGTGCGCGCCACCACCTTGTCCTGGCAGCGCAACATCTATTGCAGCTCGTTGTTTGGTGGCAACTACCAGTCACCGGTCAACCCTGAGGACTACGTCGGCGGCCGTCTCTGGCTGATGAAAGGCAACCCGGTGACACCCGACACCGCATTGCTTGTTTATCGCCTCACCGAGGGAGAACGGGGGGCCTTTGCCTCCATCGATGGCTACCACCTGACAAACGCCTTGCGCCTGATCAGCCGATATACCGACCTGGTGTTGCAGGTGGGGCCTAACTGGCTGGCGGCGGATGGCAAGGTGCACAGCACAACGCTGCCGACATTTTCCGTCGCGCATCATCATCTCGACTCCACACGGTATACCTACAGCGTGGAAGCCGGGATGCCGGAGGGTGAAACCTGGCGCTACATGCAGGCGCGGTATCCTGCACTGTTCGTTCTGGTGGTGTTTTTCGGCGTGCTGGCAGGCATCCTCGCCCACTGGCTGCAAAAGCGCTCATCGGCACCGACCCTGGAACTGCAACGGGCCCTGGGCGCCAATGAATTTGTGCCCTATTACCAGCCAGTGGTGCGTGGCGACAACATCCGGCAGTGGGCCGGCTGTGAAGTGCTGATGCGCTGGAATCATCCCAGGGAAGGCCTGGTGCGCCCGGACCTGTTCATTCCCCTGGCCGAACATTCGGGCCTGATCGTACCGATGACCCGCGCCCTGATGCGCCAGACCGCCGCACAGTTGGCGCCCCACACCGCGCAGTTTGCCGACAATTTTCACGTGGGCATCAACATTACCGCTCGCCATTGTCACGACCTGGAGCTGGTGGAGGACTGCCGGGAGTTCCTCGCTGCCTTCCCGCCGGGCAAGGTGATCCTGGTCCTTGAGTTGACCGAGCGCGAGTTGATCGAGCCCACGGATATCACCCGCCAGCTGTTCCAGGCGCTGCATGAAATGGGGGTAATGATCGCGATCGACGACTTTGGCACCGGCCACTCCAGCCTGGGTTATTTGCGCAACTTCAATGTCGATTACTTGAAGATAGATCAAAGCTTCGTGGCAATGATCGGTGTTGATGCACTCTCGCGGCATATACTCGACAGCATCATTGAACTGTCTGCCAAGCTGGACCTGGGCATCGTTGCCGAAGGCGTCGAAACACAAGAACAATGCGACTATCTGGCGGCCCAAGGCGTTGATTTCTTGCAAGGCTACCTGTTTGGCAAGCCTGTACCTTGCGACGAGTTCATTAGATTCCTGAACAGCCATTGAATAGCCAGCCACTTCAACGGAAATATTGTTATTTATACAAAAGACATGATTTACTCATGACTGATTAACTACTACAATTTTTCCTGCCTGTGCTGAATTGGCAGGAAGGCCACTTTCATTGAGTCGCCTTAAGGCTCTTGGCTTATCGCTTTGTTTGCAGTAGATATCAGCCAAATACACTATTGGAGTATAGATTTTGTCCAGACTCGCCGAATTTCGCGCAGCAGAAAAAGCCCTTCAAGAGCAGCTTGCCCAGCTGGAATCCCTGAAGAACGATGCTGGTTTGAAGAAAGAAATCGAATTCGAAGAAAAGCTGCAAGGGCTGATGAAGACCTACGGCAAAAGCCTGCGCGACATCATCTCCATCCTGGATCCTAACCCGGGCAAGTCCGGCGCTTCCGTCGCTGCCGCACCCAAACAGCGCCGTGCCCGCGTCGTCAAGGTTTACCACAACCCGCACACGGGTGAACTGATCGAAACCAAGGGCGGCAACCATCGCGGCCTGAAGGCGTGGAAAGAACAGTACGGCGCAGCCACTGTAGACTCCTGGCTTCGCGGCTAATGCTTTGCGGCTAGTACAAACGCACTAAGAAAAGCCCTGCACATGCAGGGCTTTTTTGTTTACAGGCATCGATAGTGAAACAAATCAGGACGCTGGCACTTTCAAAAGCGAACTTTAAAAAACATTTCACTTTGTTCAAATCGACTTATTTGTCGCGATGCCTACAACGCTCAAAGTTTAAGGCTGTCACGCACCGAACTGACTTCATCCTTGCTTGATTCGTAAGCGTCGGCCTGGCCTGCGTATGAAAAAACATAGGCCTTATCGGTATCGACAGCCCCCACCAACGTTTGCGACAGCACATGCCGACCGTTCTCGGTGATTACACAGGTAGTTTCCAATGCCTCAAGCCGGCTCAATGTTGTGGGGTGCATCTTGGTGCACACACTTTGATAACCACCCTGGGCAAAGTCCTTCTGGATGGATTTGCGCATTTCCAGCAGCACACCTTGCAGGTTGACCGTATGCCCCGCTTCGATTGGCGTGCCTGTCAACTCCATGACCATCAAGGTCGCGCCATTCTCATCATTCTTTATGGCCCGCTGGCGGGACACCGCCGACGGTTGCGCCGGGGCCTGGTCGTCGGGCGCCACTTCCTCTACCTGCCAGCCGCTGGGCCAATGAATTTCCGGGTCAGACGCCCATGCAGCGGTGCTGCCCAGCAACAGGCCCAGGGTACTCAACAACGGTGCGCGAAATCCGGTCATTACGAAAAACACTCAAGGTTCAAGCGACAAAGTTTGGGCCCCTGCACCCGCTGGCCGCAAGGGTTGCGTGACCTTTTTCATTTGGCGCAACCGGCAGGGCTGCGTATCATGGACCGGCTGCACGGATGCCAGCCGCAAGCCAAGGGATGCTCCAACCGGAGCCACGTTTGCCCCATTTTTCTCTGGAGGGCCCATGAGCCTGCACGAACTGAACACTTTCCCGGGCGTCACCGCCCAGCCTGACGCCGCCACCACGAACTTCGTATTCAACCACACCATGCTGCGGGTCAAGGACATCACCAAGTCGCTGGATTTCTACACCCGCGTACTGGGTTTTTCCCTGGTTGAAAAACGTGACTTCCCGGAAGCCGAATTCAGCCTGTACTTCCTGGCCCTGGTCGACAAGGCCCAGATCCCGGCCGACGCTGCCGCCCGCACCCAGTGGATGAAGTCGATCCCGGGCATCCTCGAACTGACCCACAACCACGGCACCGAAAACGACGCGGACTTTGCCTACCACAACGGCAACACCGACCCGCGTGGCTTTGGCCATATCTGCATCTCGGTGCCGGACATCGTTGCTGCCTGCGCGCGCTTTGAAGAACTGGGCTGCGACTTCCAGAAGCGCCTGAGTGACGGCCGCATGAAAAGCCTGGCCTTCGTGAAAGACCCCGATGCGTACTGGGTTGAAATCATTCAGCCAACGCCGCTGTAAGGTTCCGCCGGCAATAAAAAACCCCATGATCACTCATGGGGTTTTTCATTTCCGGGCCGGAATTTACGCCGGGGCGGAAGTGCGGATCAGGTGATCGAAAGCACTCAGGGAAGCCTTGGCGCCCTCGCCTACTGCAATCACGATCTGCTTGTACGGCACAGTCGTTACGTCGCCGGCGGCAAAAACGCCTGGCAGCGAAGTCTCACCACGTGCATCGACGATGATCTCGCCACGTGGAGTCAATTCCACAGTGCCTTTGAGCCAGTCGGTGTTGGGCAGCAAACCGATCTGTACAAAGATGCCTTCCAGGTCGATAGTCTTGAATTCGCCACTGTCGCGATCCTTGTAGGCCAGGCCGGTAACTTTCTGGCCATCCCCCTTGACCTCACTGGTCAGCGCGCTGGTAATCACGTCAACGTTCGGCAGGCTGTACAGCTTGCGCTGCAACACGGCGTCGGCGCGCAACTTGCTGTCAAACTCAAGCAAGGTCACGTGGCTGACGATACCGGCCAGGTCGATGGCTGCTTCAACGCCGGAGTTACCGCCGCCGATCACCGCCACGCGCTTGCCCTTGAACAGCGGGCCGTCGCAGTGCGGGCAGAAGCACACGCCTTTGGCCTTGTATTCCTGCTCGCCCGGTACACCCATTTCACGCCAGCGGGCACCGGTGGCCAGGATCACGGTCTTGGACTTGAGGGTCGCACCGCTTTCGAAACGGATTTCGTGCAGCTCACCGTTGTTTTTCGCCGGGATCAGCGCAGTAGCACGCTGCAGGTTCATGATGTCCACGTCGTACTGACGCACGTGGGCCTCCAGGGCGCTGGCGAGTTTCGGCCCTTCGGTTTCCTGTACCGAGATAAAGTTCTCGATCGACATGGTGTCCAGCACCTGCCCGCCGAAGCGCTCGGCTGCAACACCGGTACGGATGCCTTTACGTGCAGCGTAGATAGCCGCTGCCGAACCCGCTGGGCCACCGCCGACGACAAGTACGTCGAACGCATCTTTGGCGCTGATTTTCTCGGCGGCTTTTTCGATACCGCTGGTGTCGAGCTTGGCGAGGATTTCTTCCAGGCCCATGCGGCCCTGGCCGAAGTTCACACCATTCAAGTAAACGCTGGGCACGGCCATGATCTGACGATCATCGACTTCTGCCTGGAACAGCGCACCGTCGATGGCGACGTGGCGGATGTTCGGGTTCAATACTGCCATCAGGTTCAGCGCCTGGACCACGTCCGGGCAGTTCTGGCACGACAGCGAGAAGTAAGTCTCGAAGCTGAACTCGCCTTTAAGGGCGCGAATCTGTTCAATCACTTCGACACTGGCCTTCGAGGGGTGGCCGCCGACTTGCAGCAGCGCCAACACCAGCGAGGTGAATTCATGGCCCATTGGGATGCCGGCAAAACGCAGGCTGATATCGGCACCCGGGCGGTTGATGGAGAACGATGGCTTGCGCGCATCATTGCCATCGCTTTTCAGGGTAATCAGCGTCGAAAGGCTGGCTACATCCTGCAAGAGGGCAAGCATTTCCTGGGATTTCGCACCGTCATCGAGGGAGGCGACGATCTCGATCGGCTGGGTGACCCGTTCCAGGTATGACTTCAACTGAGCTTTAAGATTGGCGTCCAACATACGGGCGATTTCCTATTAATTCGGTTTATTGCAGACAAAAAAACGCCCGAGCGAATCTCGCCCGGGCGTTTCGAGGGCGGATGCAGCTTACTTAGGTGCGGTAACCCGCCCTTGGCATTTCACAGACTTAGATCTTGCCGACCAGGTCCAGGGACGGAGCCAGGGTGGCCTCGCCTTCTTTCCACTTGGCTGGGCAGACTTCGCCCGGGTGAGCAGCAACGTACTGGGCCGCCTTGATTTTGCGCAGCAGCTCGGAAGCGTCACGGCCAACGCCGCCATCGTTCAGTTCAACGATTTTGATCTGGCCTTCAGGGTTGATCACGAAAGTGCCACGGTCTGCCAGGCCAGCTTCTTCGATCAGCACGTCGAAGTTGCGGGAGATGGTCAGGGTCGGGTCGCCGATCATGGTGTACTGGATTTTGCCGATGGCTGGCGAGGTGTTGTGCCAGGCAGCGTGGGCAAAGTGGGTGTCGGTGGAAACGCTGTAGATTTCGACGCCCAGTTTCTGGAATTCGGCGTAGTTGTCAGCCAGGTCTTCCAGTTCGGTTGGGCAGACGAAGGTGAAGTCGGCTGGGTAGAAGAAGACGACAGACCATTTGCCTTTCAGGTCAGCATCAGTCACGTCTACGAAGTTGCCGTTTTTGTAGGCGGTAGCTTTGAACGGTTTTACTTGGCTGTTGATGATAGGCATCGTTGACTCTCCGTCAGGTTTGTAGAAGGGCTTAGTAAGTTGATGAGGTGAATCCTACCCACTCTCCCGGCCGATGGCTCATTGGCAAACCTGATGCTGACGATTGGTTTTCACTATCAAGAGACTGTATTAATAGAAGAAACCTTGAATCATTCGAGGGATGCCCGGGTCATGCCGAGAAAGGGCGTCGCTTCAACATAGCGCATGGCCGATTTCATGTCTTTCCAGCCGACGTAAGTCATCAACGACTTCAAGTCCCAGCCACTGCGATGAGCCCAGGTAGCGAAGCCCCGGCGCAGGGAGTGGCTGGTGTACTGATCGGCCGCAATCCCGGCGCGCTCCAGCGCCTGGCGCAATAGCGGGATCACGCTGTTGGCGTGCAAGCCCTCCTCGCCCAGGTTGCCCCAGCGATCAATGCCACGAAACACCGGGCCGCGTACCAGCGCTGAAGCGCTGAGCCATTCGCCGTAGGCTTGCACCGGGCACAGCCGCAGCAGCGCCGGCGTCTGGTAGGTGCGGCCGATATTTTCCCGATCACTTTTGCTGCGCGGTAGATACAGGGTGATGCCCGAACCGGGCAACGCCTGCACGTGCTCGATATTCAACCGGCATAACTCATCGCTGCGAAAGCCACGCCAGAAACCCAGCAGGATCAACGCCGCGTCACGCTTGGCCCGCAGCCATCGAGGATGGTCTTCTGCGCGCCGGGCGTCGTGGCCTTCCTGTTCGAGGAACTGGATGACCTGCTCCAGGTGCTGCAGTTGCAATGGCTCTGCCTGCTTTTCCTGAGCCGGGTGCAGGGCACGAATGCCTTTCAGGACTTTGCGCACCACTGGCGCCTTGGTCGGATCAGGAAACCCCTGGCTGGTGTGCCACTGGGCCAGCGCCGATAAACGCAGCTTCAACGTGTTGACCGACAGCACGCCCGCATGCGCCACCAGATAGCGCGCCACGCTGTCGCTGGTCGCCGGCAGGAATCCACCCCAATTCACCTCGAAATGCTCGATTGCCGCTCGATAGCTGCGGCGGGTGTTATCGCGGGTGGCCGCATTCAGATAACGGTCCAGCTCACTCATGCCTGTACTGCCATTGGCTGTTGTCCATTTCAAAACCTGTATCACACGGGATAATACGCCAATATCCCATCTGATAAATCATCAATTTCGACTTTAAAACAATCGTGATATAGTACGTATATACATACTACGTACCACAGTACTAAATCGACGGAGACTCCATGGCTCGCGGCGGCATCAATAAAGCAGTAGTTCAAACGGCACGCCTGGCAATCCTTGCCCGTGGCGAAAACCCGAGCATCGATGCAGTACGCATCGAGATGGGCAATACCGGCTCGAAAACCACGATTCATCGCTATCTGAAGGAGCTGGACGAAAGCGAAACCCGCCAGACCATCACCGAAGCGCCCATTGACGACGAACTGGGTGAACTGGTGGCGCGACTGGCCCAGCGCCTGAAGGAGAAGGCCCAGGAGCCTATCGACCTGGCCCTGGCGCAGTTCCAGCAACAGAAAACCGCCCTGCTCGCCCAGGTTGAGGAGCTGGAAGCGGCCCACTCCCAGCTCAAGCAGCAGTTCGATATCCAGTCCGCCGCCCTGGCCGATGAAAGCGCGGCCTTGCAAAGCACTCGCTCCAGCCTGCAAACCGAGCAAACCCGCAACGCCGGGCTGAGCCAGGCGTGCAGCGATTACGAGTTGCGGATCAACGACAAGGACGAGCAGATTCGCTCACTGGAAGAAAAGCACCTGCATGCCCGGGACGCCCTGGAGCATTACCGCAATGCGATCAAGGACCAGCGTGAGCAGGAACAGCGTCGCCATGAAGGCCAGTTGCAGCAGGTCCAGGCAGAGCTGCGCCAGGCCCAGCAGAGCGCGATGGTGCGCCAGGATGAAATCACTCAGTTGCACCGCGATAACGAGCGCCTGCTGATCGAGCATCGAGTGACCGTAAAGGAATTGAGCGCACTGCAGGAACAGGCTCGCCAGGACCGTGAACAGCAGCGTCAATTGAGCGAGCAAGTGAGTGTGATCGACAGCGAGCGTACCCTGTTGCAGGAGCGCTTGCGGGTTGCCCAACTGGAGAATCAGGCGCGCCAGGAAGCGCTGGCCGAGCATCAGAAGGCCAACAAAACCCTGGAACTGGACCTGGTCAAGGCCCAGGCCAGTATTGATGCGCTGCGCCTGGCAGCCGTCGTTGCGACGGTGCCAGACGCAACTATTGAGGGCTGATCATTGCGCCACTGGCGTGCGCATGGTGACGAATTCTTCCGCCGCCGTTGGGTGCACGCCGATGGTTTCATCGAAATGCTGCTTGGTCGCGCCCGCCTTGAGCGCGATCGCCAGGCCCTGCACGATCTCGCCAGCGTCGGGGCCGACCATGTGGCAACCCAGGACCTTGTCGGTCTCGGCGTCGACCACCAGCTTCATCAGGGTCTTTTCCTGGCAGTCGGTCAGGGTCAGTTTCATCGGCCGGAAGCGGCTTTCGAACACCTGCACCTTGTGCCCGTCTTCACGGGCCTGCTCTTCGCTGAGGCCCACGGTGCCGATATTCGGCAGGCTGAACACCGCCGTCGGGATCATCGCGTAGTCCACCGGACGATATTGCTCAGGCTTGAACAAGCGACGTGCCACGGCCATGCCTTCAGCCAGGGCCACTGGCGTCAGTTGCACGCGGCCGATCACATCACCAATCGCCAGGATCGACGGTTCGGCGGTCTGGTACAGCTCATCCACTTCGACAAAGCCGCGCTTGTCCAACTTGACGCCAGTGTTTTCCAGCCCCAGGTTATCGAGCATCGGGCGTCGGCCAGTGGCGTAGAACACGCAATCGGCTTCCAGCACGCGGCCATCTTTCAAGGTGGCCTTGAGGCTGCCATCGGCCTGTTTGTCGATACGCTCGATGTCGGCGTTGAACTGCAGGTCCAGGCCACGCTTGGTCAGCTCCTCCTTCAAGTGCGTACGCACCGAGCCGTCAAAACCGCGCAGGAACAGGTCGCCGCGATACAGCAGCGAAGTCTGTGCGCCCAGGCCATGGAAAATCCCGGCGAACTCGACGGCGATATAGCCACCGCCGACTACCAGCACACGCTTGGGCAGCTCCTTGAGGAAAAACGCCTCATTGGAGCCAATGGCGTGCTCGCGCCCCGGGATGTCCGGGATCTGCGGCCAGCCACCGGTGGCTACCAGAATGTGTTTGGCGGTAAAACGCTCGCCGTTGATTTCTACCTGGTGCGGGTCCACCAGCCGCGCATGCCCTTCGTGCAGGGTCACGCCGCTGTTGACCAGCAGGTTGCGGTAGATGCCATTGAGGCGGTTGATTTCACGATCCTTGTTGGCGATCAGGGTCGCCCAATCGAAATTCGCTTCACCCAGGGACCAGCCAAAACCGCTGGCCTGCTCGAAGTCTTCGGCGAAATGCGCGCCGTATACCAACAGTTTCTTCGGTACGCAGCCCACATTCACGCAGGTACCGCCCAGGTAGCGGCTTTCAGCCACTGCCACTTTGGCGCCAAAACCCGCAGCGAATCGTGCAGCGCGCACACCGCCGGAACCGGCACCAATTACATAAAGGTCAAAATCGTAGGCCATTTCACTCTCCTCGGCAGGACAACAGCATACCTGCTGCCGCGCCAGAGGTCAGCGCCTTACCAGCGATACGTCGCGCTGGCCTGCAACGAACGGGTTGCGCCCCAGTAGCAAAGGAAACCGTTGCTGCAGTAGGCCAGGTATTCCTTGTTGAACAGGTTGCTGGCGTTGAGGGCCAGGCGCCAGTTCTGCACGTCATAGTGCGCCGCGGCATCAAACAGCGTGCGCGATGATACCTCCAGCGTGTTGTCGGCGCTGCCGTAGCTCGGCCCGAAGTAGCGCGCACCCGCCGCGAAACCGACGCCCTGCAGCGGGCCGTCGTGGAAGGTGTAGTCCGCCCACAGCGAGGCACTCTTGCCCGGGATGCCGGTCGGGTGTTCGCCCTGGTCGCCGTCATTGGATTTGAGGATGCGCTGGTCCATCCAGGTGTAAAAACCGATCAGGCTGAGGTTCGAGGTGACCTCGGCATGGGCTTCCAGTTCGATGCCGCGGGAGCGGATTTCGCCTTTCTGGGTGGCAAAATTGGGGTCGACATCGTCGGTGGTCAGGACGTTTTGCTGACGCAGGTCGAACACTGCCGCGCTGTACAGGCTGCGGGAGCCCACAGGCTGGTATTTAACGCCGGCTTCGTACTGCTTGCCGGTGGTCGGCACAAATGTCGCGCCCAGCCGGTCAGTGCCCAGTTGCGGCTGGAACGATTCGCTGTAGCTGACATACGGCGCAACGCCGTTATCAAACACGTAGCTCAGGCCCGAACGCCAGGTGAGTTTCTCGTCGTGCTGGCGCGTGTTGCTCAGGTTGGCGCCGGTCAACGCGCTGTCCTGATTGTCGTAGGTACGCGCCCAGTCTTGCCGCACACCGATCAGCCAGCGCCAATGGTCGAAGCTGAGCTGGTCCTGCAGGTACACGCCAAACTGGCTCTGGGTGGTGTATTGGTTGATGGACACCGGCACCCTCGGCAAGGCGCTGAAGTCGGGGTTGTAGATATTGATCGCACTCGGGAAATACTGACCGCCCCGGTTGATGGTCTGCAACAGCCGCTGGAAGTCCGCCCCCATCAGCACAGTGTGCTTGACCGGGCCGGTGCTGAAGTCGGACTGCAACTGGTTATCAAGGGCGAACTGGCCAAGGTGCTCATGATTGACGTTGGCCCACAGCGGCGCGGTGGCAAGGTTGGCGTCCAGCGGCCCGGTGAGGGAAGTCTGGTAGTAGTCGACGTCATCATGCATATAGCGCAGGTGCTGGCGAAAGCTCCAGGTGTCGTTGAACCGGTGGCTGAACGCGTAGCCCAGGGAAAACTGATTGCGCTTGAAGCGATCGCGGTCCGGGTCGCCCAGGTAATCATCGGGGCGCAAGCGCCCATTCGGGTTGTGCAGCGCGGTGCCATACGCGGGTACCGGGTTGAACAGCCCACCTTCCGGGTCGTATTGATAGTTGGCCAGCAGGGTCAGGCTGGTGTCGTCGTCGATGTTCCAGGTGATGGCCGGCGCGATGGCGATGCGCTGGTCCTTGATGTGATCGGTCTGGGTATCGGCCATGCGGCCCAGCCCGGTCAGCCGATAGGTCACATCGCCCTGCTCGTCCAGGCGCCCGCCAAAATCGAAGCCGGCCTGATAGCGGTTGTCATTGCCCACGCTCATTTGCAACACGTGCAGTGGCTCATCCGTCGGCCGCTTGCTCTGCATGTCCACCAGGCCGCCCGGCCCGCTCTGGCCGTACAGCACGGAAGCTGGCCCGCGCAGCACGTCGATGCGCTCCAGAAACCAAGGGTCGACCCGAGGCGTAGCGAACCAGGTCGTGCGATTGAGCTTGAGCCCGTCGAGGTAGGAGTCGGCATCGAAGCCGCGAATGCTCAACTGGTCAAACCGCAGGTCGTTATCCTGGGAGTAAACCCCTGGTGTGTAGCGCAATGCCTGGTCGACGGTTTGCGCCGCCTGGTCATCCATCTGCTGGCGGCTGACCACCGAGATCGATTGCGGCGTCTCCACGATCGGCGCGCCGGTTTTGGTGCCCACGGTGGTGTTGCGCGCCACATAGCCTGGCACCACGCCGTCTGCCGGCTCGGCCTCGGCGGCTGTCACCGCGGTGTCCTTCAACACGATGGGCGCGTCATCGGCCCACACAACAGGAGCAAGCGCCAACACCACCAGCGCCAGCCTGGAAAGGTAAAACGGAGGAGAAGACAACGCACCGGACATGACGATTCCTTGAAAAGTCTTTTTGTTAATCGTTCTTATTTAATATTGAATCGCGTTAAAGATCCGGTCATTCTTCTACGCGCACGGGTCAATTAATGACCGTTCCAACCTACATCTCAGGAATCATTCTTGATTGGACAACATCTGGCGTAAACGCTTTGGGGCGCCCGCTCGCAGCACCAGCGAGGAATTGCGGGTTCGGGCCCATGACTATGTCGATGGCGCACGAGAGATTTGGCACAGCCATGAATATGGCCAACTGGTGCACGCCACCCAAGGCGTGATCCGGGTGTTGACCCGCATGGGCGCCTGGACCGTCCCGCCGGCATACGGCTTTTGGATTGCGCCGGGTGTCGACCATGAATTGCACATGGTCGGTGAGGTTGCGATGCGCGCACTGTACGTGGAAAGCGATCAATTACCCACGGCGTGGCAATCCTGCCGATTGATCAGGGTAGAGCCGCTGCTGCGGGAGCTGATTCTGGGCATGCTCGCACCCGACGCCCACACTGCCCTGCTCACGCCATTGCTGCTGCACCAGTTGATATCCGCAACTCAAACCGAAGGCTGCAGCCTGCCATTGCCCCGGGACAAACGCCTGCTCAGTGTGTGTGAAATGCTTCTGGAAGACCCGGCGAACCCGGCCACCCTGGAAGACTGGAGTGAATCCATCGGCGCCAGCGTGCGCACCCTGCGCCGGCGGTTTCGGGATGAAACCGGGCTGAGCTTCAACCAATGGCGCCAGCAGCTACGGATTGCCGAAGCCGTTTGCCAGTTAGCCCAGGGCCGACCATTGGGGGCTATTGCACGGGACATGGGCTATGCCAACGGCAATGCGTTTGGTGCAATGTTCAAGCGGGTACTGGGCGAAACCCCCAGCCGCTATTTGGGCAAGGCATAAAAAAACCTGCGGTCTTTCGACTCGCAGGCTTTTTCAACGGGCTGGCAACGATGAATCAGTAAGCCTTGCCAGTCTTGTAGAAGTGCTCGTAGCAGAAGTTGGTCGCTTCGATGTAGCCTTCAGCGCCACCGCAGTCAAAACGACGACCCTTGAACTTGTAGGCAATCACGCAACCGTCTTTTGCCTGCTTCAGCAGGGCATCGGTGATCTGGATCTCGCCACCCTTGCCTGGCTCGGTTTCTTCGATCAGCTTGAAGATGTCAGGGGTCAGGATGTAGCGGCCGATGATCGCCAGGTTCGACGGAGCATCTTCCGGCGCTGGCTTTTCAACCATGTCGCGTACGCGGATCAGGCCATCACCGATATCGTCGCCGGCAATCACGCCGTACTTGTTGGTTTCCTGAGGATCGACCTCTTGAACCGCGACGATGGTGCAACGGTACTTCTGGTACAGCTTGACCATCTGGGTCAGGACGCCGTCGCCTTCCAGGTTTACACAAAGGTCATCGGCCAGTACCACGGCGAACGGTTCGTCACCGATCAGCGGACGACCGGTCAGGATCGCGTGCCCCAGGCCTTTCATTTGGGTCTGGCGGGTGTAGGAGAACGAACACTCGTCGAGCAGCTTACGGATGCCGACCAGGTATTTTTCCTTGTCGGTGCCCTTGATCTGGTTTTCCAGCTCGTAGCTGATGTCGAAGTGGTCTTCCAGGGCGCGTTTGCCACGGCCGGTCACGATCGAGATTTCGTTCAGGCCGGCATCCAGTGCTTCTTCCACGCCATACTGGATCAGTGGCTTGTTCACCACCGGCAGCATTTCTTTGGGCATGGCCTTGGTCGCTGGCAGGAAGCGAGTGCCGTAACCGGCTGCTGGGAACAAGCATTTCTTGATCATATGAGTCCTTACAAAGGGCTGTGCGTACGAAATTCGGCGCAGTCTAATCAGGCCGCAGTCACCTTACAATGGGTCCTGCTGGCGTTGCGATGTCAACATAGAGAAAAAATGTCGGCGTAAGTTCCGCCGGCATTCAATCAAGTACCTTCGCCGCTGTTAGAAATCGTCGGCTTGTGCCCGTCATTCAAAGGGCTCCAACCTTTTTAGCACGCTTTATGACGATCGGCACTGACCTGCAACAACTTGCGCCGTCCCACGCCGTTTGGCGCTATCATTACGCCCTTGAACCAGACAACGAGATTGATAGATGTCAGAACCAAAAGGCGTGAACGGCTACCTGATCACCAAGCGAGCGGACGGCTGGCACTTGATCAACTTCCATGGCGACAGCGTTGCCGGCGCATTCGCGACCGAAGCTCAAGCCTGTGCCGTGGCCGAAGTGTTTGTGGATGAGGCCGGCCACGCGTCGAGCAAGCGTCCGAAAACCAAGTAACACCGCGGTAACGCCAATCAAGCCTCGTTTGACGGGGCTTTTTTGTGTTTGTCTGTACGTTGATGGCGGTTCGCTATAATCTCGCCTGTAACGCCCCACGACAGTGTCAGCGCTCCCCTCCAACACCCTGATGACGACTCCTACATGAACAAGATCCTGGCACTGATTGCGGTACTGGCGCTTACCGGTGGCTGCACCACCACTTCCGACACGGTCCTGAAGAACGGCGAACAAGGACTGGCCATCGACTGCTCCGGCGAAGCCAACTCCTGGGCCAGCTGTTATGAAAAGGCTGATGCGTCCTGCGCGGGCACCGGCTACCGGATTGTCGGCACCGAAGGCACACCGGCCCTGAAAGAAAGCGACAAGACCCTGGGCAAGGATGTCGGCAACTACAAGACCCGCAGCGTGACGGTGGTCTGCAAATAATTACATGTGAATTTCGGCGAACTTGATGCCCAGGCCGCGAATGGTCTCGATCAAGTCGTCCAGGCGGGAGAAGGATTCGACTTCATCCTGGTCATCCACCAGGAAGTAACTGCGACCGCCGCTCTTCTTGAAGAACACGATCCACTCGCCCGTATCCGCGGGATTTTGAATCACATGGGTCGCAGAAATATGCCCCCCTGCATGCTGTTCCCTGACTTGCTCACGTTTCATGACTGAGTTTCCGAAAAGACAATGCCGCTGATTCAGCGGCATTTTTCATGGGTTATCGACAGTTTAACGGATGCCTTGCCCGATCAGTACGCCATCGACCGTCTGCCCGTAAAGATTGACGCCGTCATTGGCGTGGAACTTCACCCGGGTTTTCTCCACGGAGCCGTCCACGAGGCGCGGGTCCTGAGGACGCTCGTGACGGTTGACGTAGGCCGCCACGTCCCAGGCTTGCTGGTCGGTCAGGCTGCCGCCCTGGCCCAGGGGCATGTTGTGCTTGATGAAGGACGCTGCCGTATTGATTCGATGCATCCCGGCGCCCCAGTTGTAGGAGTCTTTACCCCAGAGCGGCGGCATCACGTAGTTGTCGCCCACTTTCTGGCCCTGGCCTTCGGCGCCATGGCACACCGCGCACTGGCCCTTGTAGACCTCTGCGCCCTGGGCCAGGTCGTAACCCTTGGCGGGTGCCGGCACGTCCGGGTAGCCACGGCCCGGCAGTTCGACGCCCAAGGGAGCCTTGCTCGCCAGCCAGTAGGCATATACCGACAGCGCGGTAATCTCCGGGCTGTCTGCAGCCGGTGGCGTGCCGCCATTCATGCTGAACTGGAAACAGCCCTGCAAACGCTCGGCGAAGGTGTTGACCTTGTCGTTCTTTTTTCGATACGCCGGGTACATCGGGTAGGCACCCCACAGCGGCGCCGAATTGGCCAGGCGACCCTGGTCCAGGTGGCAATTGCTGCAATTGAGGCCATTGCCGACAAATTGCGGCGCCAGGCGCTTGGTGTCGACAAACAGCGCGTAGCCCTGTTTCACCAGCTTGCCGTAGGCGTTGTCCGGCAGCTCGCTTTCTTTGGGCGGCTGGAACTGCACGGCAGCCCCATGAGCGCCGGCTGGCTGCAACTGTGACTGGTCTTCCATGGCAATAGGGGCGGCATGGACGGGTACGCCGATCAGGCTTCCCAGCAGCGGAGCAAACAAGAAGCGCTTCATGGCTTGGCCTCCTGGCCGCTCAACGAGGCAAAATAGGTGGCCACGGCCTGCACTTCTTCAGCGCTGAGGGATTTGGCGATATGGCCCATCAGATCATTCGGATCGTTATGGCGCGTGCCGCTGCGCCAGGCGTTCAACTGCGCCGCGAGGTAGGCCGCAGATTGTCCGGCCAGGGGTGGAAACCCGTCGCCGACGCCCACGCCGGCCGGGCCATGACAGCTGACACAGGCCGGAATCTGGCGCTCCCACGCACCTTGCAGGGCAATCTTTTGCGCAGCGTCAGCAGGCATCTCGCTGCGGTGCACCGGCACAGGTGCGGGCGCAGGCATTGCCGCCAGCTGCCGGGTTACAGCGCTGACTTCCTCTTCCGTCAGGGCGTTGGCCAGTGGCTGCATCACCGGGCTGTTCCGGGCGCCACTTTTAAAATCCTGCAGCTGCTTACGCAAATACACCGCCGATAAACCGGCCAAACGGGGAAAAACCCGCGGCTGCCAGCCCCAGGCCATCAGCCCCGTGGCAGGCCGCGCACGGCGCAGCTCCCGGCTGCGAGCCGCCCTGCATATAAACGTTTTTCCCCTCCAGCGCGTGGGCATTGCCCAACATCAGCAACAACGCGCTACCCATCAGAACTCGTTCCAGAGACATCATCACGACTCCATTTTTATAGTTATATGCTTAGGCGAATTAGGCATAAGCCTACAAATGGTAGGGCAATGGCCCGGTCGCGACAACACTCATCCGCGAGCAAATGGACGGTGTACTGAACCTCGCGCACAAAAAAGCCCGACGCTGCGGCAGCAGGGTCGGGCTTCTTGATCGGATTCGAGGTGGGCGGCTAAAGACTCAGCCGGAAATGCACGCTTCCCCCGCAGCCTTCACGTCACCTGGACGAATAGGCACATTGGACATGCTCTCGTAGAGCTTGATACTGCTCCCGCTGGAGCGCTCTTCAATTTCAAAAATGGCCGACGGGTCGGCAGAAAACTTCTGCGGTACGATAACTTGAACACCATCCTTGTGAGGCTCGATCTGCGAAGGCCTGCGGGTTTTAGACAATTTCTGGACAACGCACGCCGCGTATTCCTGTGGTTTTTTCCCGGAGATCACTGCCAGCGTTGGTGGGGTCTGCTTGATATCCGCCACCGAAGCACATCCACCCAACGCCAGGGCCAGAACCAACACACTCCACTTCATATAAAAACCTCCGATAAAGACCCTACGACAGCGAAGAAGGTATTTTTCTCCCGCCCACGTAGGATTTATCCCTGATAACTCGGTAAATAACTGTTTTAAATTGTCGAAGTCGTCGACGACGGTCCGATAATAAACGTGCTGGGGCTGATAAACTCCATCTTAACCTACGTATCGTTCTGATTTTTCAGAAAAAGCCCTTCTGGAGACACCTTATGAAATTCATCCACCAGCGTGAGCACCTCAATGAAGGAGATATTGTCGTCATTGAATGCTCGCAAACCTGCAACATCCGCCTGATGAGCGATGCCAACTTTCGCAGCTTCAAGAACGGCGGCCGCCATACTTACCACGGCGGCGCGTTCGACAAGTTCCCGGCAAAAATCACTGCGCCCAGCACCGGGTTCTGGAACATCACCCTGGACGTCGTGACCCGCCGCGCCATCAGCGTGACCAAAAAGCCGACCTTGTCCCACAAGATCCGCATTGTGCGCCGCACCAATTCGAAACTGAGCTGACAGGAATGCCCGTGACTACCACCAAATATGTGATCAAGTACAAACTCAACGGTGAGCGCCGCTTCGAGTTCGCCCAACTGCAAGCAGGCAGCGTGGAGGAAGCCAAGGAAGCCCTGGCGAAAATCCACGATGCCAGCGATGAGATTACCGACATCAATGTGAGCAAGGCGCTGTAATTCGAGCGCAAGCATCGGAGTGTTCTGACCCTGACGACTTTCTAGACTGGCAGCCCTAATGCGCTGCCACAGGAACTTGTCGATGCCTTCCACTCCACTGCATGAACGCCTGGCCAAGCTGGACTGGGCCGCCATCGAGCAAGCCCTCGATGAACAGGGTAACGCACTGATTCCGGCCCTGCTGGATCAGCAGGAATGCGCTGAACTGAGCGGCCACTACCCCCGACCCGAACTGTTTCGCTCCCATGTGATGATGGCCAGGCACGGCTTTGGCCGGGGCGAATACAAATATTTCCGCTACCCGCTGCCAGCGCCGATCTGCGCGCTGCGTGAACAGCTGTATGGGTTCCTGGCGCCCCAGGCCAATCGCTGGAACGAACAGATGAACCTGCCGATCACCTATCCGGCGCACCATGCCGACTTCATTGCCCGCTGCCACGCTGCCGGGCAGCAACGCCCTACCCCGTTATTGCTGCAATACGGCCCAGGCGACTACAACTGCCTGCATCAGGATCTGTACGGGGAACATGTGTTTCCCCTACAAGTAGCCATCCTGTTGTCGCAGCCGGGAGAGGACTTTCGTGGCGGGGAGTTGGTGCTGACGGAGCAGCGGCCAAGAATGCAATCCCGGGCTCAGGTCGTCCCTCTTAACCAGGGTGACGCGGTAATCTTCGCGGTCAATCAGCGACCCATGCCGAGTGTGAGGGGGTTTCATCGGGTGACCTTGCGCCATGGGGTCAGTGTTCTGCACAGTGGTACCCGGCATACCTTGGGAGTGATTTTTCACGATGCGCAGTAAGACCCTTCCCGGATCAACCGCCGATTTGTTCGCCGATGAGGCGCTGCAACAGCCCCCGGGGCGCGAGCAAATCGGTGAACAATCCTACGTCCTCAGGGGCTATGCCCTGCCCTGGCTCGAGCGTTTGCTACCGGAGCTGCGACAGGTATTGGCTCAGTCGCCCTTCCGGCAAATGGTCACGCCCGGTGGTTTTACCATGTCGGCGGCGTTAAGCAGTTGCGGTGAATTGGGCTGGACGACCGACTCCACCGGTTATCGCTACTCCCCGATTGACCCGAATAACCAACAACCCTGGCCAGCCCTGCCGGCCGCATTGCGCGAACTGGCCATGATGGCCGCAGCAGATGCAGGTTTCGACGATTTCGAGCCGGATGCCTGTCTGATCAACCGCTATGTGCCAGGCGCGAAAATGTCCCTGCACCAGGACAAGAACGAGCGTCGCTATGCCGCCCCGGTGGTCTCGGTGTCATTGGGTTTACCGGCGATCTTCCTGTTCGGCGGCCATGAGCGCAGCGACAAGACGCAAAAAGTCTCGCTGTTCCATGGCGACGTAGTGGTATGGGGCGGCGTGGACCGCCTGCGCTTTCACGGCGTGATGCCGATCAAGCCCGGCACGCATCCGGTCATGGGGCCGCAGCGCATCAACCTGACGTTTCGCACGGCCGGATGAATTTGACCGCAAGCATCGGAGTGATGGGAATGCCCCACGGGACTAACCTGGCATTCTTCAACCAGGAGCCACCACCATGACCGCGCGCCACGCCACCGAACAAGACCCCCGCTGGGCCGCGATTGTCGCCCGTGACGCCAAGGCCGACTTGACCTTCGTCTATGGTGTGAAAACCACCGGTGTGTACTGTCGCCCCAGCAGTTCCGCACGGCGCCCGCGCCCGGAGAACGTCGAGTTCTTCGACACCCCGCAACAGGCTGAAGCAGCGGGCTACCGGCCCAACAAGCGCGCGTCGGGGGACCAGACCCAGGTGGCCGCACGCCATGCGCAACTGGTGGCAGCGGCCTGTCGGCACATCGAACAGGCCGAAACCCTGCCGCCCCTTGAAGATCTGGCCGCCCTCGCCGGCTTGAGCCCGTTCCATTTTCATCGGGTGTTCAAGGCCGTGACCGGCCTGACGCCAAAGCGTTACGGCAGCGCTCATCGCTCGCGCAAGGTGCGCGACGGCCTCAAGGACCAGCACTCGGTGACCGATGCGCTGTACGACGCCGGCTTCAATTCCAACAGCCGCTTTTATGAGGCTGCCGACCAATTGCTCGGCATGAAGCCCCGCGACTACAAAGCCGGCGGCACCAACACGGATATTCGCTTTGCCGTTGGCCAATGCTCGTTGGGCGCCATTCTGGTGGCCCAGAGCAATCGCGGTGTGTGCGCGATCCTGCTGGGGGATGACCCGGACAAACTGGTGCGCGACCTGCAGGACCAGTTTCCCCGCGCCAATCTGCTGGGTGCCGATCACGACTTTGAACAATTGATCGCCCAGGTGGTGGGCTTCATCGAAGCGCCGGCCCTGGGCCTGGACTTGCCCCTGGACTTGCGCGGCACTGCGTTTCAGGAACGCGTGTGGCAAGCCTTGCGGGAAATCCCGGTGGGGTGCACCGCCAGCTACGCCGAGATCGCCCAGCGCATCGGCGCGCCGACCGCCTATCGCGCCGTGGCCCAGGCGTGTGGTGCCAACAGCCTGGCGGTGGCGATTCCCTGCCATCGCGTGGTGCGCGCCGACGGCAATCTGTCGGGCTACCGCTGGGGTGTCGAGCGCAAGCGGCAGTTGCTGGAGCGCGAAAGCCCGGCAGAATCCTGAGGACGTCTACACCAGTTTGCGCTTGCGAAACTCGGCCACCTTATGCCGATTGCCACACAGCGCCATGCTGCACCAGCGGCGCCTGTGGCCCTTGGTGCGGTCGTAGAACCACAGCACGCACTCGGGATGTTCGCAGGTGCGGACCAGGCCGAAATCCCCTTCCACCAGTAACGTCGCGGCGGCTTCGGCAATCGGCGCCAGGAACTGCTCGGCAGTCTGCACCTTGCGCTGGCGCTCCAGCCGCAACTCGCCAGGCGCCGGCCAAGCCAGTTGCGGGTGACTGACCGCCTTGCGCAGGAACGCATTCAGCGCGCCGGGATCGCCCTGCTGGCCGGCCTTGCGCTGTTCCAGTAACACGCGGATCACTTCCCGCAATCCCCGCGCCGCGCCCAGCAGTGCCCCCTCCTCAAATACCGGTACTGCGCCCTCCTCGGCCCAGCCAAGCCGCACCAGCCAGCGCTCGACATCGGCATCGCCTTGCCAGAATTCAAAGGGCACACCGTCGACATTCGCCCGGGTATTGAGCATGTCCAGCACGGGATGATCAGCCAGGACGTAGGGTTCCAATGGGGATGGGGTGATGGCGGGCATGGCGAATCCTCTTCAAGTCCGCGCCATCGTAACCGCTGATTTCGCTTTTGAATAGTTACTAAATTCGTCAATCAGTAACCCATTAAATTAATTTGACAGGTTACATTTTCAAGCGCAGCCTGCAAAACCAGTAACCCAACAAATCAATTTAACCAGTTACAAAAAGGACTCCGATCATGTCGATTTCAGCCCCGGTTGTTCGCTATCAGCACGTTGATGCCGATGGTGTGCGCATTTTCTACCGTGAAGCCGGCGACCCGTCCGCGCCGGTGTTGCTGCTGCTGCATGGCTTTCCCAGTTCGTCCCATATGTACCGTGACCTGATCCCGCTGCTTGCCACCCGCTACCGGATCATCGCCCCGGACTTGCCAGGCTTCGGCTTCACCGAAGTCCCCGCCGAACGCAATTACCACTACAGCTTCGATAACCTGGCGATCACCGTTGGCCACTTCGTCGACGCCCTGAACCTCAGTCGCTATGCCCTCTATGTGTTCGACTACGGCGCACCGGTGGGCCTGCGCCTGGCCGTGGCCCACCCGGAACGGGTCAGCGCGCTGATATCGCAAAACGGCAATGCTTACCTGGAAGGTTTGGGTGACGCCTGGGATCCGATCCGGGCCTACTGGGCCGAGCCGAGCCCGGCCAATCGCGAGGTGATCCGCAACGCGGTCATCAGCCTGGAAGGCACGCGTTATCAGTACCTGCATGGCGTGTCGCAACCGGAGCTGGTGGCGCCGGAGTCCTACATGCTCGACGTGCTCCTGATGCAGCGTCCAGGCAATGACGAGATCCAGTTGGACCTGTTCCTCGACTACCGCAACAACCTGACGCTGTACCCGGCGTTCCAGGCGTTTTTCAAGGCCACGCAAGTGCCGGCGCTGGTGATCTGGGGCCAGAACGATCCCTTCTTCATCCCGCCGGGCGCCCATGCCTACAAAGGCGACAACGCCAACGCCGTGGTGGAATTACTCGACACCGGCCACTTCGCCCTGGAAACCCACGCCGCGCACATTGCCCAGCGGATTCATGCAGTACTGGGTGACGCCATCAACTGATAACCGCCCATGAAACACTGGATTCGTCCAGTGAATAATACAGACTGGCCTGGTGCTGCCTGGCCCTGCTAAAACGACGGAACAGCATTCCACCGTTGGAGAAGCGTCCCATGAGCACCTGGCCAGACACCCGAATTCTTGACCTGCTGGGCATCGAGTTACCGATCATTCAGGCGCCCATGGCCAATGCCACGAGCACGGCCATGGTGATTGCGGCCAATCAGGCCGGCGCCCTCGGTTCAATGCCGGCGGCGGCGCTCAGCATCGAGCAACTGCGCGAAGCACTCACCACGATTCGCCAGGCCAGTTCGCGGCCGCTGAACGTAAATTTCTTCTGCCATCAGCCACCGACGCCGGATGCTCACCGCGACCTTCAGTGGAAGAACCTGCTGGAAACCTACTACCGCGAGCTGGGCGCCGATTTTGACGCGCCGACGCCCGTCTCCAACCGCGCACCGTTCAACAACGCCGCCTGTGAAGTGGTGGAAGAATTCCGCCCGGAAGTGGTGAGCTTTCACTTCGGCCTGCCGGAAAAATCCCTGCTGGACCGGGTCAAGGCCACCGGGGCGAAAGTGCTGTCGTCGGCTACCACCGTCGAAGAAGCCATCTGGCTGGAACAGCACGGCTGCGATGCAATCATCGCCATGGGCAGCGAAGCCGGTGGCCATCGCGGGATGTTCCTCAGCGACGACCTGAATAGCCAGATCGGCACCATGGCGCTGGTGCCACAGGTTATCGATGCCGTGCGCGTGCCGGTGATTGCGGCCGGCGGCATCGGGGATGCCAGGGGCATTGTCGCGGCCTTCGCCCTTGGCGCGTCAGCGGTGCAGATTGGCACCGCGTACCTGTTTACCCCCGAGGCCACCGTCTCGAAGTCACACCACCACGCCTTGCGCACTGCCCAGGCCAGTGAAACCGCGCTGACCAACCTGTTCACCGGGCGCCCGGCGCGGGGCATCATCAACCGCGTAATGCGTGAGTTGGGCGCGATCAACCCCACGGCGCCGGCGTTCCCGCTGTCCGGCGGTGCGTTGATGCCGCTCAAGGCCAAGGACGAAGCCGGCTTCAGCAACTTGTGGTCGGGCCAGGCGCTGCGCCTCGGCAAAGACATCTCCAGCCATGACCTGACGCTGCAACTGGCCGCGCAAACCCTGGAAAAACTCGGCCGACGCTGAACCTGAACTCCCGGGACAACTTTGCGCTGTACCGGCAGTGGCCAACCGCTATATATTCCCATACATAGCGGTAGTCCCCCTCTGCCTAACAAGCCGCAAACCCCAAGGAGCTTCTTGATGATGATTCGCGCCTCACGCCTGGCCCCCACGGCCCTCGCCACCCTGATCGCCGCGTTTGGCTTCTCCTCGGCGAATGCCGATGAAGTACAGGTGGCCGTGGCTGCCAACTTCACCGCACCGATCCAGGCGATTGCCGCCGACTTTGAAAAAGACACCGGCCATAAACTGGTCGCTGCCTACGGCGCTACCGGCCAGTTCTACACCCAGATCAAGAACGGCGCGCCGTTTGAAGTGTTCCTCAGCGCCGACGACACCACCCCGCAGAAGCTCGAAGCCGAAGGCGACACCGTCAAGGGCTCGCGCTTCACCTACGCGGTCGGCACCCTGGCGCTATGGTCGGCCAAGGAAGGCTACGTCGATGGCAAGGGCGAAGTGCTGAAGAAAAACCAGTTCCAGCACCTGTCCATCGCCAACCCGAAAGCCGCGCCTTATGGCCTGGCCGCCACCCAGGTGCTGGCGAAGGAAGGCCTGACCGAGAAGGTCAAGGACAAGCTCGTTGAGGGCCAGAACATCACCCAGGCCTATCAGTTCGTCTCCACCGGCAACGCCGAACTGGGTTTTGTAGCGCTGTCGCAGATCTACAAGGACGGCAAAGTCACCAGCGGTTCGGCCTGGATCGTGCCGTCGTCGATGCATGACCCGATCAAGCAGGACGCGGTAATCCTCAACAAGGGCAAGGACAGCGCCGCCGCCAAGGCCCTGGTTGAATACCTGAAAGGTCCGAAAGCCGCCGCGGTGATCAAGTCCTACGGTTACGAGCTGTAAATGCCGCTGTCGAGTGCCGATTTTTCCGCGATCTGGTTGACCCTGAAACTGGCATCGCTGACCACGGTCATCCTGCTGATCATCGGCACTCCGATCGCCCTGTGGCTGTCGCGCACCCGCTCGTGGTGGCGCGGCCCCATTGGCGCGGTGGTGGCCTTGCCGTTGGTGTTGCCACCCACGGTGATCGGCTTCTACCTGCTGCTGACCATGGGCCCCAATGGCTACTTCGGCCAGTTCACCCAATGGCTGGGCCTGGGCACCCTGACCTTCAGCTTCGCCGGGCTGGTGATTGGCTCGGTGATCTATTCGATGCCGTTCGTGGTGCAGCCGTTGCAAAACGCCTTCTCCGCCATTGGCACTCGCCCGCTGGAAGTGGCCGCGACCTTGCGGGCCAATCCCTGGGACACCTTTTTCACGGTGATCCTGCCCCTGGCGCGCCCGGGGTTTATCACCGCGTCGATTCTCGGTTTTGCCCACACCGTCGGCGAGTTCGGCGTGGTACTGATGATCGGCGGCAATATTCCCAACAAGACCCGGGTCGTCTCGGTGCAGATCTACGACCACGTCGAAGCCATGGAATATGCCCAGGCCCACTGGCTGGCCGGGTCCATGGTGGTGTTTTCTTTCCTGGTGTTGCTGGCGCTCTACTCCAGCCGTAAAACCAAGGCGGGCTGGAGCTGATGTCGATGATCGAGGTACGCCTGCAACTGAAGTATTCCGGGTTTGCCCTGGACGTCGACCTGCACCTGCCCGGTCGCGGGGTGACGGCGCTGTACGGCCATTCCGGCTCCGGCAAGACCACCTGCCTGCGTTGCATCGCCGGGCTGGAGCGGGCTGAAGAGGGTTTCGTGCAGATCAACGACGAGGTCTGGCAAGACAGCCGCAAAGGACTGTTCGTGCCACCCCACAAACGCGCCCTGGGCTACGTGTTTCAAGAAGCCAGCCTGTTCCCGCATTTGTCGGTGCTGGCCAACCTGGAGTTCGGCCTCAAGCGCATCCCGCGCCAGCAACGCCGGGTGGAGATGAGCCACGCCACCGAACTATTGGGCATCGGCCACCTGCTGGAGCGCCATCCGCAGCACCTTTCCGGCGGTGAGCGCCAGCGCATCGGCATCGCCCGCGCCCTGCTCACCAGCCCGAGCCTGTTGCTGATGGATGAACCGTTGGCCGCGCTGGACAGCAAACGCAAAAGCGAGATCCTGCCGTATCTCGAACGCCTGCATGACGAACTGGAGATTCCGGTGCTGTACGTCAGCCATGCCCAGGACGAAGTGGCGCGCCTGGCTGATCACATCGTGTTGCTCAGCGACGGCAAGGCCCTGGCCAGCGGTCCTATCGGCGAAACCCTGGCCCGGCTGGACCTGCCAATGGCCCTGGGCGACGACGCCGGTGTGGTGATCAACGGCACCGTCAGCGCCTACGACGCGCACTACCAGTTGCTCACCCTGCAATTGCCCGCGAGCCAATTGCAGATGCGCGTGGCCCATGCACCATTGGCGCTGGGCAAACAGTTGCGTTTCAAGATCCAGGCGCGGGACGTCAGCTTGAGCCTGCAGGCCGAGGAACACAGCAGCATCCTCAATCGCCTGCCGGTGACGGTGACCCAGGAAATCCCGGCGGACAACGCAGCCCACGTGCTGGTGAGCCTGGACGCCGCCGGCACGCCGCTGCTGGCGCGCATCACCCGTTACTCGCGGGACCAGTTGCAGCTGCATCCCGGCCAGACGCTGTGGGCGCAAATCAAGGCGGTGGCGGTACTGGCCTGACTGCCCGACAGCTGCTACGGGGGAGCAAACTTGTTGGCACGACCGCAAAACCCTGCGGTCAATCAGAAATACCTGCCAAGGAATTTGCGCCATGCCCGATCCTGCGTTGCTTGCCGACCTGCCCCGCGACCTGCATTACGTCGACGATACCCAGCCCGGGATCTCCCGCAAAAAGCTGCGGGGCAAATTCCAATACTTCAAGGCCGACGGCACACGCATAACCGATGCCGACGAAATCAAACGCATCAACGCACTGGCAGTGCCGCCGGCCTATACCGATGTGTGGATCTGCGCCGACCCGCGCGGCCATCTGCAGGCCACCGGGCGGGATGCCCGGGGGCGCAAGCAGTACCGCTACCACCCGCGCTGGCGCGAGGTGCGCGACACCGACAAATACTCCCGGCTGCAACAGTTCGGCAGCGCGCTGCCCAAGTTGCGCAAACAGTTGGAAGCACAGATCGAGGCGCCCGGGTTCAATCGGGAAAAGGTCCTGGCCACGGTGGTGCTGCTGCTCGACGCCACCCTGATCCGCGTCGGCAATACCCAATATGCCCGCGACAACCGCTCCTACGGCCTGACCACCCTGCGCACCCGCCATGTGGACATCAAGGGCAGTGAGATCCTGTTCCAGTTTCGCGGCAAGAGCGGCATCGAGCACCAGATCAGCGTCAAGGACCGGCGCCTGGCCACGGTGATCAAGCGTTGCCTGGAGTTGCCGGGGCAGAACCTGTTCCAGTACCTGGACGAGAACGGCGAGCGCCATACCGTCAGTTCCACCGATGTGAATGCCTACCTGCACACCCTGACCGGCGCGGATTTTACCGCCAAGGACTACCGCACCTGGGCCGGCAGCGCCCTGGCGCTGGCAGTGCTGCGCGAGCTTGAGTGGCAGCCGGAATCCGACGCCAAGAAACATGTGGTGGAGATGGTCAAGAACGTTGCCAAGCAACTGGGCAACACGCCGGCGGTGTGTCGCAAGTGCTACATCCACCCGGCGGTGCTGGAGCATTTCAGCCTGGGCGAACTGGCGAAACTGCCCAAGCCCCGAGTGCGCAAAGGCTTGAAAGCCGAGGAAGTCGGGCTGGCGATGTTTCTGGAGCAACTGGCCGAACGCCTGTAAGTGCGCCAAGTCATTGCAGCGGAGCACGAAGCGCCCTACGGTAGTGGCCGGATAATCTCACCGAGGAACCCGGCCCCATGCTGCCTTCATCCCTGAAGCCCTACACCAACGCCGCCTTGCTGCATCGCCACAAATGGCGCGGGCGTGTCGGGTTGCTGCTGGTGGCCAGCCTTTCCGTGCTGGCGGGCATGACCGATGCGATTGGTTTCATGGCCAGCGGGGATTTTGTGTCGTTCATGAGCGGCAACACCACGCGCCTCGCCGTGGCGATCAGCGAAGGCGACCTGGGCCTTACCGCGCGCCTGACACTGCTGGTGGCGACGTTTATCGCCGGGAATGCGCTGGGCGTGATGGTCAGCCGCGTCAGCCGGCGCCACGCCCTGCCCCTGTTGCTGTGCATCGCCACCCTGCTGTGCGGGGCTGCGGCCTGGCCGTTCGCCGATCAATTGCCGGCGTTGCTGGCAGCGATCATCGCCATGGGTATGCTGAATGCCGCCGTCGAAGAAGTGAACGGGTTGCCCGTGGGGCTTACCTATGTCACCGGGGCGCTGTCACGCTTTGGTCGCGGACTGGGCCGCTGGATCCTCGGTGAACGCCGCAACGGCTGGCGCGTGCAACTGATCCCGTGGGCCGGGATGTTTGTGGGTGCGGTGATCGGTGCGTTGCTGGAGCACCACATGGGGATTCGTGCGCTGCTGGTCAGCGGGGTGCTGTCGGCGCTGTTGGGGCTGGTGTCGCTGAAGATTCCGCGGCGCTGGCACCTGGGGTACATGCCCCGCTAGAAAACAGCTGCCCTCCCGACGCTCCGGCCTCGACATCCCTGTACCGGTAAAGAGCCGTCACGCCGGGTGAGCGGGAAAATACTAAAACAATGCCTGCGGGACTGTCCGCAGGGCATTTCTGAACTTTTCTAACGGAATGGATTACAGGCAGGTCGCCAGTGCCGCCAGGCGGCGCTTGGCCGGATAGTCATCCTGGGCCGCGTAATAGTTGACGGAGGCGCCGGCGCCGGCACTGCGCACGTCGACAAAATAGTCACCTGCCGTGGTGTAGATGGTGAAGCCACCAGCCTGTGCAGGCTCCATGAAACCACCGGCATCCACCCCGAACACCGCTTCATCCTGCCAGCCGAACTGGATGCACTGGGCAACCACCAGCGGAGCCTTGTCCGAGGCCAGGGTTTTGTAGGGCGCGCCGGTACGCGCCTCTTTCATCTTCGAGCCCGCGCAACCGGCCAGCGATGCCAGGACCAAAGCGCCAATTACCACCATCCGCATACCGAAGCTTCCTTGGAAAAAACGCGACTGTACCATTAGCAGGCGACACCGAAGGATTATTGCGTCACCCTGCCGCCTACTTACGAACCCGCTTTTACCCGGAAACCCCATGACACCCAATGCCGAGCGCTACAACCCCTCCACCGACTACGCCGACAAGCTGATCAGCCGCATCGGCCAGACGCCTTCGTGGATCGCCAAACGCATCGGCGTGACCGACAAGCGCATCCGCTACATCCTTGACGGCGAGCGCACCGTGAAGGGCGAAAGCACCCCGATCCAGATGACCTACACCGAGCAGTTTGCCCTGGAATGCCTGGCGGCCGAGGCGAAAGCCAACAAGAAAGCCGCCGCCCCGGTTATCGAATAGCTGACAGATTCATGAACTTTGTTTCACTGTGAAGGAAGACCTCGCCGCCTATAGTCGGCAGGCTCATTTTTAAGAAGTCTCCCTTCCAGCCTGCCCTCCCGCAGGCTTTTTTTTGCCTTGGTTTTGCTCCCTCCGTAGCAGGAGTTTGTTGGTCAGAGCAGCCAGCGGAACAGATAGAACAGCGCCATGCTCAGCAACACGGTGATCAGCACGCTACGGGTCCAGAACATCAGCGCCACGGCGCTGATTCCGGCCAGCAGGTAGGGGTTGCCCACACTCAGGTTGAGCTTGTGATCAGCCAGGAAAATGATCGGGCCGCAGATGGCGGTGAGCATCCCCGGTACGGCAAACCCGAGAAACTCCCGCGCCCCGCGATTGAGGCGCACCGGCAGGCGCGGCTCGAGAAACAGGTAGCGGTTGAGAAACACGATCAGGCCCATGCCAAAAATCATCACGAAGATCATTGCTGCCCTACTCCCAGCCGCTTGCAGGCATACCCTGCGCTCATCCCCAACACACCGGACACCACCACCGCCGATTCCCAGTGCAGGTAGCTCAGCCAAACCGAGCACAGCAACGACACGGCTACGCAGACAATGGTCGGCACGTCGCGCACTACCGGGGTGATCAGGGCGATAAAGGTCGCGGCAATCGAGAATTCCAGGCCCAGTTGATCCAGCCCGGGAATGCTTTTGCCGAGCACGATGCCGGCGAAGGTAAAGACGTTCCAGATGATATAGAACGTCAGGCCGACGCCCAGGGCGTACCAGCGATTGAAGGTCTGGCGGTCGTACTGGCTGACCAGGGCGAAGAATTCGTCGGTCAGCAAAAAGCCCAGGCTCATGCGCCACCGTGGCTTGAGCGGCGACAGCGTGGGACGCATGTGCATGCCGTAGAGCAAATGCTGGGAGGTCAGCAGCAAGGTGGTCAGCAGGATCGAAATCAGGCTGGCGCCGCTCTTGACCATGCCGATGGCCACCAATTGTGCGGCACCGGCAAACACGATGGTCGACAGCCCCTGGGCTTCCAGTGGCGTGAATTGGGCATCAATTGCAGTCGAACCGGCCAGCAATCCCCACGGCGCACACGCCAGGGACAATGGAATGATCGCAATCGCGCCACGGGAAAAGGCATTCAGAGGCAGAGCGTTAGGCATACACAACAAGCTCATCGACAGTCAGTCGACAAGCATGCCAGCGGTATCAGGGATTGTCTTGAACGATCGTGCTCAAGCCAGTTTGACCGACACCCGCTCCACCGCGTCCCGGGCTTCGCGCAGTTCGTGGGCGTCCTGGTTGAGCCGGTGGATGGTATTGAGCAGGCGCTGGCGCAGCACTTCATCGCTGAGCTTTTCGACGGCGCGCATCAGGTCAAACGCCGCGGTTTCGTTATTGTCCGCGACGGAATCCAGGGTCTTGCGCAGGTTGCGAGTGGCACGGGTCACACGTTTTCTTCCTTCATCACCAATGGGCAGGCACTTTAGGACATTTGTGTTTCAGTTTAATTTCAACCACTTGTCATCGATTGTCGGGCACTTGACGCAGGTCAATCGAAACAAGGTTTGACCAATACATATGGAAATACGTATATTCGTATTTCCATATGTATCAAGGCACTGACCATGTCAGATCTTTTCTCCCCGCCCAACGTCTTCAAATGCCTGGCCGACGCCACCCGCGCCAGGCTGACGTTGTTGATCCTGCGTGAAGGCGAACTTTGCGTGTGCGAATTGATCCATGCTCTGGACGACAGCCAGCCGAAAATCTCCCGCCACCTGGCGCAACTGCGCAGTTGCGGGTTGCTGCTGGACCGTCGCCAGGGCCAGTGGATTTATTACCGCCTCAACCCGGCCTTGCCGGAGTGGGTGACGGCAGTGCTCGACACCACCCTGCAAGCCAACCAAGCCTGGTTAAAAACAGACGCCCAGCGTCTGGAAACCATGGGTGACCGACCACAACGGGCCAGCGCCTGCTGCTGATCCTGCGGAGAGCTTTTCATGCTTGTTGCCGTTGCTATCTTTCTGTTCACCATCATTTTGGTCATCTGGCAGCCCAAGGGCCTGGGCGTGGGCTGGAGCGCCACGATGGGCGCGATCCTGGCCCTGGCGTGCGGGGTTATCAGCCTGGCCGACATCCCGGTGGTGTGGCACATCATCTGGAACGCCACCGGGACCTTCGTCGCGCTGATCGTCATCAGCCTGCTGCTGGATGAGGCGGGCTTCTTTGCCTGGGCTGCCTTGCATGTGGCGCGCTGGGGCCATGGGCGCGGTCGGCGACTGTTCGCGTACATGGTGCTGCTGGGCGCGCTGGTATCGGCTTTGTTCGCCAACGACGGCGCGGCGCTGATCCTCACGCCCATCGTGATGTCGATGCTGTTGGCGTTGCGCTTTTCTCCGGCGGCCACCCTGGCGTTCGTCATGGGCGCCGGGTTTATCGCCGACACCGCGAGCCTGCCGCTGGTAGTCTCCAACCTGGTGAACATCGTCTCGGCCGACTATTTCAAGATCGGCTTCAACGAATACGCCGCAGTGATGGTGCCGGTGAACCTGGTGAGCGTCGCCGCGACCCTCGCCGTATTGCTGTGGTTTTTCCGCCGGGACATTCCGCAAACCTACGACCCGGCAGACCTCGACGACCCTGCCAGTGCGATCCACGACCGCGCCACCTTCCGCGCCGGCTGGTGGGTGCTGGGCATCCTGCTGGTGGGCTGCTTTGCCCTGGAACCGCTGGGCATTCCCATCAGCGCAATTTCTGCCGCCTGCGCCATATTACTGCTGGTGATCGCCTCCAAGGGCCACAAAATCTCCACCCGCAAGGTGCTGAAGGAAGCGCCCTGGCAGATCGTGATTTTCTCCCTGGGCATGTACCTGGTGGTCTACGGCCTGCGTAACGCCGGGCTGACCGACTACCTCGCGACCTGGCTCGACACCTTCGCAAGCTATGGCGTATGGGGCGCGGCCTTGGGCACCGGTGTACTCACCGCGCTGCTGTCTTCGGCGATGAACAACCTGCCAACCGTGCTGATCGGCGCGCTCTCCATCGAGGCCAGCCACGCCGTGGGCGTGGTCAAGGACGCGATGATCTACGCCAACGTGATCGGCAGCGACCTCGGCCCCAAAATCACCCCTATCGGCAGCCTGGCGACCTTGCTCTGGCTGCACATCCTGGCACGCAAAGGCATCACCATCACCTGGGGTTACTACTTCAAGGTCGGGATCGTGCTGACCCTGCCGGTACTGTTGATCACCCTCGCCGCCCTGGCCTTGCGCCTGAGTTTCTGACGGAGTTCGCTTGATGAAAGTCCTGTTCATGTGCACCGCCAACAGCTGCCGCAGCATTCTTTCGGAAGCCTTGTTCAACCATCTGGCGCCGGACGGTTTCCAGGCCATCAGCTCCGGGAGTTTCCCCAAGGGCCAGGTGCTGCCACGCAGCCTGACCACGCTGAAAGCCGCCGGCATCAGCACCGAAGGCTTGTACAGCAAGGGCAACGACGCCTTTGAAGGCAGCCCGCCAGACATCGTCGTCACCGTGTGCGACAAGGCTGCTGGAGAAGCTTGCCCGGTGTATTTCGGCCCGGCCATGAAGGCACATTGGGGGTTGGAGGACCCGTCGGATGTTCAAGGCGATGAAGCCCAGGTCGACGCCGCGTTCCGCGCCACCCTGGAAATCATTGAACGGCGCTGCCGGGCTTTTTTCGAGATTCCGTTCGCCAGCCTCAGTCCCATCGAAATCAAGGCCGAGCTTGATCGCATCGCCACGCCGTAACCGAAGAGCCGGGCGAGTAGTCGATCTGAAGGTCTTTTCCGGCGTATGCTCGCGGGCAACGGTCACAGCGAGCCCCCTCAATGAGTTCCATGCAGCACGCCTGGCTGGGCAACTACGAAGTCAGCAGCACCACCTGCACCGGCCTGACATTTGCCCGCCACAGCCATGATGAATGCGTGATCGGCGTCAACCTGCTCGGCGAGGAACAGGTGTGGCTGGATCGTCGCACCTTCGAGGCCGGCCCCGGCAGCATCACCCTGTACAACCCGGGGCAGATTCAAGGCGGCGGCGCGGCCGAAGGGCAGCCGTGGCGGTTTGTCAGCTTGTATGCGACTGCCGAGCAATTGGCGGCTGATCTGGGTCTGGCGCACCTGGAGTTCGACCGTTCGCTGTGCTTCCAGCCGGCGTTGGCGATGAAACTCGCCGGGGCGATTGAAGGTGCGTTGAGTGTCGATCCGCTGGCCCGGGAGCTGAGTGAGGAAGCCCTGGTGGTGCTGCTCGGCGAAGTCGTCGGTTGCAGCGGCGTCCGCTTGCCTGGCAGCACTGCGGTGGGACGCGGGTTGGTGATCAAGGCCCAGGAATTGCTGGCTGAAAACCTGCACCAGGCGGTGGCACTCGAGACCCTTGGTGACGAGTTGGGCCTGTCGAAATTCCATCTGCTGCGGGCTTTTCAGAAAGAAACCGGGCTGAGTCCACGCCAGTGGGCGATGCAACTGCGTACCCGGCGCGCCAAGGGGCTGTTGCGCTCAGGCGTTGCGGCGTCGCAGGTTGCCCATGCCTTGGGGTTTGCTGACCAGAGCCATCTGAATCGGCATTTCCGGGCGGCCTACGGGATCACACCGGGGCGCTATCAACGCGTGCTCAAGGGCTGAAAAGCGCAATCTGGTTCAAGACGACTTACACACCCTTCCCTAAAATGCCGGCCATCACTTGAAGGAAGGCAGGCATGTTGACGATCTTTTTTTCGGCGCTGGTGTTTGGGTTTGTGTTTTGCCTGTCGCCGGGGGCGGTGCTGGCGGAGACGCTGCGCCGTGGGCTGCTGCATGGGTTTGCCCCTGCGCTGTTGGTGCAGATCGGTTCGCTGGTGGGCGATGCCGTGTGGGCGGTGATCGGGCTTACGGGCATGGCGTTGTTGATCCAGCATGAGTCGGTGCGGGTGCCGCTGACGGCCGTTTGTGGGCTGTATCTGGCCTGGCTCGGGATTCGCAGCCTGATGGATGCCTGGCACTTGCCAGAGGCCGGGAGTGCGCCGGCCAGGTCCGGGCAGAATGCGCTGGTGGTGGGGGCGGCGATTTCCCTGGCCAATCCGAAGAACATTGTCTATTGGGGGGCGCTGGGGAGTGCGTTATCGGGGATAGTCGGGGCGGCGCCTAGCCATGGGCAGACGTTGATGTTTTTTGCGGGGTTTATGCTGGCTTCGGTGTTGTCGTGCTTTTTGATTGCGGGGTTGGTCAATTTGCTGCGGCGGAATGCTTCGCCCATGTGGCAGAGGGTTAGCTATGGGGCTTGTGGGGTAGTGCTGCTGTATCTGGCGATGTTGGCGTTGCGGGGGATTTGAGGGGGCATATCCGCTATTTGGGTGACGGCGGCCTATGGTTCCGCTCTTACAGCGGCTCACTTTGGAAAAGCCGGAATGCCGGCCCAGCCCAAAGTGGGCAAAGGGCTCCGCAATACCTGCGTTCGG
>NZ_JACAPH010000009.1:109877-435947 GCF_013385805.1 Pseudomonas sp. C6002 | reverse complement strand
AGGCCGCTGTGCTCTTGCTGTTGATCTTGGGCGCCCCGTTAAACCACGCTGGCCGAACGCAGGCTTCGGAACCCCGCATAAGTTATCCGGCTATTGTTACTTCACCTGCCCGCCACACACCGGCCACTTATCAATAAGCACACTTGATGTTGCAACTTCCCCAACCTTCTATCTGAACAAACTCTGAACCAGTAACAATTTAAGTCATTAAACGTTGACATCCGGCAACTGCCTGAGTAAATTCCCCGTGCCTGCAACTCAGGGCCATTTTTCAACCTCACAAAAGAAGCCAATGGACACAGTATCTAGTCGTTGTCCGATCACCGTGAATGCGGCGAATCGGGTGCCAAACCCAGAAAAAATGACGGGACTCGCCTTTCCGGCCGAGTAAGCTGCGCTAGAGCCTGACGCTCCAACGTAACTGCCTCACCGGATGCCAGTCCGGTCCCGAGGTGTGTTATGACCTTTCAACTGATTGTTTTACCTGATCTGCGTACGCTGGCTAACGCCCTGCGTGCCAAATTGCGCCGCGAGCCCGTAGGCTTTTCCCCTACCCGCAGCACCTTTGTGACCTCATCCCCCCGCGTGTGCCCGACTCCCCGGGCACACTGGCGTATCTGCCCCACCACCGGCCACCTGGTCCAGCAATGGGATCACGCCGACCCTCAAGACCCACAGAGACGGGACGTTTCCAGCCTGGTCGCGCAAGCGAGCCTGATGCTGAGCCTCTACGTGGACGCTCGCGCGGCATAAGCCAGCTGGAAACAGCAACTTCCTGATTATCCGTTACTTGATTAGCTGGAGTTCTCTATGGACGAAGCCAGTAGTAGCCCGCTGCGCGCTAGTTAACTAACGCGCTGTTAGCGGGCCTGTAGAAAGTTACCCAACACTTTATTTAAACCGATCGCGAAGTCAGCGACTCGGCATGCTTTCGCTCGCCTGTCATCAGGTAAGTACCGGGTATGTTTTGTCGAAAAATTGGCGACAGGAGTACACACAATGAGCGCAGTAAAAAACCCGAAACTGCACAAGAAAAACGGCACGGATACCGACACCAAGCTGTCGATGCGTGCCGCCCGCGAAGCCCAGAACGGCCTCTCGGCAACCCTCGCCAATGTCCGGGCAACCAAGGATGGCCTGACCGAACTGGATGCCTCTGCTCGCCTGCAACGTGAAGGCTACAACGAGGTGGCCCACGACAAGCCGCCTCACGCCATCGTGCAATTCCTCCAGGCCCTGAACAACCCGTTCATCTACGTGCTGCTGACCCTCGGCGCCATCAGTTTCTTCACTGACTACTGGCTGCCACTGCAGGCCGGTGAAGAAGCCGACCTGACCAAGGTCATCATTATCATGACCATGGTCATGCTCAGCAGCCTGCTGCGCTTCTGGCAGGAGCATCGTTCGGCCAAGTCCGCCGAGGCCTTGAAGGCCATGGTGCGCACCACCGCCACGGTGTTGCGTCGCGAGCAAGTGGGCTCCAAGCCGACCCTGCGGGAAGTGCCGATGCGCGACCTGGTGGCCGGCGATATCGTGCAACTGTCTGCCGGCGACATGATCCCGGCCGACATCCGCCTGATCGAGTCCCGTGACCTGTTCATCAGCCAGGCCGTGCTGACCGGCGAAGCCTTGCCGGTAGAGAAGTACGACACCCTCGGGGATGTGACGCAAAAATCCGCCACGTCCACGGCGGCCGACCAGGGCAACCTGCTGGACCTGCCGAACATCTGTTTCATGGGCACCAACGTGGTCAGCGGCCGGGCGAAAGCCGTGGTGGTTGCCACCGGCCCGCGCACCTACTTTGGCTCCCTGGCGAAGGCGATTGTCGGCTCCCGGGTGCAAACCGCATTTGACCGCGGGGTGAACAGCGTCAGCTGGCTGTTGATCCGCTTCATGCTGGTAATGACGCCGATCGTGTTCTTCCTCAACGGCTTCTCCAAGGGTGACTGGAGCGACGCGTTGCTGTTCGCCCTGGCAGTGGCGGTAGGCCTCACCCCGGAAATGCTGCCGATGATCGTCAGCGCCAACCTGGCCAAGGGTGCAACCGCCATGGCCAAGCGCAAGGTGGTGGTCAAGCGCCTCAACGCGATCCAGAACTTCGGTTCGATGGACGTGCTGTGCACCGACAAGACCGGCACTTTGACCCAGGACAAGATCATCCTCGAGCACCACGTCAACGCCTTTGGCAACCGTGATGATTCGGTGCTGACCCTCGCCTGGCTCAACAGCCATCACCAGAGCGGCATGAAGAACCTGATGGACCAGGCGGTCGTACAGTTCTCAGAGCAGAATCCGAAGTTCCAGGTGCCGTTTGCCTACAGCAAGGTGGATGAGTTGCCGTTCGACTTTATTCGCCGTCGCCTGTCGATCGTGGTCAAGGACGCGCAAAACGATCACCTGCTGGTGTGCAAGGGTGCGGTCGAGGAGATGCTGAGCATTTCCACCCACGTGATGGAAGGCGACGTGGCCGTCGAGCTGGATGATCGGCGTCGCAACGAGTTGCTGGCGATTGCCCAGGACTACAACGAAGACGGCTTCCGGGTGCTGGTGCTGGCCACCCGCAACATTCCCCAGGCACTCGCCCGCAAGCAGTACACCACGGCCGATGAGCGCAACCTGGTGATCCGTGGTTTCCTGACCTTCCTTGATCCACCAAAGGAAACCGCTGGCCCGGCGATCGCTGCCCTGCGCGAAATTGGCGTGGCCGTCAAAGTGCTCACCGGCGACAACGCCATCGTCACCAGCAAGATCTGCCGCCAGGTCGGCCTGGAGCCAGGCGTACCGTTGCTGGGGACGGAAATCGAAGCGATGGACGACGCCACCCTCAAGCTGCGGGTCGAGGAGCGCACGGTGTTCGCCAAGCTGACGCCGCTGCAGAAGTCGCGGGTGCTCAAGACCTTGCAGTCCAACGGCCACACCGTGGGCTTCCTCGGCGACGGCATCAACGACGCTCCGGCCTTGCGGGATGCCGACGTGGGCATCTCGGTGGACAGCGCGACGGACATTGCCAAGGAATCCGCCGACATCATCCTGCTGGAAAAGAGCCTGATGGTGCTGGAAGAAGGCGTGCTGAAAGGCCGCGAGACCTTCGGCAATATCATGAAGTACCTGAACATGACCGCCAGTTCCAACTTCGGCAACGTGTTCTCGGTGCTGGTGGCCAGTGCGTTCATCCCGTTCCTGCCGATGCTGTCGATCCACCTGCTGCTGCAGAACCTGATGTACGACATCTCCCAGCTGGCCTTGCCGTGGGACAAGATGGACAAGGAATACCTGGCCAAGCCACGCAAGTGGGACGCGAAAAACATTGGCCGCTTCATGATCTGGATCGGGCCGACCTCGTCGATCTTCGACATGACCACCTTTGCCCTGATGTGGTACGTGTTCTCGGCCAACAGCGTGGAAATGCAGACCCTGTTCCAGTCCGGCTGGTTCATCGAGGGGCTGCTCTCGCAAACCCTGGTGGTGCACATGCTGCGCACCCGCAAGATCCCGTTCTTCCAGAGCAACGCCGCATGGCCGGTGATGATGATGACCTGCATCGTGATCGGGCTGGGCATCTACGTACCGTTCTCGCCGCTGGGCGCGATGGTTGGCCTGGAGCCGCTGCCACTGGCGTACTTCCCATGGCTGGTGGGCACCCTGGTCGCCTACTGCTGCGTGGCACAACTGATGAAAACCCTCTACATCCGCCGCTTCAAGCAGTGGTACTGATCAACCGCCCCTGAAAGCGCTGGCTATCGGTAGATAGCCAGTGCACGCGGAGACAGACAATGAACACACTTATGAGCTACCTCGACAACGCTGCTCGCGCGCTGCTGGTGTTCGGCCTCGCCCAGGCGGCCAAGGCGGTGATGGTGCTGGGCGTACGGCTGTACGCGCGCAACGTGCTCAGCGCCGTGGAAATGCGCTTCATGCTGGGTTTTTCCAGCAGCTTGAACAGTACGTGCATCCGCTTGCTGCGCCCGCGTCGATAAATGGCAATACGCACTACAAGGAAACATCATCATGCGCGTCTTGATCTGTGCAGGTCGTCATTACGCCGATACAAAAATGTCCCGCCAGGTGCTGGACGCCTACCACCGCCTGCGCCCGGTGCAGGTGTTGATCCACGGTGGCAGCCAGTTCCTGGGCAGCGACGTGGAAGACTGGGCCCGGGAAACCGGAGTGGATGTGGTGCGTTACCCACCCAACTGGCAACGCCATGGCAAGCAGGCCGAACGCCATCGCAACCAGTTCATGCTCACCGACAGCCGGCCCGACGTGATCATCGCGCTGCCCGGTGGCGACGACACCTCGGAACTGGTGAGCCAGGCCAGGGCCAGTGGCATCCATGTGCTGACTGTAGACAGCTGAATCAACCCTTATTGGAGTATCCAGGCATGAACGAAGAACCCCGTTGTAGCGGTACCCCGTTGCACACTTTTTTCTATTTGAAACACGGCGCGTCCCTGCCAAGTCCGGTCGGGGCGCGCCACCGGCTGTTGATCGAGGTTCACCATGTACAAGAAACACACCCCTGACGGTTTCGCCAAATACCGCAACCGCACCACCCACGTTACCTTCCATCCCCTGCCCGCCTCCAAGCTTCGGGCAGTGCGGCGCAACCTGATTTTCGTCGGCGTGACCGCGGGCATCATGCTGGTGCTCAGCCTGATGTCGAATGCCCATGCGGCAGGCGGCTCCTACGTGGTCGACGACGGCGCAATCAACGCCCCGGGCGAATGCAATGTCGACGCCTGGTTCACCGCCAACCGGCACGCGGGCTCAACCCACAGTGAAACCCTGGCGCCGGCCTGCACCTCCGCTGCCATTCCTTGGTTGCAGTGGACTGCCGCCGTGTCCCGGGCCAACCATGATGGCGACGGCGAAACCCAAGTGAATCCGCAGCTCAAGGCACAGTTGTGGGCCCGGGAAGACCTGGGCCTGGAACTGGCCGCGTCTGCGGGCGTGCATTACGCGCTGAACCGCCAGCACTCGTTTGATGGCGCGGACTTGAATGTGCCGTTTACCTGGCAGCCCATGGAGGCCCTGCGGCTTAACTTCAACGCCGGCTGGAGCCACGCTTATAACGACGGCGACCAGACCCATCGGCCGACCTGGGGCACCGGGTTTGAATACAGCCTGATGGACTCACTGACACTGATCGCCGAACGCTACGGCCAGCAAGGCGGCGACCAGGCGTGGCAAGCCGGGCCGAGGATGCATATCGGCAAGAATGTGGACGTGGACCTGGTGGTAGGACGCAGTTTGATCGGGGATCAGCATCAATGGCTCACGACGGGGGCCACACTGCGGTTCTAACCCGCAGACGATGATCCCAGTGGCGAGGGAGCTTGCTGTGGCGAGGGAGCTTGCTCCCGCTGGAGTGCGAAGCGCTCCCAAAATTTCCGGGGCCGCTACGCAGCCCAGCGGGAGCAAGCTCCCTCGCCACAGGCTTGGTATGACCGTAAATAGCGATTTAAACCTGCCCCTTGGCCTGCTGCTCCAGATGCACCTGCAACGCAGGATCAATCTTCAACTGCGCCGCCAGCTCATCCAGATAATTGCGCTCCGCGTCCCGCTGGTCATCCACCAGCAGCACACTGACCAGGTACACCTCCGACGCCACCGCCGGGTCGCCGGCAAACTCGGCAAAATCCGCCGCATTCAGCGGTTTGGCCACCTCGGCATCCAGCCACGCCTGCAATTGCGGATCATCGGTGTGCTTGCCGATCTCGGCCGAGATCATCTGTTGCTCCCGCTCATCAATCTCGCCATCCGCCTTGGCTGCCGCGATCAATGCACGCAGCACGGCGTGGCTGTGTTCTTCGACCTGCGCGCCAGACAACTGGTCAACCGTCTGCAACGCCTGCTGCGGCGCCGACGCCTGTTGCCGCTGCCAGGCCTGATACGCCTGGAACGCCATCATCCCCAACGACGCCAGCGCCGCGTAGTTGGTGCCGCCGGTGCGCCCCTGAGGCGCCGCACGGGTTCCGCCGAGCATGCCGCCCAGGCCACCGAGCAAGCCACCAAGGCCGCCACCGCCTGAAGCCGAAGCAGCGCTGCCGCCCAGCAAACCGCCAAGCAAGCCGCCCAAACCACCGAGCCCGCCCTGAGACCCGGGTGCAGCGCCGCCCTGCTGGCTGGACGAGGCCTGGCCCGCCCGCAGCAATTGTTCCAGTAGATCGCCGGTATTCATGGTGTCACCCTCCCAGGGCGCAGAGTTCCAGATCAACAACAATAGCTGCGCTGCGCGAGAACACCATGACCGCCCGGCAGGCTCGCATTATCATGGCGACGCCCCCCCATCGAGGAACCTCACGTGACCCGTACCGAGCAGATTGCCTTGATGGCGACCTATAACCAGTGGATGAACCGCAAGGTGTATGAAGCGGCCCACGGCCTGAGCGACGAAGACTTGATTGCCGACCGTGGCGCGTTCTTCGGGTCGATCCTTGGCACGCTGAACCACCTCGCCCTGGGTGATCGCGTCTGGCTCAAGCGTTTCGCCGAGCATCCGGCAGGCTTTGCCGCGCTGGTACCGTTAGACGCGTTGGGGTTGCCGCCACGTCTGAATCAACTGGCCTTCGCCGATATCCGTGAACTGTCGGCCCACCGCGCCTGGCTCGACCAGCTCATCATCGACTGGGTGCAGTCGATCAGTGAGTCGGACCTGGATCAGCCCCTGCAGTACCACAACATGGCGGGCACGCCCATGAACAAGAATTTTCATGCCCTGCTCGTGCACTTCTTCAATCACCAGACCCACCACCGGGGCCAGGTGACAACGCTGCTGACCCAGGCCGGGCGCGACGTGGGCGACACCGACCTGCTGGCGCTGATGGACTAGCTCAACCGCCGCTGTACTCGGCGTACGCCTGTATCAGCGCGGGGAAATTCTCCCTCTCCGGGAGCTGCGCAAAGCTGTGCTGCGCCGGGGTAGTCGCCCACGGCAGCTTTTCACTGGTCCAGGTCTCTATGAATGGCACATAGCCGCTGGCGTCATCCAGCATGGTGGGACGCAGGTTGATCAGATCTTCCACGCCATTGGGGCGGGAAAACATCCAACTCATGCAGTGGGGGCAGCAGTAGTGGCGGTCTACGCCATGCAACCCGCCGATCACCGGGTTGCCCTGGGTGATGGTGAATCCGTGGCTGGGGATCAGCGCGCTCAGCGAGAACGCGCTGGATGACATCTTCTGGCACCCGGTGCAGTGGCACGCCATGGTGATCAATGGTTTTTCGGTTACGGTAAAACGCACCCGGTCACAACGGCAGCCGCCTTCCTGGGACTCTTGATTGCTCATCTTCCACTCCAGTCACATTGTGTGTGTGACCGGAGGATAAACGAGCGGGTGCGTCGCGAACAGCAATGCCGGTCAGGTTACGGCGCGGCAATCACCATGGATACGCCAGGTACTTCTGCAACTGGCCTTTGCGTCACCAGCAAGCGCAATGGGTGTCGAAAGGAGCGCAATACCCTCAAACGAACGCATGGAGCAGCGAACTGTCATAAAAGACAGAGCGGTGAACATCAGCCAATGGCTGCCCCGCCCTGCCCGCGCGCATCAGCAGATTACCGATGCGACGCATCCCCCAAGAAGGAGACGCTTACATGGTCATTCACTTCAAGGTCGCCGGGCATCTTGCCTGCGGTCATCACGGCAACAACCTCCCTTCCAGCACCGAGCTGAATCGGGTCAAGTGCCGTACCTGCCGTAACACCGAAGTCTTCAAGGAAGCCCGCCGCACCCAACGCAACGCCGCTCGGCGTGCCGCGCGCAAGTCCAAAACCGCCCATGCCGCCGGTGACTGGCGCAGTGCCTGGACCCAGCGCCTGACCGACCTGCCAGGCCGTCAGCGCCTGCCACGCGGGTTCCACGGCCAGCCATTCGTTTAAGTTACGCAGCCGGGGCACGACGGTAAGCGGCCAGCAGCACGCCCATCGTCATCAACAACCCACCCGCCCCGCGATTGAAATGCTGCAAATGTGCGGGCCGCAGGCGACTGAGCAAGCGTGCCCCGCATACCGCGTAGAACATCATGATGCTGACATTGAGCACGCACAGCGCCAGCAACAGGCACGCGTACTGCGGCAGTTGCGCCTGGGTGCTGTCGACAAATTGCGGCAGGAATGCCGACATGAACAACAACGCCTTGGGATTGGAAATCGCCACCAGGAAACTGCGGGTGAAAATACTCGCCGAGCGGGTGCCGCCATCCTCACCTTCGCCCACCGATGGCAACGCCGCCTGGGGTGATCGCAACATCTGCCAGCCGATCCAGATGAGGTACGCCGAACCGATCCATTTCAGCGCCTGAAACAACCCTTCGCTGGCCGCCAGCAGCAATCCCAGGCCACACGCCACCGCCGTCACCAGCAACGCGTCGGCCAACACCGCCCCGGCCATGCCCCAGAACGCCGCCTGCAAACCATGGCGCGAACCATTTTGCAGGGCCAACAGAACCGTCGGGCCAGGTATCGCGATAATCGCGGCGCTCATCATGACGAACAGAAATAAGGTTGCCAGGGACATGACAGGTTCCTACGGGCTGATCAGCTGCGAATCATCCCACCATATCCACTGTGTGGCGAGGGAGCTTGCTCCCGTTGGGTTGCGTAGCGGCCCCAAAATCCTGGGAGCGCTTCGCACTCCAGCGTGAGCAAGCTCCCTCGCCACCGTTTATGTATTGCTCAAGCGAGACCCAATAAAAAGCCCCGGATTGACCGAGGCTGTTGAGGGCTCATGCATCATTGGCGACCGGCCTCGACCGTGCCTTGTAACCCGGTAGCGCCGCGGCATACGCCAGCGCCTGCTCACGGGAACCGAAGGATGCCAGGCGATCAGCCTTGGTACAGACGCGCCACGGGCCGCTGTTGACCTGCACGATGTCATAACCGTTGAGATGCAGCTTGTTCAGCATGGGAGTGCTCATAGTCACCTCTCTCTCCAGAGATAATCCAGGTGTTTGCCCGGTCTACCATACACCCGCTGACGACGAGGCAGCCTACCGGACGTCGAGTCAGCGGTAGGCTGGCAACCCCCATCGCGCGAGGTCAAACGCCTCCAGGCTCAGCAGTCTTCCATCCGCATGCAGGAACTTCTCCTGCGGCATCGCCGGGTCCGGGATGGCCACGGCGTACATCCCGGCCGCCTTGGCCGCAGTGATGCCAAATGGCGAATCCTCGAACACCAGGCATTCAGCGGGCGTCACTCCCAGTCGCTCGGCAGCCACCAGGAAGATATCCGGCGCCGGCTTGGCAGCGCCTACCTGGGGGTCATCGGCGGTGACGATGGCATCGAACAAGCAGAACCAGTCGCGGTGCAAGGTGGTTTTCAGTTCGAAATAGTGCCGCGACGAACTGGTACCCACCGCAATCGGCACACCGTGGGCCGACAAATGCCGCACCAGCGCCTGGGCCCCGGCCATGGCCGCCGCCTGGGGAAACCGCGCATTCATCAATGGTGTGCGTTCCTGCAAGAACGCCTCGGGGCTCATCGGCAAGCCCACGGCCTGCACGATATAGCTGGCCAGTTCATAAGCCCCCAGGCCGATGGTGTTCTGCTTCATGCTCCAGTCAAAGGTGCGGCCGTAGCGGTCGGCAATCAGTTGGGTGACTTCGGTGTAGATGCCTTCGGTGTCGAGCAGCAGGCCGTCCATGTCGAAGATCACGGCCTTGATCGGCGCGGGTAGCGGTGCATTCATCACGGTGTCCTCAGGTGCGCCCGGCGTAATGGTCGATCAAGCGGTTGAGCAAAATCGCCAGCACGATGATCACCCCGGTGATCGCCATCTGGTAGAACGAGCCCAGCCCCAGCAGGTTGAAGATATTGCGCAACACCTGCAGCAGCATCACCGCCACCGCCGTGCCTACCACGCTGCCGCGCCCGCCGAACAGGCTGGTGCCACCCAGCACCACGGCGGCAATTGCATCCAGTTCCAGCCCCTGGGCTGCGGTCGGTTGGCCGACGTGCAGGCGTGAGGTCATCAACAAGCCGGCGAATGCTGCCAGGCCGCCGCAGATGGCGAACACCGCAATCGTCACCGCCCGCACCGGCACGCCGGACAGCCGCGCAGCCTCCAGGTTGCCGCCGGTGGCCAGCACATACTCGCCAAACACCGTGTAGCGCAGCACCAGCCAGGCGATGACGGTGATCAGGATAAAGATCAGCCCCAGCACCGGAAACGCAATGCCAGCGCTGGGCCAGATGTCGATCATGGCCGAGCCGAACGAGGTGAAGCTGGCCGGCAATCCGCCAATCGGCGCACCGTCGGATGCCAGGAAGGTGGCCCCGCGCAGCGACACCAGCCCGGCCAGGGTGATGATAAAACTCGGCACCTTGCCAAACACCGTGAGGCTGCCCATCAAGGTGCCGATGGCCAGTCCCACCAGCAACGTGGCCGGCACCGCCAGCCAGCCGCTGACCTGCTGCTGCAGGAGCACCGCCACCAGGATCCCGCCGAAGGCACACAGGCTGCCCACCGACAGGTCGATATTGGCCGTAAGGATAACGAAGGTCATGCCGATGGCGATGATCCCGACAATCGCCCCCTGCTGGAACAGGTTGGCGATGTTGCCGAAGGTCAGGAAGTCGTCCGACAGGAACGTCGCCACCACCACCGCAAACAGGAAAATGAACACAAAGTTGTAGCGCATCACCCACTCCAGCACCGCACTGCGACGGCGGCTGGTGAGGGTGACGGGCTTATCGAAAACCGGGCTTGGGTTGCTTGCAATAGTCATGGTTCTACACTCGTTCTACCGATAAGGATGGCCTGGTCGATCTGGTCGCGACTGGCAGTCAAGGGGTCGAAACACAGCGCGTTGCGCCCCTCATGCATCACCCAGATGCGGTCGCAATTGACGTACAACTCGTCCAGCTCGCTGCTGGCGACCAGCACCGCCGCCCCTTCCTGCGCCAGGCTGCGGGCCAGGGCATAGAGGTCGGCCTTGGCGCCGACATCCAGGCCACGACTGGGCTCGTCCAGCAGCAACAGGCGCGCGCCGTCGATCACCCACTTGGCCATGACCACCTTCTGTTGATTGCCGCCGGAGAGCTGGCGTACCGGTTGCTCAAGGTTGTCGAGCTTGGTCTGCAAGCGCTGCAGCACCGGGCCGGCGCGGTCCTTGGCCTGGCGATGGGAAAACCAGTTCAAGTGCCGGGTGTGCACCAGGCAGGCATTGCGGTAGATCGGCGCATCCAGCAGCAGGCCTTCGGTCTTGCGGTTTTCCGGCACCAACCCGACGCCCTGGCGGATCGCCTGGCGCGAGGTTTGCGGCTGATAAGGCTGGCCAAACAGTTCAACATCGCTGTCGTTGCGCCCCACGCCAAACAAGGCTTTGAGCAACGTGCTGCGCCCTGCCCCGTTAAGCCCGGCAAGCCCGACAATTTCGCCCTGACGCACTTCCAGCCCCTGCACGTCCAGGCCCTGCTCGCCTTGCAGCCGGCGAATATTCAGCGCCAGGTTGTCCCGCGGCGCCTGACGCGGGCTGCGTTCCAGCAGGTCGCGGTGCTCGCCGACCACGGCGGCGATCAGCGCCTGGTCGTCGATCTGCGCCAGCTCGTGGGTTTGCAGGGTTCGCCCGGCACGCAGCACCGTGACCCGGTCGCCGATCTCGCGAATTTCATTCAAGCGGTGGCTGACATACAGCACCGCCACACCCGCCGCAGTGATCTCGCGAATCACCTGGAACACCCGCTTGAGTTCGGTCTCGTTCAGCGCCGCCGAAGGCTCATCCATCACCACCAGCCGGGCCTCACAGGTCAGTGCCCGGGCGATGGCCGCCAATTGCTGGTTGGCAATCGACAGGCTGCCCACCCGGTCGGAACTCGAGAAGTTGGCCCCGACCCGCAACAGTGCGGCCTTGGCCAACGCACTGCGCTTGCCCCGGGAAATAATCCCGAAGCGCTGGGGCGCATAGCCGAGCATCAGGTTCTCTTCGACGGTCATCTGCGGGATCAGGTCGAGCTCCTGATAGATCATCGCGATCCCGGCCTGGCGCGCCTGTTGCGGATTCTTCAGTTCCACCCGCCGGCCCGCCACCGACATCTCGCCGCCATCCGGGCGATGGGCGCCGGCGACGATTTTCAACAGGGTACTTTTGCCCGCGCCATTAGCGCCCAGCAGGCAATGCACCTCACCGGGCCGAACGTCGAGGGAGGCATCGGTCAGCGCCACCACATTGGGCGGAAAACGCTTGCTGACATGACGGATATCCAGGGCCAACTCACTCATGATCCTGCTCCAGCAAATAGCGGGCGGTGGCCGCGTCGGTGGCCAGCACATTGACATAGCCGGCCTTGACGCTGGCGTGGACGATGCGGTGCTTCTGCGCGCCGACGCACACGGCAATGGACCAGGCCTTGTCGCGCAAGGCGGCCAACGGCAGGCCCAGGGTGCGGGCGTCGAGTTCGGGCATCACCGGTTCACCGTCCATGCCGATAAAGCGGCCCATGATGTCGCCGACCGCGCCCAGGCGTTCCAGCTCTTCGAGCAATGGCCGGTCGATGTAACCCGACTCCATCAACACCGAATGATCAGACAACTCCCCCAGGCTGAAACACGCCACCGGCGCCTGTTGCCCGAGGCGCAATACCTGGGCGATCACCGGGTCCTGCTCCAGCGCTTCGCGGGTATGCGCATGCCCGAGAATCGCCGGCACCGGCAGCAACGTGGCCTGGCCACGGGCAGCCTGGGCGAAGCGCTCGGCGACGTTATGGCTGGACTCGCCCATCGAACGGGTATTGATCGCGCCGTTCAGCAGCACCACGTTGACCCCCTCGTTCCAGCGCGGCACCAGCCACTGGGCCATTTTGGTCAGGGTGCGGCCCCACGACACGCCGATCAGCGCCGGCATCGGCTGCAAGTTGCACAGGTAACGGGCGGCGGCCTGGGTCACCACGTTCAGCGCGGTGTCGGCATCTTCCACATCCAGCACCAATGCTTCACGCAGGCCGAAACGCCGTTGCAAGGCTACTTCCAGCTGCGGCAAGCGCGCCGAGCGGGCGACGATATCGATGCGCACCACCCCGCAATCCCGCGCCTCGCGCAGCAAGCGGCTGACTTGCCAGCGGGTCAGGCCGGTCTCCCGGGAGATATCGCTTTGGGTCTTTTCCAGGTCGTAATACAGCTTGGCCACCTGGACCATCAAGTCATCACGCTGGGAATCGGCCGACAACCGCGTGGCAAACGTTTCTTCAGGATGGGCGCTCATGCTGCCGGCCTTACGCCGAGCGTGCGGTTCGCCGGTGGCTTGCAACTGATGGGCGCGACGCTGTCGGTGGCGGCGCGGTAGCGGCCCAACAGCTCGATGTATTGCTCGTGGGCGTAAGGGTCGGGCTCGATCAGCCGGCCGATGGTGGTGAAGTCGGTAGCGGCTTCCTGCAAGGTGCCGAACTCGCCGAGGGCGCAGGCGGCAGCGGCGGCGGTGCCGATCAGGGTGAGGTTGTCGTGGGGCACCATTTCGAACGGCACACCGGTGGCATCCACCGTGGCCTGCAACCACAACGGGTTCTTCTGGAAACCACCGGCGGCGACCACCCGGGTGATCTCGATGCCCTCGGAGCGCCAGGTGTGAAAGATGTTCGCCGAGCCCAGGGCAATCGCTTCCACCGAGGCGCGGTACAGGTCATGCCGGTCATGGTTCAGCGACAGGCCCATGATCGCGCCGCGCATGTCCGGTGAGCGGTACGGTGTACGGTTGCCCATCCAGTAATCGAGCACCAGCAAGCCGGTGGAGCCGGGCTGCAGTTCTGCGGCCTGGCGGATCAGGCGCTGGTGCCCGGCATCGTCGAGGCCGAACATCTTTTGCGCCAGCCAGTTGAGGATCGAACCGGCGGAGACTTGCCCGCCTTCCATCAACCATTGGCCGTCGAGCAAGGCGCCGGGGTACGGGCCCCAGATGCCCGGTACGTCGATGCGTTGCGGGGTGTGCATCAGTTGCACCACCGAGGTACCACCGATAAACAACAGCTCGCCGGCGCCAGTGGTGCCGGCACTGAGCATTGCCATGTGGGCGTCGATTCCGCCCTGGGCCACCAGCGTGTCGCGGCTCAGGCCCAGATGATTGGCAGCATCGGCGCTCAATGGGCCGATCCGGCCACCAACCTTGATCACTTCCTGAGGGAGTTTTTGCGCCAGTTCAGGCACGCCCAGTTCGGCGTACAATTCCACCGGAAAACGCTGCTGCAAGGTGTCGTAATTCCACTTGCAACTGGCATTCAATTGGGAGCCGACCCAGCGCCCGGTCAACTGAAAGTTGATCCAGTCCACGGCCTCGCAAATACGCTCGGCGCGCTGGTAAACCTGAGGCTCGTGCTCGGCCAGCCACATGGCCTTGGGCACCAGCCATTCCACCGCGTCACCGCCCTGGTTCATCATCGGGTGGCTGACGTGGGCGGTGCGCGCCGACTCGGCAGCGGCGCGGCAATCCATCCATAACAACGCCGGGGCCAGGGGTTGGCCGTCCGCCTGGGCAACCACCACGGTGGAGGCTGTGGTGGCGACGCACACCGCCGCCACCTGCGGGTGCCCGGCCTGGGCCATCAACTGCCGGCAGGCCTTGCCCAGCGCCGACCACCAGTCCGCCGGCGCCTGCTCGGCCCAACCCAACTGCGGGTATTGCGTGGCATACGGCGCCTCGGCGACGTGTACCAGTTTGTGGCTGTGCAGGTCATACAAACCAGCCCGCACCCCACCTGTTCCGAAATCCAGTCCCAACAACAAGGTCATCGGTAGTTCTCCTGCGTCTTGTAACAACGCTTTTTGTTTTAAGCCCGGCAACGCACAGCGTCGTCGGGCTTGGCGACACACAGCTGACGCGGCTCAGGGACGGAAAATTACCTTGGCCGCGACTTCGCTGCGATCGGCATAGCGCTTGAACATCGCCGGCAACTCATCCAGCGGCAAGTCGTGGGTAATCATGAACTGCCACTGCAATTCACCGGAAGCCAGCTTGTCGATGGAGGCCGTCCACTCATCGCCCGGGAACGGTGCCGAGAACGAGTTCCAGGCGCCGTGCAGGGAGATTTCCTGGCGCAGGAAGTGCGAGAACGTCGCAGTGCTGAGGGCCACGTCACTGGTGGGAATGCCGATAAACACCACATGCCCGCCAGCCTTGGTCAGTTGCACGGCCTGGTTGATCGAGCTGGGATGGCCTGCCGCTTCAATCACCAGTTGGCAACGGGGCAACTCGGCATCCGCCGCGCCGCTGAGCAGGGTGTGGGTGGCGCCGGCTTCGCGGGCCATGGCGAGTTTCTCTTCGGCGATGTCGATGGCGACGATGTCCTTGGCCCCCATGATCCGCAGCCACTGGATCGCAAACAGGCCGATCGGCCCGCAACCTACCACCGCCCCGCTCTGCCCGGCCTTGAAGTCGGCTTTCCAGATCGCATGCAGGGCAATCGCCGCCGGGTCCACCAGGGACGCGGCAATCGGGTCCATGCCTTGGGGCACCTTGATCAGGTTGCTCAGGGGCACATTGACGTACTCGGCATACGCGCCGTCGCGGCGGCTGCCGAAGTAATCGTAGCGCTCCGAGCGGGACGGAAAGCCTCGGGCATATTGGTCGCTGCTGACGTCCGGGATCATCGGCGGCACTGTCACCAGTTCGCCGATGGCATAGCCTTCGACACCGCTGCCGATCTCTTCGATAAAGCCTGCGAATTCATGGCCGCAAATCAGCGGCATCACATGGGCGCCCTTGCTCAGCATGCGCGGGATATCCGAGCCGCACACGCCGCAGGCGGCGACCCGAACCAGCGCGTGGCCGGCCTTGACCGCAGGTTTTGGAACATCTTCGACCCGGATATCGCCCGGTTGGTACATGACGGCAGCTTTCACAGTGAATTCCTCTGTTGAGTGACGAGTGCGTTCGAACAGGCACCTCCCGCAAGAGGTGCCCGCAAAAATCCATAGCGTGGCGGCGCAGATCCGTCAGAGCGCGCCGGGGCGGTATTCGCCGAAGGTAGAGTCATGCTTGACCTCGGCCACGTTGGCCTTGGTCACCACCTGGGTGCCGGCGTCGACAAAGTTCGGCACCGACTTGCCGGCCGCCAGGGCCCGCGCCGCCTCAATGGCGACCTCGCCCAGGTAGCGTGGGTCGTTGAGGGCGGTGGCCACGTATTGATCGCCGCTCTGGATGGCATTCAAGGCCTCGGACAAGCCGTCGATCCCGGCCACGAGGACGTCTTTCTTGCCGCTTTCGGTAAGCACTTGCAGCGCGCCCATGGCCATGTCGTCGTTATGCGCGATCACCGCCTTGAGGTCCGGGTGCGCTTGCAGCAAATCCTGCATTGCCGTGACTGCGTTGGCGCGCATGTACTCGCTGTAGGGGCCGTCGATGATCTTGAAGTCGGTGCCGGCCAAAGCGGTGTGGAAACCCTTGCGGCGTTCTTTCATCACCGTACCGCCGGCGTCGCCCTGGATCTCGATGATCTTGCCCTTGGTCACACCGCGCTGCTTGAGTGCTGCAAGCAACGCCTTGCCGGACAGCTCGCCCATCTCGGCATTATTACGGCCAATGGTGGTGGCGACCGGGGCATTGATTGCGCGGTCGACGGCAATCACCGGCACCTTGGCGCGTTTGGCGGCGTCGAGGGCCGCGCCCACGGCGTCGGGGTTCACGGCGTTGATGATGAGGATGTCGACCTTGCGGGTCAGCAGGTCCTGGATATCGTTGTTCTGCTTGCTGATATCGCCGTTGGCGTCGAGGAAGATCAGCTCGTCGCCGCCCTTGGCCGCTGCAGCCTTGGCGCCGTCGCGCAGTTGTACGTAGAAGGGAGATTGCAGGGTGACCTGGCTGAAACCGATCTTCAGATCCTTGGCCTGGGCGTTCAGCGCCAGCGCCGAGGCCGCGACAGCCAGTGCAAGGGCCAGCACATGAACAGGTTTACGGGCTATCTGGAGCATGGTGATTCCTATTTTTATTGTTGTCAGGATTCGGGCACGGCCTTCAGGGAGGCCGTGCTCACAAATGTGAACCGCGATCACATTTGAAAAACTATGCCTTGCTCCCGAGAGTGTCAAGGCCAATTTGTTAAATTCCAAACAAATGAAATAAAAATCACAATGCTGTTTGAGTCAGATCAGCAGGATCGCCCCACTGTCCCTGATCACCTGCTGCTGTGCCGCCTCGAGCCCGGGGTCGCTGATCACCCGCTGGAAGTCCGACAGCTCGGCAAAGTGTGCCGCACGTACTTCGTCGAACTTGCTGTGGTCGGCCACCAGCACGCAGGTCTGCGCCCGCGCCATGACCCGGCGCTTGACCTCCACTTCGTTGAGGTTGTAGCAGGTCACACCGTGGGCGGCGCTGACGCCGGCCGCGGAAATGAACGCCCACGCCACACGGATGCCATCCAGGATGCCCGCCTCGGCATGGCTCTCGAAGACCATGTTGCGCCGGTGAAAAGTGCCACCGCAGAGGATGATGGTGCAGTGGGGCTTTTGCTGGAGCTTGAGCAATACGTTGAGGGAATTGCACAGCGCGGTGAACTCCAGGTCATCCGGCAACGCCTCGATAATGAACGGCGTGGTGGTGCCGCAATCGATGAACACCGTGTCGCCGGGGCGCACCAGGCTGGCGGCCAGCACGCCGATCTGACGCTTCTCGGCGACGTGGCGCTGGTCCTGTTCGGCGACCTGGTAATCGGGCTCCGGCGGCCCGCTGCGGGTTACGTGCCCGCCCAACAGGCGCAGGCCCTGGGGGCTGTCTGCCAGGTCGCGGCGCAGGGTCATTTCCGATACACCCAGCAATGCGGCCATGTCACGCAAGTGAATCGCCGACTCGCCCTGCAAGGCCTTGTGCATGGCCCGAAATCTTTCGCTTTTCTTTGAATCCACTGCGTTCCAACCCTCGTTGAATGCGTGCCCTTGATCAGGACAGTCACAAATTCCATTTACAATGTTATTTATTTCACATTTAATGCATCCAACTTAACACAAACCGCCTTTTCCCAGCACCTCATCCTTACAGGACACTTGCCATGCCGACTGATCCGTTGCCGCTCGCAGCCTATATCGACCACACCCTGCTGGCCGCCGATGCTTCCCAGGCGAGCATTCGCCAACTGTGCGCCGAGGCCCGCGAGCATGGCTTCAAGTCCGTGTGCGTCAACAGCGCCAACGTGCCGCTGGCCGCCGAATGCCTGCGCGACGCCGCGCCATTGGTCTGTGCCGTCGTCGGCTTCCCCCTGGGTGCGGGCTTGAGTGCAGCCAAGGCTTATGAGGCAAAGCTTGCGATCGAGGCCGGTGCAGGCGAGATCGACATGGTGCTGAACATCGCCTGGCTGAAGGATGGCCTGCTGGACCAGGTACGCGACGATATTGCCCAGGTGCTGGCGGCCTGCGGCGCGGTGCCGCTGAAAGTCATCCTCGAGACCGGCCTGCTGGATGACCAGCAGAAAACCCATGCCTGCAGCCTGTGCCGCGAGCTGAACGTGGCGTTCGTCAAGACCTCCACCGGTTTCGGCCATGGCGGCGCGACATTGGCGGATGTGCGCCTGATGCGCGGCGTGGTGGGGGCGCAGATAGGCGTGAAGGCGTCGGGCGGCGTGCGCGACCTGGCGACGGCCCAGGCGATGATCGAAGCCGGTGCTACGCGCCTGGGCAGCAGCTCCGGGATCGCCATCGTCAGCGGCGCAAAGGCGGCCGCGGGCGCCTACTGAGTTGAGTGCAGCGCTGGCGCCCTTTCACAACCCTTTCACAGTCGGGCGCCTATGGTCATCTCAGCTCCTGGTGAAAACCTTTAAGCCCGCGCTCCCCATCGCGGGCTTTTCTTTGCCCGGAATTTATCCGCAGGTCAGCTACAGCCGGCGTGGCGGTGAGCCGGCGCAGGCCACGCCCTCCAGGCAGAATACAAACGGGGCTACCACTTGAATTTCGCCTTTGAGCAGCATTGAGGGTGGAGGCGCAGGCACTGGCGACGCCGCCGGAACGAATCGCTCCACGGCGCTGACGAACAGATCCGAACCTGTATGGCTGATGACTTTGTGGCGTATCAGATTGCCTTTGGCGTCAACCACGAATTCAACCCTGACCAGGCCGGTCAATCCTTGCAGGCGAGCTTCTTCGGGGTACGACTTGAAGTGATTGAGGTGAGTGAGCAACTGGTATTCCCATAAGCGTTGTTCTGCCAGTTGTTCCCGGGTGGGGCCGCTCGTGCAGGCACAAAGCAGTAAGACAAGTGCGATCCAGCTGTATTTCATAAACGCAGTTCCGTTGACGTTTGGTGTGCAAGGTGAGGCTAATCAAGGCTCGGTGCGTCAGCGTGTTATCCAGGTCGAACAGAATGGCCCGTGGGTACACGAATGCTTCTTGTGGAAAACCAAATCTGCCTCTCAGGCGGTGGTACTGACGATGGAACCGGTACCGCTTCCACCGTCGGAAGTCAGTGCCTGCAACAACGCCGAAGACGCAGACTGCAATGCAGCTGCCGTTGCGGCAATCTGCGCCTGGGCGGCAGCCACGGCGGCCGCTTTGGCGTCTGCGCTTTGATTGCTGGCTTGGGCCTTTTGCATGTTTTGCTGCTGCTCTTGAAGCTGCTTTTGCAACTCCGCAATCTGCTTTTTCAGCGCCTTGACGGTGTCGGACTCCTGCGACATGGATGCCGCCTGGCCGCCACCTGCAGCGGGCGCACTTTTGGCACCCGTGTCCGGGTTGAGACTCAGGGTTCCAGAGTCTTCGGTCTTGGAGCTATCGTTGACGCTGGCCGGGCTTGGGTTGGCGGGTACTGAAGCGAGACTGCTGACGTTAGTGATCATGTCAAATATCCAATTCCGGTATCGATGTTAATTGATCGGCGCTTAAGCTGATTACTTTAACCCGTTATCGACCCTACCGAACCTGGCGACAACAGCGGACCGATTCAGCGGCAAGGTCTCGAAAAGACGTTGACCAGGCTTCCATCCGGATCACGCAGCAATACCGAAGTGTTGCCCCATGGCATGACCGTCACCGGCATCACCACGTCAGCCCGACCGATACGCAGCAGGACGGCCTCGACATCATCCACTTGAAACTCCAGGATCGCCGAACGGTTGCTGGCGGCGACTGCCAGTCCATCGTTGTGAAGGCGGACCAGGCGTTCATCGGCTATGGCCAGGACGACGCCGTCGAGGTGAATTTCAGCGAACCCGTCAGCCAGGTGCCTTGGCTCGACAGTCGAGAGGTTGTGATAGAACTGAACGAGCCGTTTAAAGTGGTTGGTAACGAGACGAACAGACGAGAATTTCATCATTTGACCTGACAGGAGTGAGAGAACTCACCTTAATTCAAGCCCGCGTCAGTTCCTGACAGTAGTGTTGTTATCGGCGTTCCAAACGACAGCCTGTGCCACCACCACGTACTCGCCATTGAAGGTTGCCGCTGGCGAGCCGTAAAGCTGGTAACCCAGCGCAAGCGCTTCAGAGACCCGGTGACAGAAGGAGGCATCGTCCTTGCCTGTCAGGATCCGATAGGTAGGTAGGCCTTCAGGAGGGGAATTCTGCATGGGAGCACCTGCTGGAACAGTTAAGGAAAGCCACTTGGCGATCGGGTGACGCCGGCTTGTGCCCGATGATATCAGTCAATGATCACGTCGCGACCCTCGGCCTTCAAGCGCGCGAGATTGTCCTTCATCTGCTGCAACCGTTCAGGCGGATGCCCGTGCCATTTCGTGACCTCCGCCACGACGCGCAAAGGGTCAGTGGAGCGATAGGAAAGCGTGGGATTGCCGGGAAACTTCTTATCCGTCACGTTGGGGTCATCCATGATTGCCCCCGTTGGCTCCACAACATAAATCCGTTCCCGCCCACTGCCGAGCGCCAGCTCAGCCCCCCAGATGGCGGCATCCAGCGTGCCCGCAAAGTAAACCCAGGACAGTGCTTTACCTTCTGTAAAGTTGGACGGGTAGCCGACGCGGATCAGATCGCCCGGCTCCAGGTCGGCCCGGGTACCGTGAAAGAACTGACGGATGAACATGCCAGCGGTATTTGACATGGGCTCGTTGCTCCGTGGATGAATGTTATGTTTGGATGCGAATGCCCCCATCGGCTGGGTTCCTCTATACCACCGCACCTCAGGAAACCGTTGTGACGAATCTGACCATACGACGCGCCAGTATCGACGACTTGCCTTTCATTGTTTTGCTGCTGGCAAATGACTCCCTGGGGGCTGTTCGAGAAGATAGCAGTCTTCCGCTTCAGAGTTCCTACACACGAGCGTTTGAGGCCATCAACGCAGACCCGAACCAGTTTCTTGCCGTCGCTGTGGCTGATGAAGAGGTGGTCGGTACTCTCCAACTTTCTTTCATTCCGAATATTTCTCATCGGGGCGCATGGCGAGCTCAAATCGAAGCCGTCCGCGTGCACGAGCGAATGCGTGGGAGCGGATTGGGCCGGCAATTCTTCGAATGGTCGTTTGAGCAAGCACGTCAGCGCCACTGCCAACTGATCCAGCTTACCTGTGATCGTACGCGGCCAGATGCTCATAGGTTTTATGAGTCCCTGGGGTTCTTGCCAACCCACACAGGCTTCAAGATGAAGCTGTGACCATTTGAGGCGAGCTGGCCCGGCGTTTGATTGCCGGGCCAGAGGGCGGAGTCAAAGCAATACAGTAGCAAGCATGCCCAAGGCGCCGAGGACAAACCCGATCAGTGCGCCACGCCCTGGTGCTTCATGGAACAGCGCCCAGACCACCACGGGCTCAAGCAGCAACAGGGAGGTGACTGAGACCACGGTGACGACCCAGATATCACCGACCGCCACGTACCCCAGCCAATACGCACCCAACAGGCAAAGCCCGGCAAAACACATCAGCACAACGGGAAGGACGAACGCCTCCCATGAACCATGCCCTGTCTGGGCAAGCCTGGCGGTTACCACCTCGCTGTAGATTGCACAAAACTCCCCCACCACCATCAACCCTAGAGCAGAAACTCCGAGTAGTTCTTTGGACATATCAAAAACTCCTTCGTATTCAACGCAATATTTTTCAGCTCCCAGCGAGCAATGCCGCTGCCCAGGAGCGTGATGCAGTGATACGAAGCAGCCTTGAACAGGCCTGAATTACCGAAGTGCTTTTCCATGCTCATGTCCTTCAAAGGGTGAGTCTCAGCGCCCGGAAAAGGGCGCTCGCTGCGATCATACGTTCCGACAGCCCGCCTGAACAACCTGCCCCCTCTCGGTCTGCCGCGAAGTGCTTCTGCAGGATCAGTGAGCGTTGAACCAGTCGGGGTGCACAACCGGAAAGTGCTTTTTCAGCCAATCCACAAATGCATTCACCTGGGGTGCAAGATGGGATCGGCTGGGGTAAAGCACGGAAACCAGGCGCGGTGTCGGACGAAGTGCGCCGAGTACTTCAACCAGTTCTCCACTGGCGAGGTACGCCCCGACGGTAATCCCCGGTGCTTGAATAATGCCGAAGCCTGCAACGCCGCATTGAACGTATGCGTTGGATTCGTTCACGGTGATACCGCCGCGTGGAGTGTGTGGATGGTCCTCGCCCGCCATCGAGAAGTGCCAAGGCAGCGGCCTGTTGTTTTGACCCGAAAGAAAGCCGACGCACCGGTGGCCGGCAAGGTCCGCCAGGGTTTCCGGTACCCCGTAGGCCTGGAGATAACTTGCAGATGCACAGGTCACCATGATTGCGCTGCCTATTTCCCTGGCTACCAGGCTGGAATCCGGGAGATCACCGATTCGCAATACGCAATCGATGCCTTCCGCCACCAGGTCTACCCTGCGGTCGGTCACGCCGAGTGCCAGTTCGATCTCGGGAAATGCCTCGGTAAATTGCCTGAGGCTTTCCATGAACCCGTGCTGGGAAAACGCTGTGGGAATATCAATCCGAAGCCGCCCACTCAGCGTCGAGCCACTGCGGTCGAACATGGAAGTGGTTTCTGCGATGGTGGCCAGAATCTCTTTGACACGCTCGTAAAATCGTTCGCCCTCAGCCGTCAGCTTGACTTTACGCGTCGTGCGCTGGAACAGGCGCACACCCAGGGACGCCTCCAGTTCCTGAATAGTGCGCGTGACATAGGGACGGCCGGTCTGCGTCGCCTCCGCGACTTTTGTGAAGCTGCCCAACTCCGCCAGCTTGGCAAATACCTGCATCGACTGTAGAAGCGCCATACGTCTGTCCCCGGGAAGCCGGTGAAGGGTTGATTGTTACTCTCCAGAATAACAATGCTGTTGGATTCTGCCCATTTATGCCGCGCTGCGAAACCTCAACAATGGCCCCAACAACAAGGAGGCACTTGCCTCCCCTGCCCATTCACCGTTGCTGGAGACAGAAAATGAAAGCGTGGCTTCTGAAAGATTTCGGTTTGGACAACCTGGTACAAGGGGACGCCGAGACCCCCGTCCCCAAGGCGGGAGAGCTGCTGGTAAAGGTGGGGGCCGTTTCGCTGAACTTCCGGGACAAGGCCATCGTCGATGGCATCTACGAGCCCCACAAGGTGCCCAAGCCATTGATTCCCGTCAGCGACGCGGCAGGCGTTGTCGTAGCAACAGGTGACGGTGTCAGCCGTTTCGCTATTGGCGACCGGGTCAACTCGCATCTCTACTCCCGCTGGCTGGACGGCATGCCTGGGCCGGATGAACCCGACTACTGCTTCGGCTCGCCTTTGCCCGGCGGCCTGGCGCAATACATGATCATCCATGAGGACAGCGCAGTACGTGTCCCCGACAACCTGTCGGATGAGGAAGCCGCGACTCTTCCGATTGCCGCATTGACGGCCTGGTACGCGCTGGTTGATTTCGGCCAGGTCGAGGCGGGCCAAACGGTGCTGGTTCAAGGTACCGGTGGGGTTTCGGTTTTCGCTGCGCAAATCGCAACCGCCCTCGGCGCCAAGGTTATTGTCACCTCCAGTCGGGATGAAAATCTGGAGGCTATGAAAAAACTGGGGGCGGTCGCCAGTGTGAACTATCGCACGCATCCTGGCTGGGCAGAGGAAGTCCTGAAACTCACCGATGGCAAGGGCGTGGACCTGCTCCTGGACGTCGCAGGCGGAGATGGCATCAATCAATCGATCGCCGCGACCAGGGTCGGTGGACGTATCGCCCAGATCGGATTCCTGACGGGCCAGACGTCTGCATTGAACCTGATGCCGATGATATTCCGGCAAACAACCATTCGCGGCATTGCCGTAGCGCCGCGCTCATCGTTCGACCGCATGAACGCGTTCCTGAGCGAGCACAGGATTCGCCCGGTAATCGACCGTGTGTACGCCTTCGATCAAGCGCGCCAGGCATACGAACACTTGGCCAGGGGCGCCTTTGGCAAAGTGGTCATCAAGGTCGGGTAAAGTCGACCGCCGGGCGTTTCACACAGGCAGGTGATTGCTGCGGGATTTGCCCAGGCGGTTCACGAATGACACCAATGGTCGTTCAAAGACCGGTTCCTGTTATTTATGGAGCAACGCAGGTTTGGTGTAGTCGAAAAGAGGCTTTGCGACTAAACCGGTATAGGGGACATCGCCAAATGAGCAAGGGTAGTCCCCCTACCCCCACGGTGGCCGAACACCCGGCGCACCCGGCACATTGAAGGACCGACGCCATGCAGAACCTCAAGATCGCGACATTCAATGTCAACGGCATAAAGACGCGACTGCCCAACCTTCTGCAGTGGCTGGAAAAGGAGCGCCCGGACATCGTCTGCCTGCAGGAACTGAAGGCGCAAGACAACGCGTTCCCCGCTGGAGAACTTGAGGCGGCGGGCTATGGCTCATTGCACCATGGCCAGGCATCCTGGAACGGAGTGGCAATTCTCGCGCGGGATTCCGAACCTCTTTTGATCCATAAGGGCCTGCCGGGAGCCAAGGACGACTCGCAGTCTCGATACCTGGAAGCGGCTGTCCATGGCGTGATTGTCGGATACCTGTACCTGCCCAACGGCAACCCTCAACCCGGGCCAAAATTTGATTACAAGCTCGCGTGGTTCGAGCACCTGATCTCCCACGCTGCAACACTGCAGGCTAGCGAACATCCGGTGGTCCTGGCCGGTGACTACAACGTGGTGCCCACCGACCTGGACATCTACAACACCCGCTCATGGCTCAAGGATGCCCTCCTCCAGCCAGAAAGCCGTGAGTGCTTTCAAAGGTTGCTTTCCCAGGGCTGGATCGACTCGCTGAGGCACCTGTACCCGGAAGAGCGGGTGTACACGTTTTGGGATTATTTCCGTCAGCATTGGCAGAAGAATTCCGGGCTGCGCATCGACCATCTGCTGCTCAACCCGGTACTCGCCCCGTACCTGAAAAACGTCGGCGTAGATGCATGGGTACGGGGTGAAGAGCATGCCAGTGATCATGCGCCGACGTGGATCGAGATCTCATCACGGCAAACCCGGTCAAGAAAGAAGCCAAAACGCAGTTGATCACAAGCCACGACGCTGACTACCGGCACGCGTGCCGGTACCCGACTCACCCATCCCAAGGTGTGATCCGGGCTTACTGATGGGGCACGAATTTCGTGAGCATCAGCCAGCGACTTATGGCCGCGACGAGTTCGGTCTTGCACTCCACCGGCAGCCAATGCCCGCCAGGCAGGCTCGTCACTGTGAGGTCTGCGCAGGCCGCGCGCATTGGATCGCCCAACTGATTGCCGTTGATGGTATTCATCGGGTCGTAATCACCGTTCACAAACAGGACGGGCATGGACAGGCGGCCGCCATCGGGTGCGCGATGGGCGTATTCGATGTTGGCGTCGTCGTTCAGATACCACGCGCAGGGCGTGCGGAAACCATGCTCCTCGAACGTGCGCACCAGTACCGCGAAGTCCGTCTCGGGCCAGAGCGCCGGGTCTGGTGGGGTCGGGGGAGCCCGGTGCGCTTCGCCAAACCGCCCGCCTTTGCGGGTCACTTCTGCATTGGAGGCGACCCTGGCGATGCTTGCAGGGTCGCCTCTTCGATAAATCGACGACAGCGATGCTGCTTTGTCCGCGTCAAGATCAGCCACGGCGGACGCAAAGTGCGTGTTGTAGTAGCGGTAATAGTCCCATTGGCCGTCTGGATACTGGTCGACCGGGTAAATCCGTCGGTCAACCAGCGGTATGAGCGTCGCCAGCGCGTTCGTGGAAGGAAAGTACGGGACCGAAACCAGCACCACGCCGCGGCTGCGCTGAGGTTCATGGGCGACCAGTTCACCGGCCACGACGCTGCCCCAATCATGGCCCACCCAGATGGCGGGCGTTCCACCGAGATGGTCATGCAGCTCTGTCATGTCTGCCACGATGTTTTCAATCGTGTACGCATTGATCGCGGCCGGCGCCGAAGAGCCGCCATAGCCGCGCATGTCGGGTGCGACGCAGTGCCAGCCTTGGGCAGCGAACGCTTCCATCTGTGCACGCCAGATCAAACCGAGTTCGGGCCAGCCATGCAGGAACATCATCAATGCCCCGTCGGCAGGTCCCGATTCCAGATAATGCGTTGTGTGACGGGGCGTACTGAAGATGCGCGAAGTCAGCTTGAAAGTGGACATAGGATCTCCTCATGTCATACCGGCGCGATGTTTCACTGTAGGTCACCTCGAGTGCGTGAGCACCACTGCCCGCGTATTTTCAGGTCGCGCTTATCCTGGGATCGGGAGCAAAAGAACTGAAGCAACCACACGTCAATCAACGTTGTAGAAAATTTGAATTAGCCAGTTGCCCGGCCGGTCAAGAATTATGAACGCAGTAAATCTGACGAGGTAACAGCAATGACTATCCAGGCAGAGACACTCGTACAACTGACCGAAGCCCTGCAAGAGCGAGGCATGCATCTGGTTTCAGATGTTCACTTCACCCGCGCGCCCTATCGGCAGAATCACCTCTGGGTCTGCACCGTAGCGTAACGATCCCTTATGATGCTTGCCTGCCAGAAGGTCGCCAACCGCGACAGATGGATCAATGCGAACACTCTTATGGATAAGCCCGATGCGGATCAACGTTCTGACAATTTCCCTGGCCACCTTGATGATGACCGGGTGTGCCAACCATGGCGCCAAGCCTTCGACGCACGCGCTGGCGACTCAAGATAACGTAGTTGGCATCTGGGCCATGGTTCCTCTGCGCAACGGAATTGCCAACGTGGTCGAATACAGCGCAGATGCCAAGGCCACCTTGCATCCATTCAACTGCGCTGAACCCGGGAAGCACCAGGAAAAAGAAGTGAGCGACTTCAAGGTGTCCGACGATGGAAAGGTCATCCATCTCAAATCACCTTCAGACAACTTCGACCTGAAGGTCCTGGCATTCGACCCGCAGACCATGACGCTGAGCATGGATGTTTCGGATACGAGCCTGACCTTCAACTACGTGAAAGTCAGTAACGTCGCACCGCTGTGTGCCCTTTATCCAAACGCCGCCGCTGAAGCTGCGCGCAAAACCCCTTTCAAGGCCAGTGACTTTGTAGCGGATCCCGGGATACCTGCCCACTCCGGTATGGAGCGATATATTGGCAAGTGGGCAAATGACAAAGGCGAGCTGGAGGTAGAAGTCATCATGGGTCCCAACGGCAGTGCCTACCTATACATGGCTTCCAGCAAAAACTGGCACTTCCTGTACAACGAGGTGCATTGGGTAGGCGACGAACTGCATTTTGAAAGCTATGCGTATTCAGACCTCCCCTCTCTTTACAGCCACCCTTTCCATAAATCCAAGACCCACAGCATTCTTCAGCCGAGCGGCGACGGAGGATTACGTTATTCGATCTTTATCGATAAGCGCCGGTACGAATTTCTATTGAGCCGGGCGAAGAACTGAGGTTGAGGTAGCGCAGTACTGTTGCGATGACCGGGCGGTGCATTTGCAACGCAGAGGGCAAGGAAGCCTCGCAAACGAAGTGGATTGCGGACCTGTTGAACAATTGCCGACCGGAAACAAACAAGGGCTTGCATCAGCTTTCGCCCGCAAACCCTTGGTTTTAGATGGTGCCCGAAGCCGGAATCGAACCGGCACGCCCTTACGAGCGGGGGATTTTAAGTCCCATGCGTCTACCAGTTTCGCCATTCGGGCGGTAGCGCTATGCAGCAGGCCAAGCAGCGTTAAAAGCCCTTGAGCGTTGCAGCAGGCTAGGGAATATATAGATCCAGCCCCCTCGATGCAAGGTCGGGTGCGGGCTTTTTCAAACAATCAAGCGGCGCCCTGGCAAACAAAAAAGCTCGCCAGATCAGTCATCTACAGATTTTGCAGGCGGGAGTGGGCAATGGCGATACCGACCGCTTCACCAGGTGCCGCACCCGTGCCCCACGTGCATCAGGAAAAATAAGTCATTACCGCAATAACCACTGAAACCCAAACCAGGGTCATCAAAAACGACAGCGCAGCCAATGTCTTGCCCATTTGCCTACTCGCCCCGATGAAATCACTTCAAGGAACCCTCCCAGCGCCGCTTGAGAATAGCCACGCACGACGCAGTTCGCCTTCAACCTCCCACGAAAATCGTGGATACGATACTCCACGCAAAAGGTTAGTTCCTTCAGCAGTCCCGCCCACACGTTACTGAGCCGCTGTTTATTCCCTGATACCCCAAAATGATCATCCCCGGCTTTCCTGCTCCTGCGGCGCCCCGGCCCATCTGATACGCTTTTTTCTTCTGCATCTGCCCCTGTATCGAAAACCGCCCTGCCCTGACAATACTCCCACTCCCGACACGCCCGTGGAGCCCGGCAGGAACCGTCCTGCCGGCCCGTTCATTTCGGAGGCCTTATGGCTAAGATGGCATTTTTCCTGTTCGGTTTTCTTGCGCTGACCATCGCAATTGGTCTGCTGGCCACCATCTCACCGGTCTAGGATCCATGGCCTGCTGACGCAACCCGCTGGAGGTCAGAGGGCGTGTCAGCCGGCAAAAAACATCGGATACAACGACAGCACCAACAGCCCCGCCATCGACCAGTTGAACACCCGCAACCAGCGTGGCTCGCGCAGTACATTGCGCAAGCCGCTGCCACAGCCGGCCCATACGCAAACGCTGGGCAGGTTTACCAAGGCAAACACCGCAGCAATCAACAGCACGTTGGTGACATAACCCTCGGCAGGCGTGTAGGTGGTGATCGCGCCCAGCGCCATGACCCAGGCCTTGGGGTTGACCCACTGGAAGGCCGCCGCGCCGAGAAACGTCATGGGTTTGCGCTTGTCATCGGTGTCATCGGACATCGCACTGGAGGTTGCAATCTTCCAGGCGAGGTACAGCAAATACGCCGCCCCCACATAACGCAATACGGTGTAGGCCCACGGTAGCGCCTTGAACACTTCTCCCAGGCCCAAGCCCACGGCGATCACCAACAACATGAAGCCGATGCTGATGCCCAGTGCATGGGGAATCGAGCGAATAAAACCGAAGTTCACCCCGGACGCCAGCAACATGGTGTTATTGGGGCCGGGCGTAATCGAGGAGACAAAGGCGAACAGCGCAAAGGCTGACAACAGGCTTGAAGACATGAACATGGGCAACATCCGAACGAAGTACTGTGGCCAAGACAGTAGAACGTTGCGTCGGTATTCGCCCCGTACAGCTACCGGGAGATACGGGCATACACTTCATCAGGCCCGGGCATTCAACAAACAGTAATAGCGCACATGCACTGCCAGCTATACACCAAGCGGTTCCTTGCCCTGTGCCATTAATCAGCGGACAGCGACGAAGTGATTTGCGCAATCGCCTCCTGATCCAGGCAGTCCAGCGTGCGGTATTGGTTGATAATCGATGTCTCCTTTTCACTCAGGTCGTCCTGGTTGATCGCCGCCCTCTCCCCCGTCAGCACGTAAATCACGTCTACCCCCTTGCGCCGAAGGGCAATCAGGTAATCGGACTTGGGCAGCCGCACTCCACTTTCGTAATGCACCTGGGCATTGGCGGCGACACCGCCAATCGCACCAAACTCCTGCTGGGAAAGCCCAAGGACCTTGCGTTCTTCTTTCAGGCGGGCGCCGAGCTTGTCGTCCATGGTGGGTACCTCAAACCGTGTTTAACATCCACCATACGCTTATACGCAGGACCGGAGTCCATTCATATTGACACTAACGGCGAATGCACCTTGCATCACCTGGACTCATTGCTCAGGATAGCGCTCTTGAGCTGAACATCGGCAGGGAAGCAGCAGGTTACCGAGGCCGAAAACACATGACGCTCCATGAAGATAGCCCGCTGCACATAGAGGTGTGCCAGCGCCAGAAACACCTCTGGTTCTGGCTCCCAATTGGTCTTTTGATGGTTTTCTTGACGGTTACCTCGACGATTTTACTGGGTACAAATCCGCCGGAATGGATGTTTGTCGCACTCAACTTTGGCTGGGCAATCGTCGCGCTGACACTGCTGGTGAAGCTATCGGGTGTTTGTTGCGCCAAGTGAAGCACCCAGGCGTTTCAGCTTGCATCGCGCATCACTCGGGCTCGTGCCCTCACCTTGATACGTCGTCAATGCCAGACAAACAACGTGAAACAACTCACATTTATGGAGTTTCACGGTTGAAGGTCAAAATTTGACCAAATATATTTCGCCCCACCCGAGCGCTCACCTCTATACGGATATTGTTCTGCGCCTGCTCGGGCCCCCGGAGATGCGCAGGCAATAAAACATTGAGGTTTGCCATGCGTCTTTCCAAAATCGCCCCAGCCGCCGCCCTGTTCAGCCTGTTCACTTTGCCCGCCCACGCCGCCGACCTGTCTGCCCTCACCGGTGCCCTGTCATCGGCATTGGGGGGGGCCGGCAACAGCAACAACACCGTCAACGCCAACAGTGCCTCCTGCCAGCAACAGATCCGCGACCTGCAGACCAATATCAATGCGGCCAATGCCAAGGGCGATACCTTGCGCGCGACCGCGTTCCAGGCAGCACTGACACAAACCAACAAGAGCTGCAGCAACAGCACCTACAACACCCAGGCACAAGTGGACACTAACCCTCAGCGCCAGCAAAACGTGAACAAGGCTGCGGATGCGATCAACGCAATTGGCGGCTTGTTCAAGTAAGTCGGGCTGCCCTGCGAGAAGGCCCGCGATTGCGGTTTTTTCGCCCATCGTACTTACCGGCAGACAATAAAAAACCCCGTAGACGTTAATCTACGGGGTTTTCTGGTGTGGAGGATTGTCGTCCCCCTTCACCTTAGCCAATGGCCGCCGACAGCTGCCATGTTCGCTTATTTCTTGGCCCAGTTGAGGATGTACTTACCGTAAGCACCTTCAAACCCATCGACGGCAATCGAATAGGTTTCACCCTTCTTGGCTGAAAAAGTCACAGCACTGGTTACATCATTTTCCGACTGGTTATTGTTCGTGCCGGCCACCGGCATCGAATTCAGGCTCGTGCTTTTATAAACGGCAAGCACGGTGTCGAATTTTGAGCCTGTGGTATCAAATGTGAAGCTTGCATCTTCTGGCGAAGTCCATTTGCACCAGACCGAATGGTAAGGCTTGGCAAAAGGAATATGTCCAGACTCACCAGCCTGGCTGGTGGCTAGTGTGGTGTCGCCGGCAACTGTACCTTTAACACCCTCGATAACCGTGGCTTGCGAGAAATCATCTGCGCAGCTCAGCGAGCTGCTTGTGCCGTTGAGGCCCTGATAGATCAGCGTGCCGGCTCCGAGCACGACAACAGCAATGGCTATTGGGAAAATAATGCGTGGTACGGCCATGACTCTTCCTTTTGAGGCGTATAGTTTCTGAACTGCTGCCATAGCAAGCGCAGCTTTAAATGGAAAAATGAATATCGGCTGATTAACGCCCATGAAATCATGCCATGGACGTTAAAAATGGCACATCAAGCTATAAATCTCAGGAAACAAGTGGATTTTCTCTCGACCAGCCTGCCCGCCAGAGGCCCCTCGGTCACGAGGGGTGGCGATATTAACATGATGCATGCACCTGATCATCCAACTCCTGTCATCCCGTAGATGTCTTTAGGGGTGTGAATGCGATACAGGTAGAGATCAATTTAAAAATCAATAAATCTATGCCGTCTCCCGCTCAAAAATGGAAGACGGAGTTCAAAATGGAACAGCAAATAAATCATTTCCCTTGGCATCCGAAGATTGCCGCAAGCGATATACCTCATATTCAAAACGTCAGCGTGACCGCAATCGTGTCGGTATAAGTGCCGGCCGGCAAACCCACCTTGCCTGGGGATTTACCGTAAATATTCACGGTTTGCGCAACCCCGGTGCTGGCCGTGAGATTGATAGTGCCGTTGTTGGCAAGAATTTGCGTGTGGGCGGCGTCGGTGTAGATGTCATAGGGCGCAAAGTGGCCGGCACCGTCTGCCAGGGCACGCGTTCCACCGGTGGATTTGCCATCATTGGCGCCGGACGTGATGGTCAATACCGGCGAAGTACCCGCCGAGCATTGAATAGACAAAGGCGCCCCGCCGCCGCCCAGCACTTGCCCATCAGCCTCTGTATACAGGGTGTTGGCGGTACCAAAGTTCAACGCACCGAAATTCAAGCCTGTGGTGCCTCCTACGCCGTTGACCAGGCAACTATTGATCAATATCAGCGACGCACTGATTTGACCGGTGACGGTGGTCGCGGCCTGGGAGCCGGACACCCAGGCCAGTGTCGTCAACGCCAGTAAGACTCTTGAGATAAGTCCATTCATGAAGCTCTCCTTATGACTTGCCAACCCAGCGCGCCGGCTCAGTTCCCTGAGGTGGACCCTTGACACTTGTACAAGGATGGCCGTTGCGTAGAAGGTTAGTCAGTCAGGAGGAAACTGCCAGCCCGAGGCCAAATCGCTTTCACTTGCAGGCGGTTGCCTGGAGAGCTTTTCGGCCTTGTACCCGCAGGAGTCACTGGCCAGTTTTCGCTCCGTCGCTGCACGTCAGCGAACGGGTATCGGAACCGGAAATTACAGGTACCTCCCTATCGATGATAAGACTTCCGGTAGGTTGTGGGGCTCACGCCCACGATCGACAAAAAGTGCTGACGCAAAGACAGGCTTGTACCAAACCCGCAGGCATCAGCGATCGTCTCGACGCTGTGGTCGGTTGTTTCAAGTTGCAATTGGACGGCCTTGATTCGCTCATTCGTGAGCCACTTTCCAAACGTCGAGCCGGTCAGTTGCTTGAAGTGCCGGGTGAAACTGCGTCGACTCATCGCCAGCCTCGTCGCCACTTGATCGATTGACAACGGTTGTTCCAGGTTTGCCCGAAGCCAGTCCAGCAACTGGCCGAGACGCTGGTCGCTTGCGCCTTGAGGAACAGGCTGGCTGATGAACTGGGCCTGGCCTCCGTCGCGATGGGGGGAAACCAGCAGTTGACGCGCCAACGCGTTGGCAACCCCCCGCCCGTAGATCCGCCTGACGATATGAATACAGCAATCGAGCCCCGCGGCCACGCCTGCAGAGGTCAGGATTTGCTGCGCCTCGACATAGAGCACTTTGGGGTCCACTTCAATGCGTGGGAAATCTCGCGCCAGATGCGCCGCCCACGCCCAGTGCGTGGTAGCCCGCTTGTCGCACAGCAGGCCCGCATGGGCAAGCACGAACGCCCCCAGGCACAGGCCGACCACCAGCGCGCCCCGTTCATGGGCTGCCTGAAGCGTTTCGAGGAGTGCGCTCGGCGGCCTTTCGGTGACGTCCCGCCAGCTGGGAATGATGACGATGTCAGCTCCTGTAACCTGGTCCAAACCATGGTCACAGTGGATCGCGAAACCGGCGTTGGTAACCAGCGCCCCCTCTTCGCCCGCGCAGACCACCAATTCAAACCAGGGCGAATCCCCCACTCGGCGATCTTTACCAAATACGAGGCACGGCACAGAAAGGTGAAAGGGGCTGATGCCGTTAAAGGCGATGACTGCAACTTTCACACTTTTTTTCATAGGGCGGGCCTGATCGAGATTGGCCCGATTCTAATGAAAAATGGTCATTGGGCCAATGGTGTGAGTTCCCGGATGCGTTCACTCTGATCGCAGCTGCATTTCACCGGGAAATGCGCAAATCAGAGCTCAGGGCCTCAATGAACATCGCCACCTTTTGCACGCTGGGAGCACTTATGACCACTCTTTCGATGACCGCACCGGCACACGCCAGCGAACCGGTGCCGTCCGTCCCCTATACCACCGAGTCCACTGACTATCATTGGTCCAGTGTGGACGGCGTGAGGGTTTTCTATCGCGAGGCCGGCCCCAGGGACGCGCCGCCCCTGGTGCTGCTCCATGGCTACCCTTCGTCCTCGCGCATGTGGGATTCGCTGATCCCGCTGCTTGCTGACCGGTATCACGTGATCGCCCCCGACTACCCCGGGTTCGGCAGAAGCGACGCGCCCTCGGCCGCGACCTACACCTACACGTTTGACCATCTGGCCGACACCATGAGCAAGCTGCTCACGCAATTGCAAATCCATGAATACACCCTGTTTATGCAGGACTACGGCGGCCCGGTAGGCTTTCGGATGATCCTCAACGCGCCGCAAAAACTGCACGGCATCATCATCCAGAACGCCAATGCCTATGACGAAGGCCTGGGTGCCAAGTGGGCGAACATCGCCAAGTACTGGAAGGCTCCCGCCGAACATCCCGAACAAGTCGATGGGTTCACGGGGTACGAGGGCACGAAGCAGCGCCATCTGGGCACCAGCCCTCATCCCGAGCGTTACAACCCTGATGCCTGGGAGGACGAGTTTGCCGCCTTATCCCGTCCGGGCCAGCGGGCGATACAGTCGGCGTTGTTGCTGGACTACCAGAACAACGTGGCCTCTTACCCAAAATGGCAGCAATGGTTGAAAGACAACCAACCGCCGATGTTGGTCATGTGGGGAAAATACGACCCGTCGTTCATTGTGCCGGGAGCCATGCGCTACAAGGATGATGTGCCGGGGGCCGAGGTTCATATTCTGGACGCGGGGCATTTCGCGCTCGATGAAAAAACCGAGCAGATCGCCAGCCTGACGCGTCAGTTCATGGCGCGTATCACCGCCGGTAAATAGTAAAGAGTGGGAGGCCCGCGCCCGACTGATCGTCGGGTAACCCTGCAGTTCGTCGCCTCAAGCATTCCACTTCACCCAATCTCGAATACTGTATACACATACAGCACTCGAAATACCTCCTATGAATATCGACGAAGACACCTGCGGGTGGCTTGGCATCCCCACGCCTCTCGAAATGCACAAACAACATGCCCGGCTGCTCGAGAACGAGATCCAGGAACTGAACCTGCAACTGCGCAAGGCCCGGGCGGATATCTTCGGCCTAGTCGCGATGCTGACAGAAGCACAGGCAAAGAACGAAGAGTTTGCCGGATACCTCAGGCTGCGCGGTGCCGAAGCTGCAGCGATGAGGAAGCAGATCGCCAACCTCACCACTTCAGATCGACTCAGCACGCGCGAGGCCGAGAGGCTGCGCAGTGTGCTGAACGAACTGATGTCTCACCCGAAAACCATTGTCTAAGCTCAGGTTTCAGGTTGAGGGCTTGGCCATGTGCGGAAGACTTTCCCAGTACAGCGGCATTCACGACTTCGTCGCGGCGCTGAGCATGCCCAATGCCCTGGCGAACTCCGTGGGTGAGTTGCCGCTGGGAGAAAATCGACCTGCAACCGAGTGGAAGCTGACGCTGTTGATGACGGCGCTGAGGATCGCGCCAATCATCGTTTGGCTGAACGCAAACGCAGCCAAACCACCCCGACCAGCCCCAACGGCACCCCCAGGCTGAGCCATGAAAGCAGGTCATAGACGCCGTCACCAATCAGCGCCGAGAGCAATCCGAACAGGCTTAGAACAAAGAGCAACAGCGGCCAGCGAAAGATCATCCACAGTCCGCGCCTCATGATCGGCCCCCCATTTCCGGCCCGTTGGCATGCAATTCATCCAAGCGTTTTTGCAACGGTACCTTGCGACGGCTCAGCCACAGGTAGAGCCCACTGCCGAGGATGACGATGCTGATGAGATCGAGCAGCGTCCAGATGATCTTCAGCGGCACACCACCGTAATCACCAAAATGCAGCGGCTGCGAAACCAGCAAGGTTTTCACGTACAACGGCATCTCACGCATGTCGGTCAGCTCGCCGGTACTCGCATCCACCAGGGCCGGCTTGAGCAATCGCGCAGTGAGCGGCGTGGTGCCGCGCATGAACACTGCGTAATGGTGCTGGCTGCTGAACTGAGTACCGGGAAAGGCGATGAAGCTGGGCTCCATGCCTGGCGCCGCCTTACGCGCGGTATCCAGCGCTTTTTGCAACGACCCGAGGCGCTCCAGCGGCGGCGCATCCTTGTAGGGCGCGGTCATCTGCGCCAACTGGTCACTCTGCCAAAAGTCGAAAATGGGCAATGCCAGCGTATTGATCACGCCTGTCAGCCCCACCACCAACACCCAGGCGAGGGTGACGATGCCGAGCACGTTATGCAGGTCCAGCCACTTCAAGCGTGAACTGCGCCCGTTGCGCACGGTGGCGAAGTCCAGCTTGCGCATGAACGGTGTGTACACCACCACGCCGGACACCAGCGCCGCGACCAACAGCAGCCCCATGAAACCGAGGAACAGATAACCGGGCAACCCCATGAATAAATCGGTATGCAGGCGCAACATCAGGTTCATGAACCCTTCGTCTGGCGGCACCGCAGGAAATAACTCGCCAGTGCGTGTATCGAACGACTGCGAATGCCCCTCGATCGGTGGCGGCATAATGCTCGTTGCCGTGTACACCGTACCGAGCGGACTTTCCGGATCGAAACCGACAAAACGCACGACCTCCCCCGGCTGCGCCACCAATGCACTGGCAATGACGGTGTCGTAGTCGATTGGTGGTGTATCGGCGGTCAGCGGGCGCAGGGGCGGCGGCGGCTCGAAGTAGTGCTCAATCTCTTCATGAAAGATCAGTGGCAGCCCCGTCAGGCACAGCAACAACAGGAAAACGGTAGCGATCAGGCTGGTCCATTTGTGGACCAGAAACCAGATACGCAAGGTGCGTGCAGTCATGCTCGGTGTTTTTCCTTAAAGCGCCAGGCTCGCCGCGCGTCACGGGGCACAGCGAGCCCCCAGGCGGTATCAGTATTTCCAGGTAACGGAAGCTACCAGGTTACGCGGGGCGCCGTAGCTGGCGGTCGTGGCGCTGTTGTACAGCGATAGCAGGTATTTGCGATCGGTGACGTTGTTCAGGTTCAGCGACGTGCTCCAGTTGCTGTCGATGTCATAGCTGGCCATGAAATCGAGCAACGCGTAGGCGTTCTGGTGGATGGCACTGTTCGTGTCGTTTTCCACTGCACTCTGCCAGCTTACCCGTGTACCGATCTTGGCTTGGGGCAAACTTGGCAAGCGATAGGTGAGCATGCCGCGCACGCTATGAGTTGGCACATACTTACGGGCCTTGTCGCCATCGTCGTTGTCGATGCGCACGTAGGTATACCCGGCGAGCACGTCCAGGCCGGGTAGCGCTTCGCCAGAGGCTTGCAGCTCTACTCCGTGACTCTTGTAATCCATGGGGTCGTAAACGGACCGGCCACCCACCAGGCCGACATACTCCGCGACATTCTGCTGTTCGGTCTTGAACGCCGCGGCGGTGACGTTGAGGCGGTCATCCAGCAAGCTGCCCTTCACACCGGCTTCCATGCTTTTGCCTTCAAGCGGAGCAAGCAGTTTGCCGTCCCTGCCCAGGTTGTACTGAGCGCTGTAGATTTTCGTCCAGCTGCCATACACGCTCCACTGCTTGTCCAGGTCGTAGACCAGGCCGGTGTAAGGCGTCACCTTGCCATGTGCGCGGGTGTAGTAGTCGGAACCATAGCTGTCGCCGGAAGCGTCCAGGCTGATCATCCGCGCGCCGGCGATCCAGTGAAGATCATCGGCCAGACTGAATCGGGCACCGGCGTACACGCTTTTCTGAGTGTCCGTGAAATTCTGCGTATTGGCGTCGCTGGTAAACAGGAACGACGGATGCGCCAGATTGCCCGCCAGCACATCCGAGAATGAAACGTCGTAGTAGCCATCTGCAGCCGCATCGTATTCCCGGGCCTTCTGATGGGTGCGGCCATAGGCGGCACCGAGGGTCAACTCATGCTCTCGGCCAAACAGGCTGAACGGGCCGGAGACCTTGGCCTCGCCCAGCAACTGATGAGCCTCGCTGGTGGTATTGGCGGCAAACACTGAGGCGTCATCACCGCTGACCCCGGCGACATACATCATGTTGGTGTCTTGCTTTTCGGTGATGCCCGTAGCGGTGACCGTAGCGTTCCAGCCGTTGCCAAAATCATGCTTGAGCTCAGCGAATGTGCGCTGGGTACGCAGGTTCCAATAGGTCCACGGCTGGCCGATGCTGGAGCTGCGGCTGCCATAGTGAATGGCGTTGCCATCGTTATCCACCAACGGCAAGTTACCCCAGGTGCTGCCGTTTGAATTGCTGTCGTGCTGGGAGAAACCCACGGTTACGGTGTCGGCATCGGACACATCGAACGCCAACAACCCGGCAGCGACGTTGCGCTCATGGCTGTATCGATCCATCCACGAGTTGCCCTTGTCGTGGGAGTAAATGAAGCGGCCGCGTACGTTGCCGGTATCCGTCAACGGCCCGGAAACGTCCACGTCCACACGACGGCCATCCCATGAGCTGACGCTGGTATCGATTTGCGCCTGGAAGGTCTCGGTCGGACGTTTGCGTACGAAATTGACCGTGGCCGACGGGTTGCCAGCCCCGCTCATCAAACCATTGGCGCCATGCAGGATGTCGATCTGCTCGAACTCGGCCAAGTCCTGATCACCGACCAATACGGTTCCCACGAAGGGCATGCCCACGCCATCGTATTGGAAATTGTTGATATCGAAGCCGCGCGAGGTGAATTCCGTACGATCGGTTTCGGTTTGCTCCACGGTCACCGAGGGCGCAGCACGCAGCGCATCCTTGATGCCCGTAATCTTGAAGTCATCCAGGGCTTGCCGAGTGATGGTGGTCACGGCCTGCGGGGTTTCCTTGTCCGTCAAGCCCAGACGGGTAGTGCTGGACGACGGGTTGCTTTTGTAGCCCACGGTTGGACCGTCAATAGGTTCACTACTCGCTTCGATCTGGGTAGTCGGCAACGTCAAGTCTTCGGTGGCGTGAACGAGGGACGCAGCGCTGCAAGCGCCAGCAAGCAACAGACTGGCAGAAAAGTGATGTTTCAAAACGAGGATTCCTACGACGAGTGGGTCAAGCGCGTTAACATTTCGAGAATGCTAATAGGAATCTAACTCAATTACCAAGTTATGTCGGACATTTTTTTCACATTTCGAAACATTTACCGTCCGGTACATTTGGCTACATTTTGGCGTTTCAAAATGAGGAGGTGCGGAACACTGAAGATTCGCCCTTGAGGAGGTTTCGGCCGCGGCTCAGGCCGCGAGATTGAATGAGGGCGACTGATTCTGCACCGAGTGGCTCCGACTCCACATCGAGCCATGTACTACCCAGTAGATTCGTCGGGAGCTGAAGCTGATGAAGCGCGAAGGCCTGTCAGCAACCTCACTCCAGTAAGAACCCATCCGCACACTCCTTTTTATGGGCACAAGGGTATTCACATGCCTCAGAAAGAAGGTTCAGGAACAGCGTCTGACTGAGATTGGCTGGGGAGCCAGGGCGCTAGTACCGTAATCGTGGAAGGAATCGCCGGGGTCAATTCATGAACTCCGGCCGAAGACCGCAAAGAAGATTGATGCCTGCGTTGGAGCTATCGCTAAACGACAAAATGGAAAAGATCCGGGGGGCGGCTCTTTTTTCGAGCTCAATAAAAAACCCCGTAGACGTTAATCTACGGGGTTTTTAAGAGTGGAGGCCGAGGTCGGAATCGAACCGGCGTAGGCGGATTTGCAATCCGCTGCATAACCATTTTGCTACTCGGCCTCAAACGATCAATGCCCTACAACCGACATTCACCGCATACAAACTTGAGTGGGCTATGTGAAGCTTGCCTCTACTCTATCTCATTGAAAACATTGAAGTTTTTAATGCTTCAGTGCGTTCGATGGGCGCAATTATGTACTCATTTGCCAGGGCTTGCAACCCCTTGATTTCAAAAAATATTCTCTCAAGGGGCAGGCATTCCTGGTGGGCTACCCTACCGCCCGGCTTCTTCCTTGTCACGGATAACCTGCAATTGATACTGCGGGTCCGCCTTGATCTGCTGTTCGGTAAACGGCAGCGGGCTGAGTTTTTTCTCGGAAAACGCCTGGGTCTGGTCCTTGAAGTATTTCGACGCGGGGTCGCTGGACAAGGAGAATGCCAGCACACCTTCGGCATTGGGCCCCTTCTCGTCGAACGTCACGATCTGCAGGTAACTGCTGCCGCTGACTACCTCGCGCTTGCCATCGGCCCGAGGCACGCTTTGCATGGCGTTATAAACGCCCAGCTCTTGCGGGCCGCCGTGGATCGGTGTCTGGCCCGAGACCTGAATATCACCCCAGCGGCTGTCCGCCGTCAGCCCGCGCTTGGCCACGTCGGCGGCTGACGCGAGCATCGCTTCATGCAGCGCCTTGGCCACGTTTGCCCGATCGACCGCCAGCCCACGTGGTGTGGTCAGGGGTTGTGCCGGATCGAAACCCACCTTCCACGCGTCCGGCGCTTGCGCCAGTTGCTCCGCCAGGTTGATGAAGTGCACCAGGCCCAGGCCGCTGTCGAGGTTGGCGCGCTGGTCCCAGTTTTTCAGGCTGTCGCACACCGATTTCACGCTGGCATCGGCACCCGCGCAGAACTTCAGCAAGTCCGGCATCACCTGGCTGGCAAGATACACCTGGTTGTCCATGACCATATTCTGCAGGTCGGCGACCTTGATCGGTTGCTTGTCGAGCTCCTGCAAGCGTTGCAAGGCAAAGCGCGCACGCGGGCCCAAGCCGATCTTGTCCTGGCTGATAACGGGCGAGAACCCGGTCAAGGGTGCCTTGGGGTTGACCAGCCAGGCCGAGTCATTGGAGTGCTGCACGTAGTCGGTGCGCTCCAGTTGCGGCAGTTGCTCGGCGGGGAAGATCCCGGTCTGGGCGGCACGCGGGTCCACGTCCCAGGCGCAGGCGCTGCGAGAGCCGTCGAGCATGATGAATTGCAGCCCGACCCGTGGGTCACTGCACTGTGCGAGCTTTTTCGCGCTGACGTTCGGCACCACCGACAGGTTCATGTACAGGCTTTGACCCTGGTCATCCGCTGCCACCGTGTTGACCCACGGGATACCTTGCAGGGTGTGTACCGAGGTTTGCAGTTCCTTGAGGTTCGCCGCGCGGTTCATCGCGTACCACTGTTGCAGCACACGGTCGTTGCCCAGGTTGGCATCCCGCAGGCTGAAGGCATATTTGGCGTCCCAGTCGAGTTTGCCCGGCCATTGCACGATGGGGCCGAACTGCGAGCTGTAGACCGTGCGGGACTGTTCCCGGGTACCGCCGTCGGCAGTTTTTACCGCTACCTTGATCGTGGTTTTATCCATGGGCACGGACTTGCCGTCCAGCAAATAGCGAGTCGGGTCCTTGGGGTCCAGAGTCAGGCGATACAGGGTGAAGTGCTTGGACGTATCAACGGTGTGCGTCCACGCAACGTGCTGGTTGAAGCCGATATTGATCACCGGCAGGCCCGGCAACGCAGCGCCCATCACATCCAGCTGGCCGGGGATGGTCAGGTGCATCTCGTAGAAACGCATGCCGCCCACCCACGGAAAATGCGGGTTGGCCAGCAGCATGCCGCGGCCGTTGAACGAACGGTCACGCCCCACCGCCACCGCGTTGCTGCCACGGTCCAGGGCGAAACGTTGCTGGTTGGCCGCCGCGACCTCAAACGCCTTGCTGTCCACCTGGGCGACGGTGTTGGGCGGCGTGGCCCCCACCAGGGCCTCGGCAAATTGCCCGACGCCACCTTCCACCAGCAGCCGGCGGGTCAGCTTGACCAGATCTTCGGCCGTGATCGGCCGTACCCAGGCCGCCTGGCACTGCGCCGGCAAACCCTGGGCAGTGCGCTCCTTGAGGTAGTGGTTGTAACCGGCAACATACCCTTCAATGCGCTGCTGCATCGCCGGGGGCTGGGCCTTCCAGAATGCCGCAACGGCCTGGGGGGTGTTCAGCCAGGTGAAGAACACGTCGTTGGCAAGGTTGTTACGCCCTTCCAGGGTCGCCTGCTCGGGACCAAAGTACCTGGCACGCTCGCCATTGACCGTTACCACCTCATTGGCCAGCAGGCACAGGTTGTCCTGGGCATAGGCATAACCGATGCCGAACCCCAGCCCACGCTCATCGTTGGCCCGGATATGCGGGACACCAAAGCTGGTGCGACGGATCTCGGCGGTGGCCTGTTGCTCCTGCACCCGCGCCGTGGCCGAAAGACTCAGCCCCAGCAACGCCCCTGCCACACACATCCTGAACAACCCGTTGGAAATAATCACGCAGACTCCACAGCCAAATTAAACACCGCGACGAGGGACAGCTTCGCCAACACCTCAGTTAAGACGTAAATACCGGGAATAATTTTAGCAGCCGCAGGCGTTTATTCGGACAGGTCGGTATGTCTCCAGGATGTTACCGACAAAATTTCTACATCCCCCGCTTCATGATTTGTGCAGCTCGTACGTCTTATTAACTAAGAGCGCCATCATTTTCCTGATCAGGCTCTGATAAGGAGTTTCTGCATGTACAACTCGCAACTGCCCACGGAAGGACACTCACCCATGCATGACGGAGGTTTTGCCACCGGCAACCAGGCGTTCGGCAAGGCGCCGGAACATGGCAACCAGCGTATTCGTCATTTGCTCAAATGCTTTGGCCTGCGCACCAGCCTGATCCGGCTGAAGGTCATCGACGCCCTGCTGACCGCCGCCGACAACCAGCGCACCCTCGGCGTGCGCGGCGTGCACAGCCATTTGCTGGAGCTGGGCATCCCGTTGTCGTTTCTCAGTGTGCGCGAGGTGCTCAAGCGCCTGTGCACCGAAGGCGTGATCACCCTGAACGCCGACAAGAGCTACAGCCTGCACGAGCAGGCTGCCAAAGTCCTGGAAGGCCGGGCCTGACTCAAAGGTTAGGCTTGACCTTGCGACGCATCACACCGTTGATCACCACCACGGTTACCGCTACCGCAATCGCGATGTACTGGAACGTCTTTTCGCTGATGACCCCGTTGTTCTGCAAGTAGGACAGGCCAAACATCGTCCCCAGCACCAGCAGGGAGATCAGAATCGAGTATTTCAAACGTTGCTTTTGGGTCATGACGGGTTCCTGAAGCTAAAAAATTGTGTCCACTTTGTATCGACTACCACACCAAGCACATACCTGTTAGCGGGGATGGATTGGGGTCGGCGGGGTCTCATGTTACAGGCGATGAAAAACTTTGGCTTGCCCAACGCCTGATTGAACCTGAGAGCCCCCTAGAGGATTTTGAAATGCTTCGTCGAATCACACTGCTGATTCCCTTGCTGATCATGTTGAGCATGAGCGGCTGCATTATTTTCCCCCACGGCGGCGGCGGTTGGCATGACCATCGCTACAGCGAAGGCGGACCGGGGTATTACCATCGCTGATCGGTCATCCGTACATTTTCTGACATCTTGAACACTTTACAGGCGGAGCCATTCCCCCTGCTTCCGACACTCAGCAAGAGCGTCCAGGAAGCAGGGAGGTTTTCCTGAAAGGCGCATTCCTGAATGAGCGTGCCTAAAGGTGTTCACGATGATAGTCAGCAACTCGGTTCCTTCCTCCACTGCATACCCACCACCGCCCCCTCCTCCGATACCACTCCCCGATATACCGTCATACCCCGATGAAATATTGCAAAGCGCAACGGACATTCCGGACCCCGCGGCTGACACACCGCCCCCCAATGGCCCGAAAGCCTTGGAGACCGCGCTGGCTGACCGAAAAAACTGGCAGGCACTGGCGCAGCAGCTCACTCATGTCGCCACGTTGGCAGGACCGAACGCGCCGTTTCTGGTGGTGCGATCTGCGCTGGGAAGCACGCTGATGGACCTCGCGCCCAACTCTTCTTACCCCCCAAATAGTGCTAACGCCGTGAGTCTTGCAAACTTTCTCAAGGCTATGGGCCTGCCCGAGCCAACCACCCATGATGAGCTGCTGACCCTGGCGCGCACATCGCTGACACGTTCCCACCCCCATCCATGGGGAAATCTGGGCGGCGCCTTGTCCTGGCCCCTGCCCTTGAGCACACCTCAGCAGAACGAACTGCTCACCGCCGCCAGAGAACATGCCGCTGGCGCTCCGGATGTTCAGCAAGCAAGCCAGCAGCGGGGGCTCCTGGAGTTTCTGAACGGTAACCTGCCGCTCTCCAGCGACGCCTCGAGCGATCCGGCCAAAACGCTGGAAGCCCTCATCCGTTCCCCCCGAGGCCAGGCGCTGGGAGAGGCCTTGCAGACCAAACTGGAGAGCATTCCGACTGATAGCAGTGTGAATGATCACGTACTGGCAGCCATCAACCTCGATCTGGATCAGGAATCCATCACCCAACCGCATCGCAACAAAGTGGCCGGATTCGACCTGTCACATAAACAATATTGGGGCAAACCCACCTCGGCGATCGTCGCCGGCCTGCGCGAGCACTTGAGTGATACCGGCAAAACCTCACCTGCCAACGCCTCGCTGGGTACGCATCTGCTGTTGATGCGGGCGGCGCCGCAGTTGCTGATCAAGGATATTCCCGACAGCGTGGTCTACGGCAGCCTGGCCTGGGCCAACCTGTGCATCGCGGCGGCCGCCATCGAAGCCAGGTCCCCTGGCAGCGTAGCGAACATGAGTTTTGCCGAAGTGATGATCGCCGCCGACTCAAGTGGGCCCGCGCCCGAAGCTGCCCAAACTGCGGCATTGTTGGACTGGGCCGTGGTCAATGGGGTGCTTGAGGCGAAAGACGACACGCTTTACGAAAAACCAGACATTGATACCGCCATGGACGTGTTCAACTATCAATTGGGCAAGCTGAAACACGCCTCCGGCTTGCTTGACACCCCGATGCCCAGCCGCAAGCAGATGGCGCTGGACCTGCTCAAGGAAAAATTTGGCGAAGGCGTCCCCTTTGAAGAGAAGGTGTTGCTCAAGCCCAACAAAACCGCCAACAAGACGATCCCCACTCGCGGCCCTTATTCCATGCTGGACCTGACCATGCAAGGCGAGAAAATAACGGCATCAGACTGGGAGCTCAAACCTGGAACGCATGGCGTCGACCTTGATGCCTTCGCCACCTTTACCCATGGCCCCGGCTTTAAAGTCCCCGACACCTTTGACAAAGCCATCAGCCAGACCATAAGCGACTATAAAACCGTCAAGAAATATTCCATCTTGAACGCCCTCGCCAACCTTCCACCGGAGGACAAAGAAAACTTGCGGTTAGGAAAGCTGAACTTCTACAAAGAAAAATCCTACAGAGTCAGCTGGACACCATTCGCGGGAGAAACCCTCTTCCATACAAGCAAAAAAATACTGGTCACCACAAAACACCAGAACAAGCCGTCCACCTATGAGTTCGATACCGAAAAAGGCAGCATCAGGAAAGTCAGCAACGCAGTTATCACGCGCCAGGACCAGAAGATCGCCAACGAAGTAACCCGAATAGAAGAGTTCTCCACCTTCGATGCCAAGCGCGACTATATAAAGCAAGAGAACCCGCTCGAGGGATCCAATCCCAACCTGTTCAGGAATTTCCGGGCGGAGTACCTTGCGGATTCAATTGTCGAGGGGCTCGATCTGGAAACCGTCAGGCAACAAGCGGCCGGAAGTACGCCGGATGAGCATAGAAGGACGGTCGCCAGCACCATCGGCAACTTTTTTCTCGACCTTGTTCCGCTCAGGTCGGCCATCGTCAACTTCAGTAATGGCAACTATAAAGATGGGTTCTCCGACCTGGCATTTGATGCGTTCGGCTTTCTCACGGCAGGTGCAGGCGTCGCCGCGAAGGTCGGAAAAACCCTGAGCACTGCCAGCAGCGCGGCCAGCAAAGCCCTCAAGCTGAGCAAGATTTTCGGGGTTACCGCACTCTCGGAACTCAATCCGCTGAGCGGACTTGGCGACCTGGTAGTCGGCGCGGGAAAACTCGCCATCGACGGCGCAAACGCAGCCACCCAGGGCTTGAAAACGCTCAAGGGTACAGCGAGCAACAGCGAGCTTGCCGCCGCCGGCACTCGATATGACGCAGCCGCTACCGGCTCATTCCAGATGGGCGAGCAGACGGTCGAGGGCAGCGCGGTGCAGATCAAGGGCAAGTGGTACGCTTTCGACGCACAAAAGCACCAGTCGTACGGCAGCCCCCTGCAAGCGTTCAGTAGCGCTGATACGCTGGAGCCCTCCCCCAACGCCTATGCCTCTTCGAGCAAGAGCACTCACCGGTTTAACCCGATAAACACTGTCAACCGCCCACCTCGAATCAGGAAGCCGTTACCGGAGGGCCAATACGTGGAAAGTTTGAAAGGACGGCTCGAAGTCGACCATTTCAAGCTCGACACCCGCGAGGCAACGCTGGATAAGTTTCGGGTGGAAATGGAGGACTATTATGAGGCGATCAAGGATGGAGGCCTTCCGCCGCGCCCTACAATCCCCGATATCCCCGTACCGATCCCCGCAGCCGATCTGATCACAGAGGCATTGAAAGCATCAAACGGCGTGGTGTTTGGAGAGTCTCACTCGCAGATGGCCAGCTTTAAAATGCTGTTCGACAACGTCGATACGCTAAAAAGCCAGGGTGTCAAAAAAGTCTATTTCGAAGGGTATATCGACTACATCGGTGGCCCCGTTGATGATGGAATCGGAATGCTCGGAAACAGCAACACTCGCCGCACGAATCCAACACTGGAGCAACTCAAGAAAAAATTTGAAGACAATGGAATAGAGCTTTTACCCCTCGATCACTATTACCTGACGCGACATAGACACGACAAATCCCGTGATCGCACCCGCACTGGCGTCAACTCTGAAAAGCGGCTCAAGGAGTTCAACTACTACGCTGCGGAAACCATCCAGGCAAACTCCGGCACCGAAAAGTGGGTCGCGTTAGTGGGAAGCGCACACATGAACACCTCCGAAGGTGTTCCGGGCTTGGCGGAACTGACGGAAAGCATCGGCATCGGGGTTTTTGACAACAGGAACATGACCCACAGCAGCATCGGGCTTAAAGCAAAAAACCCTGCGCCAGACCCGAACCGGCCATTACAGCCCAACGATATTCCAGGCGACCTGCGCATCTACGTGAAACCCTGAGCACATCGCAAAGGCCCGGAAAGCCTCCGAGCCTTTGCATGAGGTGTTCACCCTCCATGCACCCAGCGCTGATGCAACCAGCGCGCAAACGCATCCAGGGCAAAGCCCAACAAGCCGATCAGCAGCACCATCGCCATCAGCTCCGAGTAGGCCAGCCGGTCGCGAGTGTCGAGGATGTAATAACCCAGCCCGGCACTGACCCCGAGCATCTCGCACGGCACCAGCACGATCCACAGGATCCCGATGGCCAGGCGCACGCCGGTCAGTACGTGCCCCATCACCCCGGGAATAATCACCCGGCGCAAGGTTTCCCAGCGCGTGGCGCTCAGGCTCTTGCTCAGTTGCAACCAGCGCGGATCGAGCTGACGCACACCCGCCGCCGTATTCAGCAGAATCGGCCACACTGCAGCGAACGCAAGCAGGAAGTAGATCGGCTGGTCGCCCACGCCCATCAACATCACCACGATGGGCATCCACGACAGCGGCGAGATCATCCGCAGAAACTGGAACGCCGGCGTGGTTGCCGCCTCCAGCTTGCGCGAACTGCCCACCAGCAAGCCCAGCGGTACACCAATCAGCAATGCCAGGAACAGCCCGACGAAGATCCGCTTGAGGCTCACGGCTATGTTCAGGTACAGCTCGCTGCGGCCCAGCAACTCCCACAGGCTGGCGAGGGTCGCCGACAGCGAAAACCGCGCAGACAAACCGTCCGCGCTGCCAAAGACCTTCACCCCCAGCCACCAGAGCAACAGCAATCCCGCCAGCCCGCTCAAGCCAAGCAACCAGCCCGGCAACCCCAAGGTTTTGCCGTTGTTCAAACGCCAATCTCCTCGTTTCGCTCAAAGCCCTCAGGCAAGCCGAAGGTCTTCATACCGCCCACCGCCGCGATTGCATTGCGCACGAAGCGGTCGTCCACCAGGTCCTTGGCGACAAACGCGGGGTCCAGGTCGGCGAGGAATTTCTTGTCGCCCTCGATCAGCGTGTCTTTCAGGCGGCGTACCAGTTCCTCGGTGTAGCTGGGGAATGGATACGGCTGGAAGTCGATGCGGTGCTCGTCCCAGTTGGCGTGCTGGATCGCGCCGTCAGCCAGGTAAGCCGCACGGTCGCTGGCAGCCGGCGCCAGGACTTTGCGCAGCACTGGTTCGGCATGCGGGGTGTAGCGGTTCTCGCCGTCCTTGGACAGCAGCTTCACCGCCTCTTCACGGTTGTCGCGGGTCCAGACCTGGGCCTTGACGATTGCATTCACCACCTTCTGCGACCATTCCGGGCGGTTGGTCAGGTCATGCTCGTGCATGAACACCACGCAGCACGCATGGTTGCGCCACACATCGCCGGTAAAGCGCTGTACACGGCCCACGTTGAGGTTTTCCGCCAGGGCGTTGAATGGCTCGGCGACGATGTAGCCGTCGATGCGCTTGCTGGCCAGGGCCGGCGGCATGTCCGAGGGCGGCAACACGATCAGGTTGACCTCGTTGGCGGCAATCGCACTGCCGGCGGCACGGGCCACCGGGGTCAGGCCATTGTCGCGGAACAACTGCTGCACCACCACGTTGTGAATCGAGTACCAGAACGGAATCGCCACCGACTTGCCGCCCAGTTGCTTCACGTCGGTAATGCCCGGCGACACGGTCAAGCCCGAGCCACCCACATGGTTCCAGGCCACGACCTTGGCCGGGACCTTGCTGCCATACCGCGCCCATACGGTCATCGGCGACAGCAGGTGAATCACGTTGACCTGCCCGGAAATGAACGCCTCGATCACCTGCGCCCAACTGCGCAGCAGCACCGGGCGCTCGGCCTTGATGCCTTCGGCCTCGAACAGGCCATTGTTGTGGGCCACCAGCAACGGCGTGGCGTCGGTGATCGGCAAATAGCCGATACGTACCGGTGCGTCCGGCTCACTGGCCGCCCGGGCCTGCAAGCTGCTCAGCAGTGGCAAGGCTCCGGCGGCACTGAGCACGGCCGAGAGTTTGAGAAAGTCACGGCGCGAGTGAGTGAGGTCATCCAGACACATGGCAAGGCTCCAGCAGTTCAGGGGGTTGGGGGTCAGTGCGGCTCGCCCGCCGTAGGGTTTTGAGAATCTCGATGCGCAGGGTGCCGATGGCTTCCACCTGTTCTTCCCGCGGTTGCGGCAAGTCGATGCGCCATTCGCCGAGGGTCCGCGCCGGGCGGTTACCCAGTAGCAGAATCCGGTCGGACAACAGCAGCGCTTCGTCGATATCGTGGGTGATCAGCACCGCCGCCGAACCTTGCTCGCGATTGACCTTGAGCAGCAGGTGCTGCATGTCGGCACGGGTCACTTCATCCAGGGCACCGAAGGGCTCGTCCAGCAGCAATACCTGCGGCTGGCGTGCCAGGCAACGCGCCAGCGCCGTGCGCTGGGCCATGCCGCCGGACAGCGCCGCCGGGAATTGCTGGCGGGCGTGTTCCAGGCCTACGGCGTGGATCGCATGGTCGACCCGGCTGCGACGTTCTTCAGGGCTGAGGTGCGGCTGGCGGGCAAAGTCCAGGCCGAAGGCGACGTTCTTTTCCAGGCTCAGCCACGGCAGCAGGCTGGGGTCCTGGAACGCCACCGCCACCCGCGGGTGCGGGCCATTCAACGGCTCGCCCAACAGGCGGATGCTGCCGCCCTGGGGCGCTTGCAAACCGGCGAGCACCCGCAGCAGGCTGGACTTGCCAACGCCGCTGGGGCCGAGGATCGACACCACTTCGCCGGGCTGCAATTGCAGGTCGAAACCTTCCAGCACCGAATTGCCCGCATAGCCCAGGCAAATTCCCTGGGCGTGCAATACCGCCTGGCTCATAGATTGGCCTGACGGTTCAACTCGGTGCGCAACTGCACCAGGCTCGGGGTCACGATCGGCACAAATGCCGACTCGCGCCAGCGCCGGGCAAAACCGCTGCCGTGGGCCGTCAGGTAGGCCTTGCCGCCGCTGGCTTGCAGCTCCAGTTGCACAGCGCTGGCAGCGATTTCCGCGAGGGCGATGCGCAGGCGGAACAACGGTACCGGCTCAGTGCCGAAGCGGCCGGCCAGCAGGCCTTTCTTCAGGTCGTTGACCGCCTGCTCCAGGGAGGTACGCAACACTTCCAGCTCTTCACGCAATACGGTGCGGCTGGAGCCCAGGTGATTGGCCACCTCCGCCAGCGAGCGCCGCGCCAGGCCGATGGACATGCCGCATTGCAAGCCCAGAAACGCCGGGCGCACGGCCGGCAGGAACTTGCGTGCATCCTCATGCAACAACCAGTCGCGGCTCAGTTCCACGGCTTCAAAGCCGAGGGCCGCGGTATTGCTCGATTGCAGACCCAGCAGTTCCAGGTCGCGGGAACGTTGCAGGCCGGACACCGAGTCCGGGATCGCCAGGATAAACGGCGCGCCGCCCTGGGCATGCTCGATGGCGGCAGCCACCACAAACCCGTTCTTGCGCAGGTTGGTCACCCAGTGCAGGCGGCCATTGAGGTTCCAGCCGTCGTCGGTCGGCTCGGCGCTGATTTGCAGCGACTCGATGCCAGACAAAAACTTCATCGCGTTGGACAGCCCGGTCGCCCCGGCCAGCTTGCCGCTCAGCAGGTCCGGCAGCAGTTGCTCGCGCAGGCGCTGGTTCGGGCTTTGCAGCAGGTATTCGATAAACGAGCGTTGGCCCCAGCACACAAACGCCGACGCCAGGGAATGGCTAGCTACGTCGGCGATAGCTTCCACCGCGCCGGTGACATCGCCGCCCAGGCCACCGAGGTCCTTGGGCACACCGATACGTAATACATTGGCCTCTGCCAGCCGTGGCAGCACTTCCTGCGGATCGCAACTGCCCACATCCAGGGCCTGCGCTTGAACATCGAGCCAGCGGCTCAAGATTGGGTCAAGCATTCATGTTTCTCCTTGTTGCAGCATGTTTACCATCGCGAACGCTTGCGCGCCTTCAGCTAGCCGGTTTTTCCCAACGGTATTGCGCCAGTTCCGGATTCAACGGGGTACGGGCAAACACGTTGGCGAAGTTGCACAGGGTGGCCAGGCTCACACCCAGAATAACCTCAAGGGCATGACCGTCGGTGTAGCCTGCCTCACGGAACGCGGTGTAGCCGGCGTCGCTGACATCACCGCGGGTGGCGATCACTTCACGGGTGAACGCGGCCAGTGTCTCATAACGCTTGTTGGGCAGTTCGCCGCGCTGGCGCAGGGCGTCGATCACGTCTTCCGGCAGCTTGGCCTTGTTGCGCGCTACGGCAGTGTGCCCGGCGACGCAGAAATCGCAACCGTGGTTGGTGGCGGCAATCAGTTGCACCACTTCGCGGTCGGCCAGGCTCAGGTCAGACTTGGCGTTCAGGCCCGACACGGTGATGTAGGTTTCCAGGGCTGCCGGGGCGTTGGCCAGCACCGCCAACAGATTGGGGATGAACCCGGAACCCTTCAGGGCATTTTCCAGAAAGGGCTTGGCCGCCTCAGGAGCGGTTTCCAGGGTTAGCATCGGTACGCGGGACATGGAGTGGTCTCCTCATGGATTCGTGTACCAAGTCTGTTGGTTATAAAAAATCCGCTCAATAGTCTAAAGTAGCGATTACTTGCTCTAGAGTCTTTCCGTTAGATGAATTCGTCCAGTTCACTCGTCGATTGGTTATTAGATAGCCTTGAACTCAACACCAGCCTGTTTCACGTCGGGCGTTACTGCGGCGACTGGCACGCCAGCACCCATGGCCTGGCAAGCGCGAGTTTTCATCTGGTGGTGCAAGGGCAGTGCTGGATGCACATCGACGGCGACTCGACCCCTTACCCATTGAACAACGGCGATGCAGTCTTCCTGCTGCGAGACCTGGCGTACCGCTTGTCCAGCGATGGCACCGCCACCGGCGCCCAGGAATGCCCGCGCAAACCGATGCTGCCACTGGACAGCCAGGCCAGTGACGGCGTGGGCCTGGTGTGCGGGTTCTTTCACTTCCAGTCCGGGCTGTCGGCGATGATTGTCGACACCCTGCCCGCCTGGATCATCCTGCGTGCCGGTGATCCATCGCTGACCGCCGCGCGCAACCTGTTCGAACTGATCCTGCAGGAATGCGAGCGCACGCCGGCGCCCTCGCCCGCCCTGCTGGAGCGCCTCTGCCACCTGCTGTTCCTGTATGTGCTGCGCCAACAAGTGCTGGACAACACCGACCTCGGCGGCCTGGCGGCGCTGGCTCGGCAACCGGCATTTGCCAACCTGCTGGAGCAGTTGATCGCACGCCCGGCCGAGCCCTGGACCCTGGAAAGCATGGCCGCCTGCACCGGCCTGTCGCGCTCGGCGTTCTTCAAGCGCTTCAATGAACTGTGCGGGCAGTCGCCGGGGCAAGTGCTGCTGATGATGCGTGTGCGCCACGCCTGCCAACTGTTCAAGCAGGACCAGACCGTAGCGGACGTGTCCCTCGCCGTGGGTTATCAATCGGTGGCGGCGTTTACCCGGGCCTTCCATAAGGTCACCGGCTTCCAGCCCGGCGCCTACCGCAAGGCTCAAGGTTGACGCTGCAACCCATTGCCCGGCCGGGCACACAACTCCACCAGCCAATCGACAAACACCCGCACCCGTTGCGACAGCTGGCGATGCGGCGGGTACAGCGCCGTCAGCGGTAACCTGGGCGGCGGCTGATGCGCCAGCACCTCCACCAGCGTGCCCGCTTCCAACTGGCGAACGGCGTGGTAGTACGGCGTCTGTACCAGGCCGTAACCCGCCTCACAGGCCGCCAGGTAACCATCGGCACTGTTGACCGCCACTTGCTTGGGCAGGTCGACCAAGCGGATGTCGCTGCCGATCTGAAACTCCAGGCCATAGCGTTTGCCGCTGGTGCTGGAGAAATACTCCACCACTTGATGGCCGGCCAACTCATCCAGCGTCGATGGCACGCCGAACTGCTGCAAGTAGCCGGGACTGGCGCAGGTCACCTGATCCATCATCGCCAGCGGCCGGGCCACCAGCGACTCGTCCAGCGCCAGGCCGCCGCGCAACACGCAATCCACGCCTTCGCGGATCAGGTCCACCGGGCGGTCATTGAGGCCGATTTCCAGATCGATCTGCGGGTAACGCGTGGTGAACTCGGGCATTGCCGGAATTACCAGGAAGCGCCCGATCCCCGACGGCATATCAATGCGCAACGTGCCGCGCGGGTTGCGCCGGCTGGTGGAGAACACCGCCTCGGTTTCCTCAAGGTCCGCCAACAGGCTCACGCAACGCTGGTAGTAAGCGGCGCCGTCCAGGGTCGGGCTGACCTGGCGCGTGGTGCGCTGCAACAGTTGCACCCCCAGGTGCGCCTCCAGTTGCTTGATCAGGATGGTCACCGAGGCACGCGGCAGTTGCAGGCTGTCGGCCGCCCTGGCAAAGCCGCCCAACTCGACAATCCGCACAAACACGCGCCTGGCGTTGAAACGGTCCACTGGCTGGTTTCCTTCAGGGATTATTTAGAATTTCATAATAGTGATAGCGGTTTTAGCCGGTTTATCCCGCTTTTGTCGAGGGCAACAATGGAGGCCTTCCCACACAGGAGCTGGACCCATGCACACACGTCAACTCGGTAAAAATGGTCCCCAGGTGTCCGCCATCGGCCTCGGCTGCATGGGCATGACCGATTTCTACACCACCGGCACCGATACCACCGAAGCCATCGCCACTCTGCACCGCGCCCTGGAACTGGGGATCAACCTGCTGGACACCGCCGACATGTACGGCCCCCATACCAACGAAGAACTGATTGGCAAGGCCATCGCCGGCAAGCGCGACCAGGTGTTCCTCGCCAGCAAGTTCGGCATCGTGCGCGACCCGGCGAACCCGGCACTGCGTGGCGTCAACGGCCGCCCGGAATACATTCGCGAGGCCATCGACGGCACCTTGAAGCGCCTGGGCGTGGAAACCCTGGACCTGTATTACCAGCACCGCATCGACCCCGAAGTGGCGATTGAAGAAACCGTTGGCGCCATGGCCGAGTTGGTCAAGCAAGGCAAGGTGCGTTACCTGGGCTTGAGTGAAGCGTCGGCGGCTACCCTGGAGCGCGCTCACAAGGTGCATCCCATCAGCGCCCTGCAAAGCGAATATTCGTTATGGAGCCGCGATCAGGAAGACAACGGTTGCCTCGCGGCCTGCCAACGCCTGGGAATCGCGTTTGTGCCCTACAGCCCACTGGGCCGCGGCTTCCTGACCGGCGCGCTGAAAAGCCCGGATGACTTTGCGGCGGATGACTATCGCCGGTTCAGCCCGCGTTTCCAGGGTGAAAACTTCGCGAAGAACCTGCTGCTGGTGAAACAGGTACAAGCCCTGGCCGCCGACAAGGGCGTGACCGCCGGGCAACTGGCGTTGGCCTGGGTGCTGGCGCAAGGGGATTACCTGATCCCGATCCCGGGGACCAAGCAACGCAAATACCTGGAAGAGAACGTCGCGGCACTGGAGGTCAAGCTCAGCCCGACCGAGTTGGCGGCGCTGGAGGCCATCTTCCCGGCCAACGCCACAGCCGGGCTGCGCTACCCGGAAGCGGTCATGCAGATGCTGGACAAATAATCCTGCCACGCCGGATCGGGGCTGGCTCGCCAGCTCCGCGCCTTAAATCCCTGCCCTGGGTTTTCTTGCACGATAGTGCCTCAAGCTCGCCCGTCCCAAGCCGATAGCCCTTCGAAGCTCTAACAAAGCCGCGTCGCACAATAAACGCTTCGTAAGGACGACCCCATGCCCTCATTGCGCTCTATCCAAGCCCGCTACACCCTGTTCCTGGTGCTGTTCGTCCTGTTGTTATTCGTCTTGACGGTGGTGGGCATCGGACAGTTGGTGGCCCCCAAGCTGCGCCACACCGAAGAACAGGTGGCCCTCAATCGCATTGCCGAAGTGGCCGAGCAGATCCAGGGCGAACTGAACAAGGTTCAGGCCCAGCAACGCAGCATCACCCAAACCATCCCGCTGCTGGACAGCGACGCCATCGACAAGGTGCTGCCAGGCCTGGTGGACCAGTACGGCGAATTGAAAGTGTTCGGCGGCGGCATCTGGCCCCTGCCCAACCAACGCACCCCGGGACGCAACAAGCACAGCACCTTCTGGCACCGCGATGCCTCGGGCAAGCTGGCGGTGAATACCTTCTGGAACAGCGACGCGGCCCCCAACTACTACGACCAGAGCTGGTACAAGGGCGGCCTCGCTTCGCCCCGCGGCCAGTGCGCCTGGGCGGCGGCCTACAAGGATGACGCCAGCCAGGAGCCACGCACCAACTGCGCGATGGCGATCCAGCGTGACGGCGCAGCCTATGGCGTCGCCACCATCGACGTGACCCTGGGCTTCTTCAACGACCTGGTGGCCAGCAAGGAAAAAGACCTCGGCGGGCAAATGCTGATCGTCGAAGGCGACGGCAAGATCATCAGCAACAGCACGCGCATCAGCGGCCCCGTGGTGTTGAAGAACATCAGCGAATTGACCGGCACCTCGGCCTTTGCCGCCCAAGTCAGCGCCGGCCTGGCCCATCGTGATCAAACCCTGCAACGCAGCGAGTTCGACAACCAGGGCGTGGCCAGCACGTTCTTCATGCGCCCGATCGAGGGCACGCCGTGGTTCCTCGCTACTGCGCTGCCGACTTCGCTGATCACCGCCCAACGTGATGACGTACTGGGCACATTGGCGATGCTGCAAATCCCGATGATCCTGCTGTTGGTGCTGTTGGCGGTGTACGCCATCCGCCAGCTGGTGCACCGGATGACCGCGCTGAAGACCAATATCGACGCACTGTCCAACGGCGATGCCGACCTGACCCGGCGCATCACCATCCGCGCCGAGGATGAACTGGGGGCGATTGGCCATTCGGTGAACCGCTTTATCGTCTACCTGCAAAACATGATCGGAGAAGTGACCCTGGCCACCGGCGCCATGTCGTCGAGCCTGGCGCAATTGCAGCAGACGTCGGCCCAGACCAACCAGATCCTGGTGCGCCATGCCTCGGAAACCGACCAGACCGTCACGGCCATCACCGAGATGAGTTCCACCGCCGACACCGTGGCCGAGAACGCCGCCGAAACGGCTGCGTTCACCCAGCGCGCCAATGAGCACGCCGACCGTTCGCGGGTGGTGGTCGGGGAAGCTTCCCGCAGCGTCAGCGCGTTGATCGGCGAGGTCTCCAGCGCCACCCACACCGTGGAAAACATGCGCCAGGATGCCGCCCGCATCACCGAAACCCTTGGTGTGATCGGTGCTATTGCCGGCCAGACCAACCTGCTGGCACTCAACGCGGCCATCGAAGCCGCCCGGGCCGGCGAACAAGGCCGGGGTTTTGCGGTGGTGGCCGACGAAGTCCGCGCCCTCGCCGCCCGCACCCAGGCCAGCACCTCGCAGATCAATGAGATGCTGGCGCGCCTGACCACGGGCGTGAGTTCCTCGGTGACGGCCATGGAAGCCACCCAGGCCAGCTGCCAGTCTGCGGCTGACGCCACGGCCCGGGTGAACACGGGATTGGACGAGATGGCCGGCTCCGTCAGCCATATCAACAACCTCAGCACCCAGATCGCCACCGCCGCCGAACAGCAAAGCGCGGTGACCGAGGAAATCAACCGCAGCATGGTGCACATCCGCCACATGGTCGAAGAGCTGGTGCAAAGCGGCCACGCCACGGAGCACAACACCCAGAGCCTGCTGGATGCCAATGGCCGGGTTATTGCATTGATGGGTCGCTTCAAGGTGCGTTGAAAAAATAGCCTGAAAGCTCCCGTGCAATGCGCGGGAGCCGGACTATTCTGACAGTTCGCTCCGCCACACAGGAGGTGTGTCATGCACGCAGTTGAGCACCCGATCCGTCTGGAGCGGATCAGTCAGGAACGCTATATACAAGCCTCTATCGACGACGTTTACGACTACGTTACCCAACCGGATCGCTGGCATGAATGGCATCCGACATCCCTGGGCGCCGACACCGGTATCGCCGGCTCATTGCCTGCCGGTCATCGTTTCACTGAAACCATCGACCTGCTGGGTGTGCGGGTTCCCATGAGCTATCGCGTGCAGATTGCGCAGCGACCGCGGGAGTTCAAGACCGCGTTCACCTCATTGGCGGTCGATGGCTGTATTCATTATCTGCTGCAAGTACAGGGCAACGGCACGCTGTTCAAGCGCATCCTCACCTATGAAACCGAACTGCAACTGACCACCCTGCATGAGCGCATGATCGCACTGTCCAACCAGGCCCTTGATCAGCTCAAGCAGCGCCTGGAATCCCCGCCAGCCTGACAAAACCGTCATATCCCTCTCAGTTTTCCGACAGCACCAGGCGGTTATTCTGGTGCTGTCGGTTTTTCGTAAAACCTCGTAACACTCCCGGGAAACCCTTTTCCAAAAAGCAGGGAGAATGCCCCGCTGTTGCCCTTTATCCGACGAGATGACGATGAAAACCACCCTGCGACTGGCCGCACTGTCGGCCCTGCTCATGAGCACCCTGGCCCAGGCTGCCGAGCTGATCCCGATTGACGTGCACCGTGATGCCAACTGCGGTTGCTGCAAAAAGTGGATTGCCCACCTGGAAAGCAACGGGTTCAAGGTCAACGACCATGTGGAAAGCAACATGAGCGAGGTCAAGCAACGCCTGGGCGTGGCGCCGCGCCTGGCGTCTTGCCATACCGGCGTGATCGACGGCAAGTTCGTCGAAGGCCATGTGCCAGCCGACCAGGTCTTGGCCCTGCGCAAGCGCGACGACTTGCTGGGCATTGCGGCGCCAGGCATGCCCATGGGCTCGCCTGGCATGGAGATGAACGGCAGCAGCGATGCCTATCAGGTCATCGGCCTGACTCGCGATGGCAAAGACGTGGTAGTGGCTGACTATCCGGCACGCTGATTGATGCTTGCCGGTTACCTGGGACTGTTTTTCGCCGCCTTCGGCGCAGCCACGCTGTTGCCGATGCAATCGGAGGCGGTGCTGGTGAGGCTGTTGATCAGCGGGCACTACAGCCTGTGGTTGCTGCTCGGGGTTGCAACGGCCGGCAACGTATTGGGCTCGGTGGTCAACTGGCTGCTGGGCCGCTCGGTCGAGCGCTTCAAGGATCGACGCTGGTTTCCGGTCAGCCCCAGGCACCTGGAAAAGGCCCGTACCCATTACCAGCGCTGGGGCCATTGGTCGTTGCTGCTCAGTTGGGTGCCGATCATTGGTGACCCGCTGACCCTGGTGGCCGGGGTCATGCGCGAACCGTTCTGGCGGTTCCTGGTGCTGGTGACCCTGGCCAAAGGGGCGCGCTACGGGGTACTGGCCATGCTCACCCTGCACTGGATTTAATCTCCCGTTAATCCCCTCGCCACAGCATCCGGGCACTGTTCCCGGAGCTCTAACCATGTCCAAGATCCGCTCTCTGTGCGTCGCCAGCCTGTTACTCGGCAGCGCCCTGCCCGCCTTCGCCGCCAAAGAAGGTCCGACCTACGGCCCCGAGCTGCAAGGCTTCAAATACCCGTACCCGGTAGAGCACTTCACCTTCCAGTCCCAGGGCAAATCCCTGCAGATGGGCTACATGGACGTGCCGGCCAAAGGCAAGGCCAACGGGCGCAGCATCGTGCTGATGCACGGCAAGAACTTCTGCGGCGCCACCTGGGATGAATCGATCAAGGCCCTGAGCGACGCCGGCTACCGGGTGATCGCTCCCGACCAGATCGGTTTCTGCACCTCCAGCAAACCGGACAATTACCAGTACAGCTTCCAGCAACTGGCGATCAACACCCATCAACTCCTGGAAAAACTCGGTATTCAGAAGGCTACCCTGCTCGGCCACTCCACCGGCGGCATGCTTGCCACACGCTACGCCCTGCTCTATCCGCAGCAAACCGAACAACTTGCACTGGTAAACCCTATTGGCCTGGAAGACTGGAAGGCCATCGGCGTGCCCTACCGCAGCGTTGACCAATGGTACGAGCGCGAGTTGAAACTGACCGCCGAAGGCATCCGCAAATACGAGCTCGACACCTACTACGTCGGCCGCTGGAAGCCTGAATACGACCGCTGGGTCGATATGCTCGCCGGCATGAACAAAGGCCCCGGCCACACCCAGGTGGCGTGGAACTCGGCGCTGATTTACGACATGATCTTCACCCAGCCGGTGTACTACGAGTTCAAGGACCTGCAGATGCCCACCCTGCTGCTGATCGGCACGTCCGACAACACCGCCATTGGCAAGGACCTGGCGCCACCGGCGGTCAAGGCGAAGCTCGGCAACTACGCGGTGCTGGGCAAGCAAGTGGCCAAGTTGATTCCCCACGCCACCCTGGTGGAATTCCCGGGCCTGGGCCATGCACCGCAAATGGAAGAGCCGGCACAGTTTCACAAGGCACTGTTGCAAGGGCTGAACGCCCTTTAATCCAACCTTTTTCGAGGCATGCGTGAATGTCGGTACAGATCGCAGTGATTGATGATTGGCAGAATGTGGCCAGTGGCGTGGTGGACTGGTCAGTCCTGGCGTCGGTCGGCCAGGTGCACTTCCTCCACGATTACCCGGCGGACACCGCCACGTTGATCGAGCGTTTGCAGGGGTTCGAGGTGATCTGCGTGATGCGCGAACGCACCACCTTCGACCAGTCTCTGTTGCAAGGCTTGCCCAGGCTCAAGTTGCTGGTGACCGGCGGCATGCGCAACGCCGCCATCGACATTCCTGCGGCCAAGGCCCTGGGTATCCAGGTAGGCGGCACTGACAGTTACAAGCACGCCGCCCCGGAACTGACCTGGGCACTGATCATGGCGTCCACCCGCAACCTGCTGGCCGAAGCCAATTCCCTGCGCGCCGGGGGTTGGCAAGTGGGCCTGGGCGGCGATTTGTACGGCAAGACCCTGGGGATTCTCGGGCTGGGCAGCATTGGCCAGAAGGTCGCCAAATTTGGCCAGGCCTTCGGCATGCACGTAATTGCCTGGAGCGAAAACCTTACCCCAGAGCGCGCTGCCGAAAGCGGCGTGACCTGGGTCAGCAAGCGCGAGTTGTTTGAACAGGCAGACGTGTTGTCGATTCACCTGGTGCTCAGCGACCGCAGCCGCGGGCTGGTGGACGCCGAAGCGTTGGGCTGGATGAAACCTACAGCGCATCTGGTGAACACGGCACGCGGGCCGATTGTCGATGAGGCCGCCTTGATTGACGCCCTGGCCAATGGCCGGCTGGCGGGCGCGGCACTGGACGTGTACGCCCAGGAGCCGCTGCCAGCCGGGCATCCATTCCGCCAGTTGCCCAACGTATTGGCCACCCCTCATGTGGGGTACGTCAGCGAGCAGAACTACCGCCAGTTCTACCAGCAAATGATCGAAGACATCCAAGCCTGGGCCAAAGGAGTGCCCCTTCGCGCACTAAGCTAGTGCACACATTTCACCTCCCACTCCCCCCGTAGCAGCTGTCGAGCCTCAGCGAGGCTGCGTCGGGCGCACTGCCGATCCTGAACCGGAGCGCGCTCGACAGCTGCTACCGGGCTCATGAAAAAAATTTGTCCTACAAAAATACCCCACAGACCCCACAGGCTCTGGGATCTGTCCTAGACTCATGACCGATGGGTCCGATCCAAAACAAAAACCCCGCAAAAAATCGAAACTTTCCAACTCTGCCACAGGTCAGGTTTAAGGTAAGGCGAGTGCTGACGGTTCCCACCGAACGCCCGTCCATCCACTCTATTTAAGACTCCAGCACAACTGGCATAAGGCTTGCCAGTCTGTGTAGCGCTTGTGCGCCTGGCCGCAGGACGCGGTCAACCTTCGCTGATTGCCATATGCCATCAGCCGACCAGAACTCGGGAGAGAACTATGATCAGTGCCGCTGTAGATACTCAGGGAGAGCGTTTTAGTCAGCCGGTTGGCGGGCCGACCTCATTGGCCGACCTTCCCAACACGGTGCGGCCGGTCTCACGTGTGAATCCCAATCGCAAAAAAGTGCTGTTTGTCACTTCCGAACTGGCCGACTTGGTGAAAACCGGCGGCCTGGGCGACGTTTCCGCCGCACTGCCCCGCGCCATGGCGCACCTGCACGATGTGCGCGTGCTGATCCCCGGCTACCCGCAGGTGCTGGACAGCGACAACCCGATTCATATCATCGGTGAGCTGGGGGGCCACGCCGCGCTGCCACCGTGCAAGATCGGGCGCATGGACCTCAAGGACGGCCTGGTTATCTACGTGCTGATCTGCCCCGAGCTTTACGAGCGCGAAGGTACGCCCTACGGCGCCAACAACGGCCGTGACTGGCCCGACAACCATATCCGCTTCGCCCGCCTGGGCCTGGCCGCCGCCGATATTGCCGCCAACCTGGCGCAGATCCACTGGTGCCCGGACCTGGTGCACGCCCATGACTGGCCAGCAGGCCTGGCGCCAGCCTATATGCACTGGCGTGGGTCACGCACTCCAACGCTGTTCACCATTCATAACCTCGCCTACCAGGGCGTGGTCAGCCTGGCCTCGTGCCCGGAGCTGGGGATTCCCGAACACGCCTTGCAGCAAGAAGGCATGGAGTTCTACGGCAAGCTGTCATTCCTGAAGGCCGGCATGGCGTATTCCAGCCATATCACCACGGTCAGCGCCACCTACGCCCAGGAAATCACCACCCCCGAATTTGGCTGCGGTCTGGATGGCTTTCTCGCCAGCAAGACCCAGCAAGGCTTGCTCAGCGGCATTCCCAACGGCATTGATGAAAGCTGGGAGTCGTCCACCGACCCGCACCTGACCCACCCTTTCAACATTGGTGACTGGGAAGGCAAGGCACAGAACGCCGCCCATGTGCGCAACCTGTTTGGCTTGCACGACTCCACCGGCCCGCTGTTCGCCGTGGTATCGCGCCTGGTCTACCAGAAAGGCCTGGACCTGACCGAAGCGGTCGCCAGTTTCATCGTCGAAAATGGCGGCCAGATCGCGATCATCGGCCGTGGTGAGCCGGAAGAAGAACAAGCCATGCGTGCCCTGGCCCTGCGCTTTCCCGGCCAGATCGGCGTGCGCATCGGCTTCAACGAGACCGACGCGCGCCGCATGTTCGCCGGCAGCGACTTCCTGCTGATGCCGTCCCGTTATGAACCGTGCGGCCTGAGCCAGATGTATGCCCAGCGCTTCGGCTCGTTGCCGGTTGCACGCAACACCGGCGGCCTGGCCGACACCATCGAGGATGGCGTCACCGGCTTCCTGTTCAACGAATCCACTGTCGAAAGCTACGAAGCGGCCCTGAGCCGCGCGTTCAAGGTCTTCGCCTTCCCAGGCTTGCTCAACGCCATGCGTTGCCGGGCTATGGCCGCACCGTTCAACTGGTGCCAGGCAGTGGAACCCTATGCCGAACTTTATGAGCAACTGGTAGCGAAAGCGCTGGGAAGATCGGGGAAACAGTAAAAAGAGGTCTTCATAGATGCCGTCACGGACTCTGGAAACCTGGCCCCACGGCGCGATCATGCTGGATGCGGAACACACCCGCTTCGCGTTATGGGCGCCAGACGCGTTTTATGTCAGCGTTGAATTTGAGGAAGGAAAATCGGTAGCGATGCTGCCCCAGGCCGATGGCTGGTTTGTGGTGCAGCTGCAATGCCCGCCGGGCACCCGCTACCGCTACAACATCGACGGCGAACAGGACGTTCCCGACCCGGCTTCCCGGGCACAGGCCACGGACGTTCACGGCTTCAGCGTGGTGGTCGACCCCCTGGCCTATCAGTGGCGCCAAAGCCACTGGCAAGGCCGGCCGTGGCACGAAGCGGTGATCTACGAGATACACGTGGGCGTACTGGGGGGCTACGCCGAGGTCGAGAAACAACTGCCGCGCCTCGCCGAACTGGGGGTCACCGCCATTGAGCTGATGCCCATCGCGCAGTTCCCCGGCGAACGTAACTGGGGTTACGACGGTGTCCTGCCCTACGCTCCCCAATCCTCCTACGGTTCGCCCGAGCAGCTCAAACAGCTGATCGACAGTGCGCACCACTATGGCCTCGCGGTAATCCTCGATGTGGTCTACAACCACTTCGGCCCCGACGGCAACTACCTCGGCACCTACGCCAAGGGTTTCTTTCGCGAAGACGTGCACACGCCCTGGGGCGCGGGCATCGACTTTGATCGCCGGGAGGTCCGGGATTTCTTCATCGACAACGCCCTGATGTGGCTGCTGGAATACCGCTTCGACGGCCTGCGCCTGGACGCCGTGCACGCCATCAACGATCCCGAATTTCTGCAGGAGCTGGCGCAAAAAGTACGCCAGCAAGTCGACACGGGGCGGCATGTGTGGCTGGTGCTGGAAAACGAATTCAACCAGGCCAGCCTGCTGGAAAGCGGTTTCGACGCCCAGTGGAACGATGACGGCCACAACGCCCTGCACGTGCTGCTCACCGGCGAAACCGACGCCTACTACAGCGATTTCGCCCAGGACCCCACGGGAAAACTGGCGCGCTGCCTGAGCGAAGGATTTATCTACCAGGGCCACACCACGCGCCACGGCCACACGCGCGGCGAGCCCAGCGGGCACCTGCCGCCCAGCGCCTTTGTGCTGTTCCTGCAGAACCACGACCAGATCGGCAACCGCGCCCTGGGCGAACGCCTGCATCAACTGTGTTCGCCCCAGGCCCTGAGCGCCGCGACGACCTTGCTGCTGATGTCGCCGATGATCCCGCTGATGTTCATGGGCGATGAAGTCAACGCCGAGGAGCCGTTCCTGTTCTTCACCGACCATCACGGCGAACTGGCCGAGGCGGTACGTGAAGGCCGGCGCAACGAGTTTGCCGACTTTGCCGCGTTCAGCGACCCCGAACGCCGCGAACGCATTCCCGACCCCAACTCCCTGCAGACCTTCCGCCGCTCGGCACCCGCCCTCGCCGACTGCGGCGACTCGCAGCTCTACCGGCACCTGCTGAGCCTGCGCCACCAACATATCGTGCCGCACCTGCCCGGCAGCATGGCCCTGGGTGCGCACGTGCTGGCAGAGGGCGCGGTCACGGCGCGCTGGCGCCTGGGCAATGGCAGCCTGTTGCAGATCGACCTCAACCTGAGCGCCGATTCTCTGAACTACCCGGCTGCCGAGCACCTCCTATTTGTGACGCAGGCCAGCGGGGCCGAACAATTGGCTCCCCTCAGCGCCCGCGTCAGCCTCACCCATTCCCCTGTTGGAGAGCACCCTTGAGCGACGCGCAATTGGAAATACTCGCCAGCCGAGCGGGCCTGGCCGTCGATTGGATCGACGCGAATGGCCGCCCGCAACATGTAAAGCCCGACGCCCTGCGCGCCGTGCTCAAAGGCCTGGGCCACCCGGCCGACAGCGACGCCGAGATCGAAGCCAGCCTGCTGGACCTCGAACGCGTGCAACAAGACAAGCATCTGCCGCCCCTGATGACCGTCGACAGCGGCGCCGGCCTGGACCTGGCGCGCTACTTCGCCCCCGGTACGCCGTGCCAGATTCACCTCGAAGATTCCAGCGTGCTGGACCTGAGCCTGGACGAGAACGCGGTGTTGCCCGGCTCGATTCCGGTCGGCTACCAACAAGTGCATATTGCCGACCAGCATTTCACCCTGGCCGTGGCACCGACGCATTGCTACACCGTTGCAGAAGCGGTCGACATCCAGACCGCCCGCGCCTGGGGCCTGAGCGCCCAGCTGTATTCCCTGCGCCGCAGCGGCGACGGCGGCTTTGGCGATACCCAGGCCCTGGAACAACTGGCCCGCGCCGCCGCCGAACGCGGCGCCGACGCCCTGGCGATCAGCCCGATGCACGCGATGTTCAGCGCCGACACCGAGCGCTTCAGCCCCTATTCCCCGTCCAGCCGCCTGTTCCTCAACAGTTTGTACGCCTCCCCCGGCTGCATCCTCGGCGAACGTGCGGTGCAAACCGCCATCGAAGCCAGCGGGCTGGCCGACGAATTGAATGACCTTGAGCAACAAAGCCTGATCGACTGGCCGGCCGCGGCCAAAGCCAAGCAGCGCCTGTTGCGCACCCTGTATGACGACTTCCGCCAGGGCGACCACCCGCAACATGCCGACTTCCTGAGCTTCCGCCAGGCTGGCGGTGAAGCCCTGGAAAACCACTGCCGCTTCGAAGCCGTACAAGCCGAACGCGCGGCCAACGGCGAGAGCCTCGACTGGCGCCACTGGCCAGAGGACTGGCACAGCCCGCAAAGCCCGGCCCTGGTGCAGTTTGCCGAAGCCAATCGGGACGAAATCGGCTTTTACGCCTTCAGCCAATGGCTGATTGCCCGGTGCCTGGAACGCGCGCAACAAGCGGCGCGCGGCAGCGGCATGGGTGTCGGCCTGATCGCCGACCTCGCAGTGGGCGCCGACGGCGGCGGCAGCCAGGCCTGGAGCCGCCAGGATGAACTGTTGGCGGAACTGACCGTGGGTGCGCCACCTGACATCCTCAACCGTGCCGGCCAGGGCTGGGGTATCTCCGCGTTTTCCCCCGAAGGCCTCAAGCGCAACGGCTTTCGCGCGTTTATCGAAATGCTGCGGGCCAACTTCGCCCACGCCGGCGGCTTGCGCATCGACCATGTGATGGGCCTGCAACGCCTGTGGGTGATCCCGATGGACGCCTCGCCACGAGACGGCGCCTACCTGTATTACCCGGTGGATGACCTGCTGCGGCTGTTGGCCCTGGAGTCGAGCCGCCACCAGGCGATCGTCCTCGGTGAAGACCTCGGCACCGTACCCGACGGCCTGCGGGAAAAACTCATCGCGCGCTCGATCCTCGGCATGCGCGTGCTGCTGTTCGAACAAGACCACGGCGGCCAGTTCAAGCCGATCCTCGATTGGCCGGACAACGCGCTGGCCACCACCAGCACCCACGACCTGCCGACCCTCAACGGTTGGTGGCACAGCCGCGATATCGACTGGAATGTCCAGCTGGGCCTGATCGATGCACCCACCGTCGAGCAATGGAGCGAACACCGCCTGCGGGAACGCCAGGCACTGCGCCAGGCCTTGAGCCAGGACCCGCAGAACTTCATCGACGAAGTGCGCAACGAAACCGACCACGTCATCGACGCCAGCGTGCGCTACCTGGGCCACACCCGTGCACCCTTGGTATTGCTGCCGCTGGAGGACGCCCTGGGGGTCGAGGAACAATCCAACCTGCCCGGCACCACCGACACCCACCCGAACTGGCGCCGCCGCCTGCCGGGCGATGCCGCCACCCTGCTCGATGACGACAATGCCGCCCGCCGCCTTGAGCTGCTGGCCGTGGCGCGCATCCAGGCCCAAGAGCGTGACCGATGAAAGCATTGACGCTTCGGGCTACCCAGCGCCTGCAATTTCATAAGGGCTTCACCCTCGACGACGCCGTGCCGCTGGTGCCGTACTTCGCCGAGCTGGGCATCAGCCACCTCTACGCCTCGCCATTGCTGAGCGCCCGCGCCGGTTCGATGCACGGCTATGACGTGGTCGATCCCACCACCGTCAATCCCGAGCTGGGCGGCGAACCGGCGCTGCGGCGATTGGTTGCGGCGTTGCGCGAACATGACATGGGGCTGATCCTCGATATCGTGTCCAACCACATGGCCGTCGGCGGTGCCGATAATCTGTGGTGGCTGGACTTGCTGGAATGGGGTCGACTGAGTCCCTTCAGCGAATTCTTCGACATTCAATGGCACTCGCCAGACCCGCTGCTCAAGGGCCAACTGCTGATGCCGTTCCTGGGCAGCGACTACGGCGAAGCCCTGCAGTCGGGTGCCCTGCCGCTGCGCTTCGACCCGCTGCACGGCAGCTTCTACGTCGAGCATTACGAACATCGCTTCCCGATCTGCCCGCGGGAATACGGCGAGCTGGTGCCCGTCAAGTCACTGGCCGATCGCTTCAGCAGCCTGGCCTACCAGCCGGACGCCTATCCCCAGGCCGCCGCGCTGAAACAGATACTGATCGAGGCCGCCCGCGACCCCGAAACCCTGAAGGCCATCGAAGCGAACCTCGACCTCTACGACGCCCGCCATCCCGAAGGTTTCGCCCGCCTGCACCACCTGCTGGAACAACAAAGCTATCGCCTGGCCAGCTGGCGCACGGCAGCGGACGATATCAACTGGCGGCGGTTCTTCGACGTCAACGAGCTGGGCGGCCTGCGGGTTGAACGCAGCGCGGTGTTCGAAGCGACCCACGGCAAGATCTTCCAGCTGATCAGCGAAGGCCTGATCGACGGCCTGCGCATCGACCACATCGACGGCCTCGCCGACCCGCGCGGTTACTGCCGCAAGCTGCGCCGCCGGGTGGACTCGCTGGCGATTGGGCGGCACTTGCCGATCTTCGTCGAGAAGATCCTCGGCGAAGGCGAAACCTTGCGTGAAGACTGGCGCGTGGACGGCACCACCGGCTACGAATTCATGAACCAGCTGTCATTGCTGCAACATGACCCGAAGGGCTTCGAACCCCTGGCCGAGTTATGGACCCGCCACACCGAACGCCCGTCTTCATTTATCGAAGAAGCCTGGCTGGCCCGGCAGCAGATCCTCAACGGTTCCCTGGCCGGGGATTTTGAAAGTGTGGCCCAGGCCCTGCTGCAAGTGGCCCGGGACGATGTGATGAGCCGCGACCTGACCCTGGGTGCAATTCGCCGCGCGTTGCAGGAACTGATCGTGCATTTCCCGGTGTACCGCACCTACATCAGCGCCCGGGGCCGCAGCGAACTGGATGACGTGTTTTTCCTGCAAGCCCTGGCCGGTGCCCGCAGCACCTTGAGCGAAGGCGACTGGCCGGTGCTCGACTACCTGGAAAAATGGCTCGGCGGCCAACCCTGGCGCGACCGCCCCCTGGGCCGCAAACGCAAGATGCTCAAGCACGCCTGCGTACGCTTCCAGCAACTGACCTCGCCGGCGGCGGCCAAGGCCGTGGAAGACACTGCGTTCTACCGCTCGGGTGTGTTGTTGTCGCGCAATGACGTGGGTTTCAGCACCGAACAATTCAGCGCCCCGCTGGAAGACTTCCACGCGGTCAACCAGCAACGACTGCGCACCTTCCCCGACAACCTGCTGGCCACCGCCACCCACGACCACAAGCGCGGCGAAGATACCCGTGCGCGCCTGGCGGTGCTCAGCGAGGCCGCCGACTGGTATGCCGAGCAGGTGGAGCAATGGCGCCCCCTCGCCGCCCGCCTGCGCAGCGATGTCAACACGCCGTCCGCGGGTGACGAACTGATCCTCTATCAGGTGCTGCTGGGCAGTTGGCCGCTGGACCTGCACCGCGACGATACCGAGGGCCTGGCGGACTATCACCAGCGCCTGTGGCAGTGGCAGCAGAAAGCCCTGCGTGAAGCCAAGCTCAACAGCAGCTGGAGCGCACCCAACGAGTTGTACGAGCAAGGTGTCGAAGCGTTCCTGTCACGGCTGCTGCTGGAGGACGCCGGCAAGACCCTGCGCGATGCCATCGGCGAGGCCGCCCAGGCCATCGCCCCGGCCGGCGCGCTCAACGGGCTGGCGCAATCCTTGCTTCGCCTCACCGTGCCGGGCGTGCCGGACCTGTACCAGGGCGATGAGTTCTGGGACTTCACATTGGTAGACCCTGACAACCGCCGCCCGGTGGACTACCCCGCACGGCGACAGGGGCTGCACACGCCGCCGGACATCGGCGAGCTGATGTTCAACTGGCATGACGGGCGTATAAAACAGGCGTTGATCAGCCAGGTCCTGGGGTTGCGCAAGGCGTATCCGCAACTGTTTCGCCAGGGCACGTACGAGCCTCTGGAAGTGGTGGGCGAACACGCCGAGCGGGTGGTCGCTTTCTACCGCGAATACCAGGGCAAACAGCTGCTGGTGGTGGTGCCACGCTGGCCTCACCGGCTGCTTGAAAACGGTGTGTATCCCCTGATCAACGCGCAGATTTGGGGCGATACCCGGGTCCGATTACCGTTCGCCGCTCCAACCCAAAATTGGAAGGGACTTTTCCGAACAGGCGCAGTCACACCAAACAAGGAGCTCATGATCAGCGCTGCCCTGGGGGATTTCCCGGTCAATGTCTTTATCAATCCTGATGATCAAGAAAGCTGAAATTTTCTGTGAGGAGCATTGCGATGAGTACTGAAGACAAACGCATCCGCGAATTGGCACATCAGATCTGGGAATCTGAAGGTAAACCCCATGGCGAGGACGCACGACACTGGGAAATGGCGCGCAAACTGGCGGAAGCCGAAGCGCTGACGCCATCCAAGGCACCGAAGGCCGCCGCCAAGGCCAAGCCAAAAGCCAAGCCCGCAGCGGCAGCGCCCAAACCGGCAGCCAAGCCAAGCGCAGTGCCGGCGGCGAAGAAGCCTGCTGCGAAGAAGCCCAAGGCACCCTGACCCAAAGATCCTCCTGCAGGTGCGCCCGCACCGCAGGAGGCTATCCAACTACCGATATCTACCCGGCATCACGCCGGAATGGCCCCGTTCGGCCCGGAAAAACCCTTTTGCAGGAGCATCTCAATGAGCAAACCCAACAAGCCCAACTCGACGCCGGAAAACGAGCCGTCGCGGATTCGTGAAGGTTTGCCCTTCCCTCTCGGCGCGACCTGGGACGGTCTGGGGGTCAACTTTGCGCTGTTCTCGGCCAACGCCACCAAAGTCGAACTGTGCATCTTCGACGACAGCGGCGAAGTCGAGCTGGAGCGCATCGAACTGCCGGAATACACCGACGAGACCTTCCACGGCTACCTGCCCGACGCCCACCCCGGGCTGATCTACGGCTACCGCGTGTACGGTCCCTATGACCCGGCCAACGGTCATCGCTTCAACCACAACAAATTGCTGATCGACCCCTACGCCAAACAGCTGGTGGGCGAGCTCAAATGGTCCGAGGCCCTGTTTGGCTACACCATCGGCCATCCGGACGCCGACCTCAGTTTCGACGAACGCGACAGCGCGCCCTTCGTGCCCAAGTGCAAAGTCATCGACCCGGCCCACACCTGGGGCAACGACCAGCCAGTGCGCACGCCGTGGGATCGCACGATCATTTATGAAACCCACCTGCGCGGCATCACCATGCGCCACCCTTCGGTGCCTGAGGAAGTGCGCGGCACCTGCGCCGGGCTGATGGTCGACGATGTGCTCAAGCACATTCGCCAGTTGGGTGTGTCATCGGTCGAGTTGCTGCCGGTGCACGCCTTCGTCAACGACCAGCACCTGCTGCAAAAAGGCATGACCAACTACTGGGGCTACAACAGCATCGCCTTCTTCGCCCCGGACCCGCGCTACCTGGCCAGCGGCAAGATCGCCGAGTTCAAGGAAATGGTCGCGCACCTGCACGAAGCCAAGCTGGAAGTGATCCTGGACGTGGTCTACAACCACACCGCCGAAGGCAACGAGCAAGGCCCGACGCTGTCCATGCGCGGCATCGACAACGCCTCGTACTACCGCCTGATGCCCGATGACAAGCGCTTCTACATCAACGATTCCGGCACCGGCAACACCCTCGACCTGAGCCACCCGTGCGTGCTGCAAATGGTCACCGACTCGTTGCGCTACTGGGCGACCGAGATGCATGTCGACGGCTTCCGCTTCGACCTGGCGACCATCCTTGGCCGCTACCGCGACGGTTTCGACGAGCGCCACAGCTTCCTCGTGGCCTGCCGCCAGGACCCGGTGCTGCGCCAGGTGAAAATGATTGCCGAGCCTTGGGACTGTGGCCCCGGCGGCTATCAGGTCGGCGGTTTCCCGCCGGGCTGGGTGGAATGGAACGACCGTTTCCGCGACACCGTGCGCTCGTTCTGGAAAGGTGATGACGGCCAACTGGCCGACTTCGCCGGACGCATGACCGCCTCGGGCGAGATGTTCAACCAGCGCGGCCGCCGGCCTTACAGCTCGGTGAACTTCATCACCGCCCACGACGGTTTCACCCTGCACGACCTGGTGTCCTACAACGACAAACACAACGAAGCCAACGACGAGAACAACCAGGACGGCAGCAACAACAACCTGTCGTGGAACCACGGTGTCGAAGGTCCTACCGACGACCCGGAAATCAACGCGCTGCGCCTGCGCCAGATGCGTAATTTCTTCGCCACCCTGCTGCTGGCCCAGGGCACGCCAATGCTGGTAGCCGGTGACGAGTTCGCCCGGACCCAGCACGGCAACAACAACGCCTACTGCCAGGACAGCGAGATCGGCTGGATCAATTGGGAACTGGATGAAGACGGCAAGGCCCTGCTCAAGTTCGTCAAGCGCCTGATCAAGTTGCGCCTGGCGTACCCGATCCTGCGTCGCGGGCGCTTCCTGGTGGGCGACTACAACGAAGATATCGGGGTCAAGGACGTCACCTGGCTCGCGCCGAGCGGCGATGAAATGACCATCGAGCAATGGCAGGACAGCCATGGCCGTTGCCTGGGCATGCTGATGGATGGCCGCGCCCAGGAAACCGGGATTCGCCGCCCGGGGGCCGATGCCACGTTGTTGCTGGTGGTCAATGCACACCACGACATGGTCAATTTCCGCCTGCCACCGGTGCCGGATGGCGGCTTCTGGACCTGCATGCTCGACACCAACCAGCCGGCAGTGCGTGGCCAGGAACGCTTCGATTTCGATCACGAATACGCGGTCACCGGGCGTTCGCTGCTGCTGTTTGAATTGCAGCATGAGGACGAGGTGTGACATGGCCTTGCATGAGTTTCTTCGCGGCTACCGGGATTACCCGGACACCCAGGCCCTTGGCGCTGCGCTGAGGGCTTTGGTGGAGGAAGGCCTGGACCAGTTGCCCTTGCCGGGCAGCGGACAAACGTTGGAACGCTTCAGCCGGCTGGCGCAAGTCGCCGGCCATGACCTGCGGTTGTGCAAGTTGTTTGAAGGCCACACGGACGCCCTGGCGATCATCGCTGAACTCGACAGCCCCTTGCCGCCGGTTGGCAGCACGTGGGGCATGTGGGCGGCCGAGCCGCCCACCGCCAAGGTGCGGATCCGGCGTGACGGCCAACGTGTGCGGCTGGAGGGCCGCAAGGCCTGGTGCTCGGGCGCGGCGGTGGTCAGCCACGGCTTGCTCACGGCGTGGGATGAAGAAGATCGCCAGCAACTGGTTGCAGTGCAAATGCACCAGCCCGGCGTAACCGTCACCGATGAGGGCTGGGCCGCCGTGGGCATGGCCGCTACGGGCAGTGTTGAAGTGCTTTTCCAGGACGCCGTTGGCCTGGCCATCGGCAAGCCTGGGGACTATTTGGCGCGCCCCGGCTTCTGGCAAGGCGGCATCGGCATCGCCGCCTGCTGGTACGGCGCGGCACAACGCCTGGCGGAGGCCTTGCGCGAGCAGTGTGCAAAACGCCCGGAGCCCCACGCCCTGGCGCACCTTGGCAGCGTCGACAGTGCCTTGCACAGCGCGGCCTGTGTGCTGCGCGACAGCGCCACCCATATCGACCGGCAGCCCAAGGCAGATGCCCGGCTGTTGGCACAACAGGCACGGGCCTGTATCGAAGAAACCGTCGACCAGGTGATTCACCATGTCGGCCGAGCACTGGGCGCCGGGCCGTATTGCAAGGATCCGCATTTTGCCCAGTTGATGGCCGACTTGCCGGTGTACCTGCGGCAAAGTCACGCCGAGCGCGACCTGGCCGCCCTTGGTCAACAAGTCGCCGATGAGCGCCCAGGGAGATGGGAACTATGAAGATCAATCCAATCGTCGGCCAGGGCACGCCCTTGCATGTGTGGCAAAGCTCGTCGCGACTGGCCGAGCTGCCTTGCGTAGACATTGCCGAACTGGTGCCTGAAGGCAGCCGCGCCGTGATCATCGCGCCACACCCGGATGACGAAGTCCTGGGCTGCGGCGGCCTGCTGCAAGGCCTTGCCGCGCTGGATCGCCCTATCCTGCTGATCTCCGTCACCGACGGCAGCGCCAGTCATCCCGGCTCGCGCCGCTGGCCGGTGGAACGCCTGAGCGTGGTGCGGCCGCAAGAGTCGGCGCAGGCCCTGCACCGGCTGGGATTGCCGTTGCACAGCCTGAAATGGTTGCGGGCCGGGTTCAGCGACAGCCAGGTCGCCACAGGTGAAGAAGACCTGAGCCGCTTTATCGAGCGTTACCTCAAGCCCGGCGACGTGGTCTTCACCACCTGGCGCGAAGACGGCCATTGCGACCACGAGGCCGTGGGCCGTGCCAGTGCCAAGGCGACCCGGGCGGTGGGCGCAACCTTGCTGGAGTTGCCCGTTTGGACCTGGCATTGGGCAACCCCGGAAGACAGCCAGGTGCCCTGGGATCGCGCTCGTAAAATTCTCCTGACACCTGAAGCCGTGGCCCGTAAACGGCACGCCATCCATGCCTTCGCCAGCCAGTTGGAAGGCGACCCGCAGATCGGCCTGCCGCCGGTGCTCGCGCCCTATGTGCTGGAGCGCCTGCTGCAACCTTTTGAAGTGGTGTTCGTATGAGTGTCGCCACGCCCTATTTCGACGAGCTGTTTGCCGGCAACGACGACCCTTGGGCCTTTCGGCAACGCTGGTATGAACAGCGCAAGCGGGCCCTGACCCTGGCGCTGCTGACCCGGCCGCGCTATGCCTCGATCTTTGAACCCGGCTGCGCCAACGGCGAGCTGAGCTTCGAGCTGGCCCCGCGCTGTGACCGCCTGCTCTGCTGTGACACGGCGCAAGCGGCGGTCAGCCTGGCACAGGCGCGGCTGCGGGGTTTCAGCCATGCCACCGTGCAGCAGAGCCGCCTCCCGCAGCAATGGCCCAGCGAAACCTTCGAGCTGATCGTGCTCAGCGAGCTTTGCTACTACCTGGACCCGAAGGATTTCGATGGGCTGATCGATCGCGCGCTCGCCTCCCTGACGCCTGATGGACAAATCCTCGCCTGCCACTGGCGCCCGATCATCGAAGGCTGCCCGCAGACCGCCGAACAGGTGCATGCGCGCCTCGGCCAGCGCCTGGGCATGCCACATCTGGCGCAGCATCACGAAAGCGATTTTCTACTGGATTTGTGGAGCCGCGACGGCACCACGGTTGCGACCCTGGAGGGACTGCGATGATCGGCATCCTGATACCCGTGCATAACGAAGAAAAACTGCTGCCCGAATGTCTGAAAGCTGCGATGGTCGCCGCCAGTCATCCGGGCCTGCTGGGTGAAGAGGTGCAGATTCTGACAGTGCTCGACAGCTGCAGCGACCGCAGCGCCATGATCGCCCGCGAATACCAGGTGCACAGCCTGGAAGTGCAGGCGCGAAACGTGGGCCACGTGCGCGGCGTGGGTGCGCGGCACCTGCTTAACAACGGCGCGCGCTGGATTTCCTGCACCGACGCCGACAGCCGCGTCGCTCCCGATTGGTTGGTGGCGCAACTGGCCCTGGGCGTGGATGCGGTGTGCGGCACGGTGACGGTGGACGCCTGGAGCGAGGGCTTCGACCCGGCGGCGCAGATCCGCTATCACCAGGCCTACACCGCCCGGGACGGGCATCGGCATATCCACGGCGCCAACCTGGGCGTCAGTGCCGGCGCCTACGTGCGGGCCGGCGGTTTCGAGCCCCTGCCCTGCCATGAAGACGTGGAGCTGGTGCGCCAGTTGGAGCGCTGCGGGGCTTCCATTGCCTGGAGCCACTCGCCCCAGGTGATTACCAGTGCCCGCCTGGATTGTCGCGCCCAGGGCGGCTTCGGTGATTACCTGAAGAGCCTGATGCAGGCCTCCTGAAAAAATTGCGACACCCGGCGGTGTTAAAGCGGCAATTCATAACTATCATCACTGTTCCTTGCACGGCAATCCAGGGTTGGAACGCCGTCGCGCCGCGAGCGTGCAGTACCTGACGCTCGCGTACCACAAGAGCCGTCCCGTCAACGGGGTACGGCCTGCACCACCGATAAACAAGGACGTGACACCCATGAAGCCTGCACTGTTAAGTGACAACCGCCGGGGCCCCGCGCAAATCTGGAACAGCGCCCCGCAACTCGCGCAAATCCCTGCCATCAACCCCGCAACCCTGGTGCCCAAGGGCGCCCGCGTGGTGATCATCGCCCCGCATCCCGGCGATGAAGTGATCGCCTGCGGCGGTCTGCTGCAATTGCTCAGCACCCTTGAATACTCCCTGCAACTGATCTCCATCACCGACGGCAGCGCCAGCCATCCGGGGTCTGCCGTGTGGCCGGCCAAACGCTTGAGCGTGGTGCGGCCCCAGGAAAGTGTCGAAGCCCTGCGCCGCCTGGGCGTGCCCCTGCACAGCCTGAAATGGATCCGCGGCGGTTTCGCCGACAACGCCCTGGCCGCGCGGGAACAGCAAATGAGCCAGTTCATTGCGCGCTACCTGCAACCCGGCGACGTGGTGTTCACCACCTGGCGCAACGACGGCAATGACGACCACGACGCCGTCGGCCGTGCCGCTGCCAAAGCCTGCGCAGTCAAGGGCGTGCGCTTGCACGAACTGCCGATCTGGGCGTGGCACTGGCCGCTTCGGGAAACCGCCGCCATCCCCTGGCAGCGCGCGCGCAAGGTGCGGCTCGACACCTGGAGCGTCGCCCGCAAGCTGCACGCCGCCCACGCCTATGCCAGCCAACTGGCAGGCGACCCGGAAATCGGCCTGGCGCCGATCCTGGCGCAGGTGCTGCTGGAGCGCATGCGCGAGCCCTATGAGATTGTATTTTTGTAGGCGCACCCACTCGTCTATACCTGTAACTTCTGACAGTAGCGTACGCCCTCTCTGTGTGGCTAGCTTGGAACACCGGCTTGCAGGGAGGGCGAATCATGAGCACGCGGTTTTCATCAGTGACGTATCTGAGCGTCTGCAGCGTGACGACGCTGTTGCTCAATTGGCCCCTCCCCGCGCAGGCCGCCTGTACGTTGGTCATAACCGCAGGCAACGACACCACCCTGTGCAGCGATGGCAGTGCTGGCGCGCTGACGGATTTACAAGGAAGCAACATCCTTGAGTTCCCCGTCGGCGGCACCGGCATCATCGTCGGCAACGTGACTTATGGCGCGGGAGATGATCGGGTCACGATGGATTCCGGTGCGATCAATGGCGCGATCAACCAAGGTGACGGAAGAAATATTTTCCAGCTGTTCAATGGCAATATCTCCGGCACGGTGACGCAAGGCGCGGGCGGTGATATTGCGCAAATCAGCGGCGGCAGCTCCGGTGCAATCTCCCAGGGTGACGGGGTAGACCAGTACTTCCAGAGCGGTGGCACCGTCGCCTCACTGGCTCAGGGCGACGGCCGTGACGAGTTCACCATGAGCAGTGGCAGGATTGTCGGCGCCTTTGAAGATGGAGATGTAGCGCTGATGACCGGTGGCAGCATCGGACGGGTCGACATGAAGCTCGACAACAACCTGTTTGACCTGCGGGGTGGAGCGATCATCGGCAACCTCGTTACTGGCTTCGGAAACGACACCATCCTGGTGTCCGGAGGAACGGTTGGTGGCAACATCAGCGTCAGCGGCGGCGACGACATCATCAAAGTCAGCGGAGGGGAAATAAGTGGGCAGATCCTCGCCAGCTTTGGCAACGATGAGTTCACTTGGGAAGGCGGCGGTCTGATCCATAAGGAAATCCTCATGGGTGATGGCGCTGACAGGGGTTTCCTGCTCAACCTGACCGAAACCACCCTGGCTTCCACTCCGCTTCTGGACGGTGGTTTGGGTAACGACACCCTGACCTTCGACAACACCCGATCCGCCACGCCAACCCGCTATGTCAACTGGGAAACCGTCAACCTGGACAACAATTCGCGCCTGACCCTGGGTGGCGACTTCAAGCTCGGTGACAGCGCTACGGCCACCGGCACCCTGAATATTTTTGGCAGCGCCGCCCTGCAGGTAACACAGGGCAGCATCAGCCCCTTCACGGCCGGGCAACCAGCCAACCTGAACAACGGCGGCCTGATCGACATGACCACCGGCAGTTCCAGCGCCACCGACAGCCTGACGGTCGACGGCAACTACACCGGCAATGGTGGCGAACTGGCGCTGCAATCGGTACTCGGCGCCGACGGCTCGGCCAGTGACAAGCTGGTAGTCAGCCAGGGCACGCTGCAAGGCGGCACCACCATCACCGTCACCAACCTTGCCGGCCCCGGTGCCATGACCCTGCAGAACGGCATCCAGGTGGTTGAAGCGCTTAACGGTGCCACGAGCAGCGACCTGGCGTTTACCCTGCGCGGTGGATCCGTTTCCGCAGGCGCCTATGAGTACTACCTGTTCAAAGGAGGCGTAACGCCGGGCACCGGGCAAAACTGGTTCCTGCGGTCCTCGGTGGTGGCGCCGCCGCTGCCCAACCCTGAGGATCCTGACGACCCAGTGGGCATTCTCCCCCCCGTCCCCGCCGATGGCACGCCGGACCTCCCGGGGATTTTCCCGGGAGAAGACCCCATACCCATCTATCGCCCGGAAGTCCCGGTATATGCCGTGTTGTTTCCCGCCGTGCAGCAGATGGTCCAGGGCATGCTGGGCACCTACCACGAACGCACGGGCGATCAAAGCCTGCAACGTCAACCTGGCGCTTTAGCGGCCGGTTGGGGCCGGGTGTATGGCAGCAGCACGCGGCAATCATTCGCCGGCACCGTCAGCCCGTCGCTGGACAGCTCCCTGTCCGGTTTCCAGGTTGGCACTGACCTGTATGCCTGGACCAACGACGCTGGCCTGACCCAACGCTTCGGCTTCTTTGTCGGCCACAGCCGCCTGACCGGCAATGTGGCGGGCTTCAATGGCGGTTTTCAGGGCAAGGACGCCGGCAACACCACCCTGCGCGGTGACAGCCTGGGCGCGTATTGGACGCTCATCGGCGCCAACCGCGCCTATATCGATGTCGTGCTGATGGGCACGCGGTTCGATGGCCACAGTGAATCCGACCGGGGCGTCAAACTCCCAACCAAGGGCCACAACGTGCTGGGGTCTGTGGAGGTGGGAATGCCGTTTGCGGTGTCGGAACAGTGGGAGGTCGAGCCGCAGGCCCAGGTGATTGTCGATCGAAGCTATGTGGACAGCCAGAACGACGGAATCTCGGATGTCTCATTCCGCGCCGACACTAACGTCGTCACCCGTCTCGGTGTCCGCCTCAAGGGCAGCTACAGCGTGAGCGGCATGCCCCTGCTGCCTTACGTGCGTAGCAACGTGTGGCACGCCAGCGCCGGGAATAACACCGTCACGTTCAATGACAGCACGGACATCAACACCGAACAGAAGTCCACCACGCTGGACGTCAGCGCCGGGGCAACGATGCAGGTATCGAGCACGGTCAGTGTGTATGGCGAGGTGGGGTACAACAGCAATCTGGACAGTAATCAGCTGAATGGGCGCAAAGGCACGATTGGCATAAGGGTCGACTTCTAAGCCACAACACATCCCCACTGTGGGAGCGGGCTTGCTCGCGAATGCAGTGTGTCAGCCAAAAAATCTGGCACTGGTACTGCGCATTCGCGAGCAAGCCCGCTCCCACATGGGGTCTTCATCGGCTGGAAGTCAGGCGTCCGGTCGCAGGATCAGCACGCCCAATGGCGGCAGGTTCAACGACAGCGACAACGGCTGCCCATGCCTGGGCTCCTCCTCCGTAAACGCCCCGCCACCGTTGCCGAAGTTGGAACCGGCATAGGTGTCGGCATCGCTGTTGATCACCTCGCTCCAGCGCCCGGCAAACGGCACACCGACCTTGTAGGCCTCACGCGGCACCGGCGTGAAGTTGGCCACCACCAGCACCGGCCTGCCGTCCTTGCTCCAGCGCAACCAGGCGTAGACGCTGTTGATCGCGTCATCCCCAATCAACCACTGGAAGCCCTGTGGCGCGTCGTCCTGGTCATGCAGCGCCGGCTCTTCGCGGTACAGGCGGTTCAGGTCGCCCACCAGTTTCTGCACGCCCCGGTGTTCGGGGTATTGCAGCAGGTACCAGTCCAGTTGCTGATCGTGGTTCCACTCGCGCCATTGGCCGAACTCGCAGCCCATGAACAGCAGCTTCTTGCCCGGGTGCATCCACATGAAGCTCAGGTATGCCCGCAGGTTGGCAAATTTCTGCCAGCGGTCGCCGGGCATCTTGTCGATCAACGAGTGCTTGCCGTGTACCACTTCATCGTGGGAAATCGGCAGGATAAAACGCTCGGACCAGGCATACACCAGGCCGAAACTCAGCTCGTTGTGGTGATGGGCACGGTACACCGGGTCCTGCTGGATGTAGTGCAGCGAATCGTGCATCCAGCCCATGTTCCACTTGTAGTTGAACCCCAGGCCGCCCTGTTGGGTCGGCTGGCTTACGCCCGGCCATGCGGTGGACTCCTCGGCGATCACCAGCGCGCCGGGGGCCTCAAGGGCAACGACATCGTTGAGGTGGCGCAGGAAGTCGATGGCCTCGAGGTTTTCCCGCCCGCCGTGGCGGTTGGGTACCCATTCACCGGCCTTGCGCGAATAGTCGCGGTACAGCATCGAGGCCACCGCATCCACCCGCAGGCCATCGATATGGAAATGCTTGAGCCAGTGCAACGCCGACGCCAGCATGAAGCCGTGGACTTCGGTGCGGCCGAGGTTGTAGATCAGGGTGTCCCAATCCTGGTGGAAGCCTTCCAGCGGGTTGGCGTATTCGTACAGCGCGGTGCCGTCGAATTGCGCCAGGCCGTGGGTATCGGTGGGGAAATGCGCCGGCACCCAATCCAGGATCACGCCGATGTCGGCCTGATGGCAGGCGTTGACGAAAAATGCGAAATCCTCCGGCGAGCCGAAACGTGCCGTCGGGGCAAATTGCGACAGCGCCTGATAACCCCATGAGCCGCCGAACGGGTGCTCCATGATCGGCATCAGTTCGATATGGGTGAAGCCCAACTGCTGTACATAAGGGATCAACCGCTCGGTCAGCTCGCGCCAACTGTACTGGCGGGACACCTCGCCGACTTCATCCAGCTCGCACTGCCAGGAACCGGCATGCAACTCGTAGATCGACAAGGGTGCGCTGGGCTTTTGTCGCTCGCTGCGCGATTGCATCCAGTCGTGGTCCTGCCAGTCGACCTGCAGCGGCGAAGCGACCTTGGACGCAGTATCCGGCGGCAACTGCGTGGCCAGGGCCATGGGGTCGGCCTTGAGCGGCAGAATCCCGTGGGCACCGAGGATTTCATACTTGTAGGCCGCGCCGGGTTGCAGGCGCGGGATGAAAATCTCCCACACCCCGGACGGATGGCGCAGGCGCATCGGATGACGGCGCCCGTCCCAGATATTGAAGTCGCCCACCACCGAGACCCGGCGGGCATTCGGTGCCCATACCGCAAAACGCACGCCCTGGACCCCGTCGACGCTGGTCACTTGTGCCCCGAGGCAACTGCTCAGGTCGCGGTGATTGCCTTCGGCAAACAGGTACAGGTCCATCTCCCCCAGCAGCAGTTGCTGGAAGCTGTAAGGGTCTTCGGTGATCTGTTCGCCACCGGCCCACTGGATCTTCAGCAAGTACGCCTGACGGCTGCCGAAATGCCCGACAAACAAGCCCGGCACCTGGGTCGCATCAAGGCTGCCGATGTGCTCGCCGCTGTCGCGGGCCAGGACCTGGACACTCAGCGCTTCCGGCAGGAAGGCGCGAATGAACTGGCCGCCCTGCTCGTCGTCATGGGGACCCAGGATCGAGAATGGATCATGGTGCTCGGCCCGCACCAGGGCTTCGATATCAGCAGGTTTGGGCATCACACTCAACTTTTCCTGCAGCGGTTCTTTGCTTGTAAAACTCATGACGTCTCCCCACCGCGTGCAGTTTTCGATATTGGTTTCAACCCGCTGAGCAGCCCGTGCAAACCTTGCAACGGCACCGGCAACCAGCTCGGGCGATTCTCTGCTTCGTAGGCCACTTCGTACGCGGCCTTCTCCAGGCTGAACAACGCCAGCGCTGCGTCCTGGCCTTTGGCATCCTGCCAGTCATGGGCCAGTGTAGTCGTGGCAGCGTGATAGGCCTGGATAAATGCCTGCCTGGCCTCATGCAAGTAGCGATCCGCCACACGTTGTCGGGACGCATTGGCCTGGGGCGACTGGTCGACGCCCTGCACATTCACCGCCATGGCCGCCGCGTAATCAAACGAGCGCAGCACCCCGCTCACATCCTTGTACGGGCTGTGTTTGCCACGACGTTCAGGCAGCGGCCGCGCCGGTTCGCCCTCGAAGTCGATGAGGTAGGCATCGCCCTTGACCACCAGTACCTGGCCCAGGTGCAGGTCGCCGTGCACGCGAATGCGCAACCCGCCCACCGTGGCTTTCGCCAGGTCCTGAACGTGACTGGCGATGGCCTTTTTCTGCTCCAGTAAAGCACTGACCAACGCCTGATCGGCAGGGTTCAACTTGGTTTGATGCTGTTTGAGCAACTGCAAGGCGTGGTCGATTTGTGCGCCTACGTGCCTGGCCCAGCCCTGGCTGTCCTTGAGGGTTGTGACCTCGGGCTTGAACGCCTTGTTAGTGGTGGGCGCCGCCAGCACCAGGTGCATCTCGCCCAGGCGCTGGCCGAGCAAGCCGGCGAAATCCGCCAGCTCGCCAAGGGCGTTGTAGTGCTGTTCCTGCTCGGACATGGCTTCGGCCAGTTCGTCGCGAATCGCTCGCTCCAGGTTATTCTGGGTCCAGCCCCAAGCGTCGCCCTGGTTGCTCAGGTAACCCTGGGCGATCATCAGCAGGTTGTCCTGGCCATCGGCATCGTGGCGGATCACCGAGCCCAACAGCGGCGAGATATGCTCGTAGCCGGCCTCGGTCAGGTAGGCGCCCATTTCCAGCTCGGGGTGAACCCCGGCGCTGACTTTTCGGATCAACTTGAGCACCAGGCTGCCGCCCACCACCACGGAACTGTTGGACTGCTCCGCCGCGAGGTAGCGCACTTCCGACTCGTCGTTCAATTCCAGTTTGGCCAACTGCGCCGTGGGCTCGAAGCGAATCTCGCCATCGGTGGAGTCGAGGACGGTTTTGGCCTGCAGGCCTTGGATCACGCTGCGGATATAAGTGTCGAGGCTGAAGGCATCGGTCACCAAACCTACCTGACGCACTCGCCGTACACGGGCAAGCGCGAGTTGTTGCGGCAAGGCGCTGGTGAACTGGTCTTCGCCAAGGAAGCCGAACGGCAGTTGATAGCGGCTGACCTGGCCGGCGCTGGTGACTTCGATTTCACTGAGCAGCACCGGATGCTGCGGGTCGCCGAAGCGCACGCCATAAGCGATGTGCACGCTGTCGATTGCCGTATCCTTGCTGGCAAACCAGCGGCGCTTGGGCAGCCACGCCGGCAACGCATTCTGTTCCAGGGTGGTGCGGCACGGTGCTTCGAGCAATTCTTCCATGCGCTTCTTCAGCACCAGGGTGGTGAAGTCCGGGATGCTTTGCGCCGGTTCCACGTGCCAGCTTGGCATCTGGTTTTCCGCCGCCAGCACGAACCAATAGAAGCCATACGGCGCCAGGGTCAGCAGGAAATTCAGCTGGCCAATGGGCGGGAAGGCATTGCCACCGAGCATCTCCACCGGAACCATGCCGGCAAACGCCGAGAGGTCCAGTTCTGCGGCCTGGGCACTGCGGGACACGTTGGCGACGCACAGGATGATTTCATTCTTGCCATCGGCGCCTGCGTATTCGCGGGTATACGCCAGGATGCGGCGGTTGCTGGGCGAGAGCATTTTCAGGCTGCCGCGACCGAACGCCTTGGACTGTTTACGCACCGCGAGCATGCGCCGCGTCCAGTTCAGCAACGAGTGCGGGTCCTGGGTCTGGGTTTCGACGTTGACCGACTGGTAGCCGTATTGCGGGTCCATGATCGGCGGCAATACCAGGCTGGCCGGGTCGGCGCGGGAGAAGCCGCCGTTGCGGTCGATGGACCATTGCATCGGCGTACGCACGCCGTCGCGGTCACCTAGGTAGATGTTGTCGCCCATGCCGATCTCATCGCCGTAGTACAGGGTCGGCGTGCCCGGCATCGACAGCAGCAGGCTGTTGAGCAGCTCGATGCGCCGGCGGTCGCGTTCCATCAGCGGCGCCAGGCGGCGGCGAATTCCCAGGTTGATACGTGCACGGCGGTCGGCAGCGTAATAGTTCCAGAGGTAGTCGCGCTCTTTGTCGGTGACCATTTCCAGGGTCAGTTCATCGTGGTTGCGCAGGAAGATTGCCCATTGGCAATTGGCCGGGATCTCCGGGGTCTGGCGCAGGATGTCGGTGATCGGGAAACGGTCTTCCTGGGCCAGCGCCATGTACATGCGCGGCATCAGCGGGAAGTGGAACGCCATATGGCACTCATCGCCGTCGTCGCCCTTTTTGTCCCCGAAGTACAACTGGGTGTCTTCCGGCCATTGGTTGGCTTCGGCCAGGAGCATGCGGTCGGGGTAGTTGGCGTCGATCTCGGCGCGGATCTGCTTGAGCACGTCGTGGGTTTCGGGGAGGTTTTCGTTGTTGGTGCCGTCGCGCTCGATCAGGTATGGAATGGCGTCCAGGCGCAGGCCGTCGATGCCCATGTCGAGCCAGTAGCGCATCACCGACAGGACGGCTTTCATGACCTGCGGGTTATCGAAGTTGAGGTCCGGCTGGTGGGAGTAAAAGCGGTGCCAGAAGTATTGGCCGGCGACCGGGTCCCAGGTCCAGTTGGACTTTTCGGTGTCGAGGAAAATGATCCGGGTGCCGTCGTATTTCTGGTCGTCATCGGACCATACATAGAAATCCCGCGCCGCCGAGCCGGGCTTGGCCTTGCGGGCGCGCTGGAACCAGGGGTGCTGGTCGGAGGTGTGGTTGATCACCAGCTCGGTGATCACCCGCAGCCCGCGTTTATGGGCTTCGGCGATAAAGCGCTTGGCGTCGGCCATGGTCCCGTAGTCGCTGTGCACACCGCGGTATTCGGCGATGTCGTAGCCATCGTCACGGCGTGGCGAGGGGTAGAACGGTAGTAGCCAGATGGTGTTCACACCAAGGTCGGCGATGTAGTCGAGCTTGGCGATCAGCCCGGGAAAATCACCGATGCCGTCGTTGTTGGAGTCGAAATAGGATTTGACGTGAACCTGATAAATCACCGCGTCTTTGTACCAGAGCGGATCTTTGATAAAGGTGGCAGCCTTGGGTTTCTTCGCCATTGGAAACTCCTGGGAATTCGAAAAATTCTGCCTGAAGGAACTCGGTCAATGTGGGAGCGGGCTTGCTCGCGAAAGCGGTATATCAGTGGACCGATTCGGAGACTGACACTCCGCTTTCGCGAGCAAGCCCGCTCCCACCTTTGATCTCCAGTGGTTTGGAGATCGGTGTCGATTCAGGAAACGGTAATGCGCCAGATGCCAAACGGCTGATGCCACGGTTCGATGCGCATCCACTGGGTCTTGCCGTACCACGTCCAGCGGTGGCCGGTCATCAGGTCTTCGCCCTGGGTCTGGGCGTCGTCCGGCAGGCCCATCTCCCACAGCGGCAACTCGAAATTGGCCTCCTGGGCGTTGAACGGGTCGAGACTCACGGCCACCAGGATAAAGTTGCTGCCATCCTCGCTGCGTTTGCCGAAGTACAGGATGTTGTCGTTCCACGCGTTGTAGAGTTTGAGCCCCAGGTGCGTCTGCAAGGCCGGGTTCTGCCGGCGGATGCGGTTGAGCTGGGCGATCTCGGCAATGATGTTGCCCGGCGCCGTGAAGTCTCGCGGGCGGATCTCGTACTTCTCCGAGTCCAGGTACTCTTCCTTGCCCGGCACCGGTGCCGCTTCGCACAGTTCAAAACCCGAGTACATGCCCCACAGGCCTGAGCCCATGGTGGCCAACGCGGCGCGGATCAAGAAGCCGGCGCGGCCGGATTCATGCAGGAAGCCGGGGTTGATGTCCGGGGTGTTGACGAAGAAGTTCGGCCGGAAGCACTCGCGCCACGGCGACTCGTTCAGTTCGCTCAGGTACTCGCTCAACTCGGCCTTGGTGTTGCGCCAGGTGAAGTAGGTGTAGCTCTGGGAGTAACCAACCTTGCCCAGGCGCGCCATCATCGCCGGGGTGGTGAAGGCTTCGGCGAGGAAGATCACTTCGGGGTATTTAGAACGCACATCGCTGATCAGCCATTGCCAGAACGGCAGCGGCTTGGTGTGGGGGTTGTCGACGCGAAAGGTCTTCACGCCCTCTTCCACCCAACCGACCACGATGTCGCGCAACTCGACCCACAGGCTGGGAATCGCGTCGGCCGCATAGAAGTCGACGTTGACGATGTCCTGGTATTTCTTCGGCGGGTTCTCGGCGTATTTGATCGTGCCGTCGGGCCGCCAGTTGAACCAGCCCGGATGCTGTTTGAGCCACGGGTGGTCCTGGGAGCACTGGATGGCAAAATCCAGGGCGATTTCAAGGCCATGGTCGGCGGCGGCCTTGACCAGGTTGCGGAAATCTTCACGGGTGCCCAACTGCGAATGGATCGCCTCGTGGCCGCCCTCTTCGCTGCCGATGGCATACGGGCTGCCCGGGTCGTCCGGCCCGGCGGTCAGGGAATTGTTCTTGCCCTTGCGGTGGCTGCGACCGATCGGATGGATCGGCGGGAAGTACAGCACGTCAAAGCCCATGTCGTGGATCATCGACAGCCGTGAGTGCACATCGTTGAATGTGCCATGGCGCGCGGGATCGTCGGTGATCGAGCGGGGAAACAACTCGTACCAGCTGGCAAATTGCGCAGCCTCGCGCTCTACATCAATCGGATACACCGGGCTGATGCTCAAATAGGCGCGGTGATCGGCCTGGGTCATCAGGTGTGCACTGTCTTCGTGCAGGAACAACGCGACCTGCTCGGTTTCCAGCAAACCGGAGAGTTCGTGGTGCAGCAACATCAAGCGGTCACGCAGCTCATTGTCACTGCGCTCGGCGGCTTGCAAGACCTGGCTGCGACCTTCCTGCAACTCCAGGCTGACGGGCACCCCGGCCTCGTGTTTCTTGCTCAGTTCGTAGCGAAAGCTGGCAAACGTGTCGATCCAGGCTTCGATGCAATACTCATGCGGGCCCTGGGCGGTCACGGTGAATGCGCCTTCCCAGCCGTTGTTGCCGACATCGGTCATCACCACGCTGTGCCAGCTTTCTTCACTGCGCGGGCGCCAGCGGATCATCACCGCAAGCTTGTCGTGGCCATCAGCGAACACCTTGCTGGCAACCTGCACGCGCTGGCCAACTACAGCCTTGACCGCGAACTCGCCGCCATCGATCACCGGGGTCGTGCTTTCAATCGCGATCCTTGGCAGCAACAGTGCCTGGGACAGCGGTAATGTGGAGGTTGAATCGTCTTGAGTCAGTGTTTCAGCAGTCATCGAGCATCTCCCCTTAACGCCCAGTGGACGCTCTTGTGCTTGATTCAAATTCTGAAACGACGCCACTCTCCCTGAGCAGGGCCGTCTAGGTTCCGAGCATGCCGACGAGTGAAAAGTTCAGGCGGATATCCCGCCATCGGGCGGGGAATCAAATCCACCACGCGATTGTCCACCGATAGAGCAAAGCACAAAGGAGGCCACACCGATGAATATCCCTATTCCGGCTGAAACGCCTGATCCCAATATAGATAAGCCCACATTACCGCCGACCGAACCCGACCCGGTTCCCGAGCAGGAACCGCCAGGCACACAGCCACCACCGGTGGAGGAACCACCGACGACGATGCCGCCGGTGATTGTCTGAAGAGACCGATCACAGGAAGTAAAAAGCGGAAGCTTCAGGCTTCCGCGTTTACTTGAATCTATAAGCTGCAACTTCATTCACAAAAAATTATAAAGAACTGTCAAAACCGACAGTATCAGCCGAGACGAACGCCGCCCATGATCAAAGTGTGCGACGCGCGAACAACAGAACAATAAAACCTCTCGGAGATACCTCATGAAAAGAACAGCCGCCTACCTGCTGCTTTCCCTTTGCACCTTGACCGCCTGCACCACCGAACCCTCCGGCCCGTTCGAAACGGAAATCGCAAGCAAATTAAACAACCGCTACCAGGACACCGCTGCTCAGTGTGCCAATGGCCTGGCCCTGTATCACTGCAATGGGGTGCTTATTCGCGTCACTGACAGCCTCATAGCATCGCCCGGCGAGCTTGAGCGCAATGCCGCCGCATTCTCTTACCTGCGAGCCGACCTGGGTATCAGGAAGCTGTTTGCACGGGACGCTGGCGTAATAATGTCGGCATTGCCCTCCACCGCAGCGGGCCCAATCAGCGTGCGCTGCTCTTTTCCCACCAATGGTGCGACAGGTGACCGCCCGGATGGATGCGGCGAAACTTCCAGGGAGCTGCCAGGCTACCAGCGTGAATGGAGCCGGCACTGCGATGAGCAAGGCGTGGTGGATGGCCCCACCTGGCTGGCCCACTTCAACAAAGTCAAACCGGCTTATTTTTTTATGTGTGCGTTTCGTGGATCGGTGCAGCAGTTTTCTCTAAGCATCACTGTCAGAAAACTGATGCCGGCAAACTATATTGAAGATTGGAATGAAGTCGTCACCTCAGCCTGGACAGTGTCCGAGATTGATAAAGTCCCCTTCCAGGCTTTCTTCTATAACGCTGCCAACTTGCCAGGAAGAGATGCGGCCAAGAAACTTCAGCGCGAGTATTACGGCTATACGCAGCGCCTGCTTCCGGTGGTTCGTGTTGACTTGCTCGCTCAAGACCAACGCATATTCGCGTATCACAAAGAAGATCAAATCACCATTCCGGTACGGTGATCAGTCCAGCAGGAGCGTGAAGTTGCACACGCCTCGATATCACCTGTCAGCCCATTCACGCGCGACCTGATGAAACATACGGCGACTAATTCTTTTCCAATAGCCTGACGATTCTTGGCATCACACTGAACACCGCCAAGGCCAACAACGTGCTGAGTACCGCCGTGGATTCCCGCCCCATTCCCGCCGCCACCCCAATGGCGGCGGTCATCCACAAGCCGGCGGCGGTGGTCAGGCCTTTGACGTGCTGACCCTCCTCGTCTTCCTTGCCCTTTAGGATGGTGCCGGCGCCAAGAAAGCCGATGCCCGCGATCACGCCCTGCAGCACACGGCTCATGGCGTCTGCCTGGGAGCCGGACATGCTCGGCACCAACACGAACAGCGCGGCGCCCAGGGCCACGAGCATGTGGGTGCGTACCCCGGCGGCCTTGCCTTTCTGTTCGCGCTCGTAACCCAGGATCCCGCCCAATATCGCCGCAATCAGCAGCCGAACGGTGATTTGCGTGAGTTGCCGGGCATCGCCGATATCGGCAAATTCCGCTTGCAGGGTTACCCAGACTTCATGCCACCAGGCGTCCATGGACGTTTCCTTGTTGGGGGTCGATAGAACATGGACAGCATCGACCGTCAGTCAGTTGCGCAGAACCATTGCCTGCGCATCCCACCCTAATCAGTAATAGCCCACAAAAAGGAGATCGATATGCCCGTACGTATCGAAGGTCAGCAATGTTTCTTCACCGTCGATGTGGACGGCCACGAGAAACAACTGGAAGCCACCCATGTCACGGTCGAAACCGACAGCGAAAAATCCATGTCGTTCGTGAAGCTGAACGGTGACCGCACCTATATCACCGAAGCCGAAGCCGACGCATTGACCGTAGCGGGTGCCAAAGACGGCCGTAAGCACTTGAAAGCTACCGACGGTGATTCGGTGATTTGATTGACCTGGATCAGCCCCGCCTCAAAAGCGCTGCACCCCGCGCACCACCGGGTGCAGCACATTGTCGCAGGCATGCACGGGCGGCCCATCTGATCCGCTTTTTATCGCCATACCTGAGTCTGTTATGCAAACAGAGCGCCGGTCATAGTTCATCTGCCTGATGGAGGCTGATGAGCGAAAGACCATGAGCGATAGAATCCCCGTCCGAACCGTAGAAGTGTTTGAGCCTGCACATCCAAAGAAGATGAAGGCCAAATCCAGCGACAACCTGATTCACACCCGCAGTTTTACCGGCCTGTTCCGTACCTTGCGCATGGCAGGCGCAGGCTTTCTGTTCCTGGCATTTTTCGGCACCGTGTGGCTGAACTGGGGCGGACGGCAGGCGGTGTTATGGGACCTGGCTGAAAGCAAATTCCACATCTTCGGTGCCACGTTCTGGCCCCAGGATTTCATCCTGCTGTCGGCGCTGTTGATCATCTGCGCGTTCGGCCTGTTCGCCATCACCGTATTCGCAGGGCGTGTGTGGTGTGGCTATACCTGCCCGCAAAGCTCGTTTACCTGGCTGTTCATGTGGTGCGAAAAGGTCACTGAAGGCGAGCGAAACCAACGCATCAAGCTGCAAGCTGCGCCCTGGAGCCTGGACAAGCTGGCGCGGCGCTCGGCCAAGCACACGCTGTGGCTGGGGATCAGCGTGCTGACCGGGCTGACATTTGTCGGCTACTTCACGCCGATCCGGCCGCTGGCCGAGGAGCTGCTGACCTGGCAAATGGGCGGCGTAAGCCTGTTCTGGGTGCTGTTCTTTACCGGCGCCACCTACATCAACGCCGGCTGGCTGCGTGAAGCAGTGTGCATGCACATGTGCCCGTATGCGCGGTTCCAGAGTGTGATGTTCGACAAGGACACCCTGACCATTTCCTACGACGTAGCCCGCGGCGAGAACCGTGGCCCGCGCAAACGAGACGTGCAACCGGCGGACGTCGGCCTGGGTGATTGCATCGACTGCCAGCTGTGCGTGCAGGTATGCCCCACCGGCATCGACATCCGTGACGGCCTGCAAATGGAATGCATCGGCTGCGCCGCGTGTATCGATGCCTGTGATTCGATCATGGATAAAATGGGCTATGCCCGCGGCCTGGTCAGCTACACCTCGGAGCATCAGTTGCAAGGTGGCAAGACCCATCTGCTCAGGCCACGCCTGATCGGCTACAGTGCCGTGCTGCTGGTGATGATCGGCGCGCTGGTGGTGGCGCTGGTGGAACGCCCGATGGTGTCGCTGGACGTGACCAAGGACCGGGGGATGTTCCGCGAGAACAGTGACGGCTTGATCGAGAACATCTACAGCCTCAAGGTCATCAACAAGACCCAGCAGCGCCAGGATTACCGCCTGGAGCTGATGGACGGCGACGGCTTCCAGCTGCAGGGCAAGACCGAGATCAGCCTGGCACCAGGTGAGATTACCGATGTGCCGGTGTCGGTGGCGATGACCGCAGAGAAGCCGGCCAGCAGTTCGCAGACGATCCGCTTCAAGGTCTCGGATGTGGATGAGCCGTGGATTTACAGCGCGGCGGACAGCCGGTTTGTGGCGCCATTGAATCGCTGAGCCCAGCTTTCAGCAACACTGGAGATCAAATGTGGGAGCGGGCTTGCTCGCGAAAACGGTGTGTCAGTCAATGGATACATCAACTGAAAGATTGCTTTCGCGAGCAAGCCCGCTCCCACCGTTTGATCTGTGTTCAATCAGCAAAATCTGTTCAAAGCACTGAGCCCCAATGAAACGCTACGAGAAATTCGCCGACGACATCGCAGAACTGATCCGCTCCGGCGTGCTCGGGCCCGGCCAGCGCGTGCCTTCGGTGCGTTATGCCAGCCAGACCTACGGTGTCAGCCCGTCCACGGTGTTCCAGGCCTACTACCTGCTGGAGCGACGCGGGCTGATCCGCGCCCGGCCGCGCTCCGGGTACTTCGTCAACACCCATGCGCCCAGCCCGTTTTCCGAGCCGGTGGTGAGTGCCCATGTGCACGAGTCCACCGAGGTGGACGTCAGCGAATTGGTGTTCTCGGTGCTCGATTCCATCAAGGACCCGCAAACCGTGCCCTTCGGCTCGGCCTTCCCCAGCCCGACGCTGTTCCCGCTGCAACGCCTGGCCCGTTCCCTGGCCAGCGCCAGCCGGGAAATGGACCCGCGCATGGTGGTCACCGACATGTCGCCGGGCAACCCGCAACTGCGCCGGCAAATTGCCTTGCGCTACATGGTGGGCGGGCTGATGCTGCCCATGGAAGAACTGTTGATCACCAACGGCGCCCTTGAAGCACTGAACCTGTGCCTGCAAGCCGTGACCGAGCCGGGCGACCTGGTGGCCATCGAAGCACCGGCGTTCTACGCCAGCCTGCAAATCCTCGAGCGCCTGAAACTCAAGGCGGTGGAAATCCCCGTACACCCACGCGATGGCATCGACCTCAAGGTGCTGGCGCAAAGCCTGGAGCGTTACCCGATCAAGGCCTGCTGGTGCATGACCAGTTTCCAGAACCCGATGGGCGCAACCATGCCCGAGGCCCGGAAACAGGAACTGGTGGAGTTACTGCGCAGCCACCAGGTGCCGCTGATCGAAGACGACGTGTACGCCGAGTTGTACTACGGTCAACAGGCGCCCAAGCCGGCGAAGGCGTTCGACACCGAAGGCCTGGTGATGCATTGCGGCTCGTTCGCCAAGAGCCTGGCTCCGGGCTACCGCATCGGCTGGGTCGCCGCCGGACGTTATGCGCAGAAGATCGAGCGGCTGAAGTTGATGACGTCGCTGTGTGCCTCGATGCCCGCGCAGGCGGCGATTGCCGATTACCTGCAACACGGCGGGTACGACCGGCACCTGCGTAAATTGCGTTACGCGCTGGAAGAACAGCAAAGCGCCATGCTCGCCGCCATCGCGCGCTATTTCCCGGCGCAGACACGGGTCAGCCAGCCTGCCGGCGGGTACTTCCTGTGGCTGGAATTGCCGGAACAAACCGACTCGTTGAAGTTGTTCCAGATGGCGCTGGCCCAGGGCATCAGCATCGCACCGGGACCGATCTTCTCGCCGACACAGCGCTTCAGGAACTGCATTCGCTTGAACTACGGCAGCCCGTGGGATGAGTCGTGTGAGAAGGCGATGGAGACGCTGGGGAAGATTGTGCGGTCGTTTTAACCTACGGATGGGAACCGTAGCCGGGCTAAGAACCACACAGGAGTGCGCTATTTCTTACGATAGAAAGAGCGCATTCACTTGGTTCACATCAGAGATGCCTTATGACTATTTCTTCAGCTGCCGGCCTGCGACCCCTTCCCGTTCCTCCCCACTATATGCGTGCCGCAGAGCAGCAACAGGTGCGCGAAATGACAGGCGCTACCGGGCGCCCCGCGGGAGATCATCGATCAAGTAACCAGATTACCGAACAAAGCCCTGTGCTGAAGAACTTCCTGGATAACCGCGACCACTACGAAGTGAGCGATGACCTGAAGCGCCAGGTGGGTGACTGGAGCGCGGCCAACCAAGACCCGGACTCTCGCGCCGACGCCACCTACAACCTGGATAAGGTACTGCGATTTATCGACAACGTGGACGATCTCAAATTAAGCGCCAGCCATAGCCGCAACGGTGTCCTGGACGGTTTTTCGAATCACGGCTACACCATTCATCCAGACTCGGAGGCCAGCCTGCTCAAGGCGTTTTCCCTCAGGGGCTATGAAGCGCTGCGCGGCGCCTGATACCTGGGCTGTGGCGAGCGGCGTGCCCCTCGCCACAGGCGGTACAAAACTAACGACCGCCCGCCAGGTCAAGAAAGGTTCCCGTCGCATAGGACGCCTTGTCCGAGAGTAGCCAGATAATCCCTTCCGCGACTTCCTCTGCACGCCCGCCACGGGCCATGGGGATGCCCGGCTCAAGCTTGCTGACCCGATCCGGGTCGCCGCTCAGGGCGTGGAAGTCGGTGAAAATAAACCCGGGACGCACGCCATTGACCCGGATCCCCTCGCCCGCCACTTCCTTGGAGAGCCCGAGAGTGAAGGTATCCAGCGCGCCCTTGGACGCGGCGTAATCCACATATTCCCCCGGCGAGCCCAACCGCGCGGCGGCCGATGAAACGTTGACGATGCTACCGCCCTGCCCGCCATGCTTGGGCGACATGCGCAGCAGCGCATGCTTGGCACACAGGATCGGCCCCAACACATTGGTCCTGAGGGTCTTCAGGATGCGGAACTCGGACATCTCATCGACCCGCGACTTGTGCCCGACGGTACCTGCGTTGTTGACCAGTGCCGTCACCCGGCCCAGTTCGGTATCGACCCGGTGGAACAGGCCAATCACTTCGTCTTCAATGCTGACATCAGCCCGCACGGCAATCGCCTGGGCGCCGAGGGCACGCACTTGCTCAAGTACGCGGTGGGCGGCGTCTTCATCGGCCTGGTAATTGATACAGATGCGATAGCCCTGGGCGGCGGCCAGCAGCGCCGTGGCGGCGCCGATCCCACGACTGCCACCGGTGATGACGACGACTTTGTCCATGTGTAAGGTCTCCTGGTTCAACGTGAGCTGATGGATCCAATACTACCTGCGCCCTGCAGGTTTTGCATGGGCTCACATCACCGAATGCACACTCACCACCTGCTCGGCGCGCTGGATGTCGGCCATGAAACCCTCGGCCGGCAACGGATGCCCCAGCAGATACCCCTGAAGCGAATCGCAGCCCAGCCGGGTGAGGAAGCTCTGCTGTGAGTCGGTCTCTACACCCTCGGCCACAATGCGCAGGCCCAGGGCTTGACCGAGGGCAACGATGGCCGAGACGATGGCGGCGTCGTCGCTGTCGTGCTCCAGGTCACGCACGAAGCCCCGGTCGATCTTCAACTCATTGGCCGGCAGGCGCTTGAGGTACATCAGGCTCGAATAGCCGGTACCGAAGTCATCGATGGACAGGTCGACGCCCATGTCCGAAAGCTTCTGCAACACCGTCATGCTCGCGTCGGCATCGCTCATGGCGGTGGTTTCGGTGATTTCCAGGGTCAGGCTGTTGGCTGGCAAGCGGTGGCGTTCCAGGGCAGCGGCGACACTCTTGACCAGCCCGGCGTGGCAGAACTGCAACGCCGACAGGTTCACGGCAATGCGCCAGTCGTGATAGCCCTGGGCATACCACACCTGCATCTGGCGGCAGGCTTCGTTGAGTACCCATTCGCCGATGGGGATGATCAGGCCGGTCTTTTCCGCCAGCTCGATAAACTTGTCCGGCAACAACAGGCCTTGTTGCGGGTGCTCCCAGCGCAGCAGCGCCTCGGCACCGACCGGGCGGCCGCTGATGGCGTCGAACTTGGGCTGGTAATAAAGCCGGAACTGCTCGTGCTCCACGGCATTGCGCAAGTCCTGCAGCAGTTGCAGTTGCTTGCGCGCATTGGTGTTCATCGACACGTCGAAAAAGCTGTAGCCGTTCTTGCCCATGCCCTTGGCGTGATACATCGCCGCGTCGGCGTTCATCAGCAGTTCCTGGGGCGTGGCGCCGTTGCCGGGGAACAGTGCGATGCCGATGCTGGCGGAGATTTTCAGCTCATGCTCGGCGACGTGGAAGGCCTGGTTGATCATGCCCACCTGGCGCTCGGCCAAGCGCAACGCATCGTCGGGCTGGCCCAATTGCACCAGCAATACAAACTCGTCACCGCCGATGCGGGCCAGGGTGTCCTGGCTGCGCAAGTCTTCGCGCAGGCGCAGGCCGACTTGCTGCAACAGCTGGTCGCCCATGTGGTGACCAAAAGCGTCATTCACCGGCTTGAAGCCGTCCAGGTCGATAAACATCAGCGCGAAGCAGCCGCCCTCTTCGTTCACCCGCTGTATCGCCTGCTGGATCCGGTCGGCGAGCAGGGTGCGATTGGGCAAGCCGGTGAGCATGTCGTGCAGGGCCAGGTGGGTGAGTTCCTGGTTGGCCTGGGTCAGGGAGTCGGCCAACACCGCGGTGCGGGCTTCCAGGCGGGCGTCGGCCAGGGAGGTCAGCAGCGCGATGATCAACACTGCCAGGGTGGTGACCAGCACCAGGTTATCCAGGCCCTTGCCACTCAAGCCGTCCAGGGCCGCGCCGCAGAAGCTGCCATCGGCGAAACGCGCGGCGGCCATGCCGGTGTAGTGCATGCCGACAATCGCCACGCCCATCACCATCGCCGCCCCGCCTCGGGCCAACCGCACATACGGCGTGTTGCGCCGCAGGTTGAAGGCAATCCACAACGCCGCCGCCGACGCACCCACGGCAATCAGCAACGAGGCGGTGAACAGCGTGGGGTCGTAGTCGATGCCGGGGGTCATGCGCATGGCGGCCATGCCGGTGTAGTGCATGGCGCTGATGCCGGCGCCCATGATCAATGCGCCAAATGCCAGTTGCCACGCCGGCAAACGCGGCTGGCTCACCAGCCACAAGGCAAAACCGCTGGACAGGATCGCGATCAACAACGACAGCGCCGTGATGCCGACGTCATAGCCAAGGCTGATGGGCAGGCGGAAGGCGAGCATGCCGATAAAGTGCATCGACCAGATCCCCACGCCCATCGCCAGCGCGCCGCCGCCCATCCACAGGTACACCGCGCGGCCCCTGGCAGTGGCGATGCGGCCGGTCAGGTCCAACGCCGTATAGGATGCGAGGATCGCGACGAACAGGGAAATCAGGACCAGGGCGGGGGAATAACTACCGGTGAGCATGGGACTTCTCGTGACCTATGGGCCGAACGGCATCCGTGCCGGGCTGAAAAGTCAGGGATTGTAGCGAGAATAAATCTTGTACACCTGAAATATTGTCGTATAGCCATCATTCAAAATTTGACGCCAATCCGCTGGCTCAAAAACACCGCAGAACCCTTGTGGGAGCGGGCTTGCTCGCGAAAGCGGCGGGTCAGTTCATACACAGTTGACTGCCCCACCGTTTTCGCGAGCAAGCCCGCTCCCACACAAGCCCGTACACCAGCCAGAGCGGTGTTTACTTCTTGTCGCTCAGCTGCATTTGGCCATCCCAGCCACCGCCCAGTGCAGCGATCAGTTGCACACTGGCAACCAGCCGGGTTTGCAGCAGGGTCAGCACCGTACGCTCGTTGCTCAGGGCGGTGGCTTGCACGGTGACCACATCGAGATAGGCGATCAACCCGGCCTTGTACTGGTTCTGGGTCAGGCGCAGGGATTCCCGGGCCGCTTCGAGGGCCTCGTTACTCACGACCGCCTCGTCTTCCAGGACCTTGAGCTGGACCATGTAGTTTTCCACCTCACGGAACCCATCGAGTACGGTCTGGCGGTACTTGGCCACGGTTTCATCGTAGGACGCCTCGGCGCGGTCAACTTCGGCCGAACGCTGGCCCCCGTCGAACAGGGTCATGGCGAGTTTCGGCCCCACCGACCAGAAGCGGTTCGGCAGGCTGATCCAGTCGGCGTAGGTGCTGCTGGAGTAGCCGCCGGCCAGGCTCAGGGTCAGGTCCGGGTAGTAGGCGGTCTTGGCCACGCCGATGTTGGCATTGGCCGCGATCACCGAGCGCTCCGCCTGAGCGATATCCGGGCGGCGCTCCAGCAGTTGCGACGGCAAGCTCACCGGAATCTGCGGCAGCGCCGGAATGTCCTTGCTCACCGCCAGGTTGAAGTTGGCCGGCGGCACACCGATCAGCACGGCAATTGCGTTTTCCAGCTGCGCCCGCTGCCAGATCAGGTCGATCATGCTGGCCTGGGTGCTTTTCAGCTGGGTCTGGGCCTGGGCGATGGCGTCCTTGCCCGAGACACCGGCGCGGTATTGGTTCTGGGTCATCTGCAGGGAGCGCTGGTAGGTGTCCACCGTGGCTTGCAGCAAACGGGTCTGTTCGTCCATGACCCGCAGTTGCAGGTAATCCTGCACCAGTTCCGATTGCTGGCTCAGGCGCATCGCCGCAAGATCAGCCGCGCTGGCTTCGGCGCTGGCTTCATTGGCTTCCAGGCCCCGGCGCAGTTTGCCCCAGATATCGGCTTCCCAGCTCACGCCCAACTGGGTGTTGAGGGTGTCGCGAATACCGCTGCTGGAGCTGCTGAGGCTGGCGTTACTGCTGCCGGTACCCTGGCTGGCCCGGCTTTTCGAGGCACTCAGGTCAACCGTGGGGAAGAACGCCCCACGGGCACTGCGCACCTGCGAGGCGGCCTGGCGATAACGCGCCTCGGCCTGGGCCACGGTCTGGTTGGAGCTGTTGAGTTTTTCTACCAGCTCATTGAGTTGTTTGTCGCCGTACAGCTCCCACCAGGCGCCCCGGGCCAGCGAGTCGCTGGGCGCGGCCTGGCGCCAGCCCTGGGCCTCTTTGTACTGGGCAGGCTCGGTCAATTCGGGGCGTTTGTAGTCCGGGCCGACGGCGCAGGCGCTGAGCATCACGCCGCACAGGGCCAGGCTCAGCAGCTTTGAGCCGCGAGTCATCGCCAGACGTTGCACGGTGGGAAACGTTGAATCGGTCATAGCGCAGTGTCCAGGGCAGCATCGGTACGCACTCCGCGCCAACCGTTGAAACGGTGGCGCAGGCGGTCGAGATAAAGGTAAACCACAGGCGTGGTGTAGAGGGTCAGGATCTGGCTGAACACCAGCCCGCCGATAATCGTCAGGCCCAGGGGCTGGCGCATTTCCGCGCCTTCGGCCGTGCTGAGCAGCAGCGGCACGGCGCCAAGAATCGCCGCCAGCGTGGTCATCAGGATCGGGCGCAGCCGCACCAGGCAGGCGGCGCGGATCGATTCCAGCGGGCTCATGCCGTCCTTGCGTTCCAGTTGCAGCGCAAGGTCGATCATCAGGATCGCGTTTTTCTTCACCACCCCGATCAGCAGGAACAGCCCCAGCAGCGAGATCAGGCTGAACTCGCCCCCCAGCAGGTAAATCGAAAGCAAGGCGCCCACCCCCGCCGACGGCAAGGTCGACAGAATGGTCAGCGGGTGGATATAGCTCTCATACAGAATCCCCAATACCAGGTACACCGCTACTAGTGCACCGAGGATCATGAACGGCTGGCCTTTCTGGGTGGCGGCGAAGGCGTCGGCCGTACCGGCCATCTTCGCGATCACCTCTTCCGGCAGGCCGACCTTGGCAATCGCCCGCTCAATGGCGGCCGTGCCCTGCTCCACCGTGACGCCGGGCGACATATCAAACGCAATGTTTTCCGAGGCGAACTGGCCTTCATGGCTGACCCGGTCGTCCGCCAGGCTGTTCTCATAGTGAGCGATGGCCGACAGCGGCACGCGCGCACCGGTGGACGTGATCACCTGCATCTGATTGAGGGTGATCGGGTCCTGGGCGTACTTCGGATTGACCTCCATCACCACCTGGTACTGGTTGAGGCTGTCGTAGATGGTGGAAATCTGCCGCTGACTGTAGGCGTTGTTGAGCACGGCAGTGACCATGTCCATGTCAATGCCCAGGCGCTTGGCCTGGTCGCGGTCGACAATCAACGTCACCTGGGCCGCCCCACGTCCTTCACGGGCATCGATGGCGGTCAGCTCCGGCAGCTCACGCAACGCGGCAACCACTTTCGGGTACCACAGGCGCAAGGCCGCCAGGTCGCCGCTTTGCAGGATGTAGGAATACTGCGAGGTGGTCTGGTCGCGGCCGCCGCCGAATTGCAGGTCCTGGTCAGCCATCAGCATCAGGCGCCCGCCGGGCACCAGTGGCACATTCTTGCGCATGCGCTCGATCACCGCCTGGGCAGAAATCTTGCGTTCGCTGATGGGCTTGAGCCGCACCAGCATCACCGCGTTGTTGGTGCCGCTGTTGCCGCCAATAAAACCTGCCACGCTCAACACCGCAGGGTCCTGCAGGACCGCCTTGCGGAAGATTTCCATCTTCGGCTGCATCACACTGAATGACAGCCCGTCGTCGCCACGCACAAAGCCGATCAGTTGCCCGGTGTCCTGCTGGGGCATGAAGGTTTTCGGCACCACCACATACAGCGCGACGTTGACCCCGATGGTCACCAACAGGCTGAGCAGCGTCAGGCGCTTGTGGCGCAGCACCCAGTCCAGGCTGCGGGCATAGCCTGCCACCATGCGGTCGTTGATCTTCTGGCTCCAGCGCTGCAAGCCTGTCTCCTGGCCTTTGACATGGGGCTTGAGCCAGCGGGCGCAGAGCATCGGGGTCAGGGTCAGCGACACCACCAGCGAGACGATGATCGCCGCTGCGAGGGTGATGGAAAACTCGCGGAACAGGCTGGTGACGATCCCGCCCATGAACAGGATCGAGAGGAACACCGCCACCAGCGAGACGTTCATCGACAGCAAGGTGAAGCCGACTTCCTGGGCCCCCAGGTACGCCGCCTTCATCGGCGGCACACCCTCGTCGATGTGCCGGGAAATGTTCTCCAGCACGACGATGGCATCGTCCACCACCAGGCCGGTGGCGAGGATCAGCGCCATCAGCGACAGGTTGTTCAGGGAAAAGCCGAACAGGTACATCACTGCAAACGTGCCCACCAGCGACACCGGCACCGCCAGGGTGGGAATCAGCGAGGCGCGGAAGTTGCCGAGGAACAGGTACACCACCAGGATCACCAGGGCCACGGCAATCAGCAGGGTCATCTCGGCTTCGTGCAAGGTGGCGGTGATCACCGGCGAACGGTCCATGGCCAGGTTCAGCTTGACGCTGGACGGCAACACCGCCTGCAAGGCCGGCAGTTGTGCCTTGATCTGCTTCACCGTCTCGATGATGTTGGCGCCGGACTGGCGGTTGATCACCAGCAGCACCGCCGAGTCATTGTTGAAGAAGCCGCTGTTGTAGCGGTCCTCGACGCCGTCGCTGATCTTCGCCACATCCCCCAGGCGCAAGGCCGCGCCATTCTGGTAGCGGATCAGCAGCGGTTCGTAGTCCTTGGCCTTTTCCAGCTGGTCGTTGGCCTGGATCTGCCAGTTGCGCTGGCTGTCCTCCAGCGAACCCTTGGGCCGGCGCACGTTGGCATTGGCGATGGTATTACGCACATCGTCCAGGGCCACGCCGTACTGGTCGAGGGCCTTGGGTTCCAGTTCGATACGCACGGCGGGCAAGGAGCTGCCGCCGATCTGCACTTCACCCACGCCCGGCACCTGGGACAGGCTCTGGGACAGGATGGTCGAGGCCAGGTCGTACAGCTGGCCCTTGGGCAACACGTCCGAAGTCAGGGACAGCACCATGATGGGCGCCTGGGACGGGTTGATCTTCTTGTAGGTGGGCATGCTGCGCATGCCACTGGGCAGCAGGTTACGCGAGGCGTTGATCGCCGCTTGCACTTCCCGCGCCGCGCCGTTGATGTCGCGATTGGAGTCGAACGCCAGGATCACCCGGGTCGAACCCTGGCTCGACGAACTGCTCATGGTGGTAATGCCGGCAATCGCGCCGAAGGAACGCTCCAGCGGCGTGGCCACCGTAGACGCCATCACCTCGGGGCTGGCCCCCGGCAAGCTGGCCGACACCACGATCACCGGGAAATCGATCTGCGGCAATGGCGACACCGGCAACAGGTTGAAGCTGACGCCGCCCAGCAGCATGATCGCCAGGCTCAGCAGCATGGTGGCTACCGGCCGGCGAATGAAAGGTCCGGACAGGTTCATGACTCAACCGGCTCCAGGCGCACCGGCTCTTTGCGCCAGCGACGGCCGAGGCGGTCGAAATACAGGTAGATCACCGGGGTGGTAAACAGGGTCAACACCTGGCTCACCAGCAACCCGCCCACCATCACCAGGCCAAGCGGCTGGCGCAACTCGGCGCCGGAGCCGGTGGCGAGCATCAACGGCACGGCACCGAACAGCGCCGCCAGGGTGGTCATCAGGATCGGCCGGAAGCGCAACAGCGCCGCCTGGTAGATCGCGGTTTGCGGGTCCAGGCCCTGGTTGCGCTCAGCGTCGAGGGCAAAGTCGATCATCATGATCGCGTTCTTCTTCACGATGCCGATCAGCAGGATGATGCCGATGATCGCGATCATCCCCAGGTCGTTGCCACTGAGCAGCAAGGCCAGCAAGGCGCCCACCGCTGCCGACGGCAGGGTCGAGAGGATGGTGATCGGGTGGATGTAGCTCTCGTAGAGCACCCCGAGCACGATGTACATGGTCACCACCGCCGCCAGGATCAGCAGCAAGGTGCTCGACAGCGAAGCCTCGAATGCCTGGGCCGCGCCCTGGAACTGGGTCTGCACGCCCACCGGCATGCCGATGTCTTTCTGGGTCTGGTTGATCAGTTCGACGCCCTTGCCCAGCGCCACGCCAGGGGCCAGGTTGAACGACATCATCACCGCCGGGAACTGACCGATATGCGCGATTGCCAACTGGGCCTGGCGCTGTTCCACATGGGCCAGGCTCGACAGCCGCACCTGGCCACCGTCGGTGGTTTTCACATGGATCTGGTTCAGGGCGTCCGGGCCGAGGGTTTCACCGGACTGGGCCTGCAATACCACGCGGTACTGGCTGGCCTGGGTGTAGATGGTGGATATCTGCCGCTGGCCGAACGCGTCGTACAGCGCGTCGGTGATGGTCGACACCGACACACCAAGGCGCGATGCGGCGTCACGGTCGATCACCAGGTACACCTGCAGGCCCTTGTCCTGCAGGTCGCTGGCGACGTCGGAGAGTTCCGGCAACTGGCTGAGGGCGTGTACCAGCTTTTCACTCCACAAGGCCAGCAGCTCGGCGTCCGGCGAGGACATGCTGAACTGGTACTGGGTACGGCTGACGCGGTCTTCGATGGTCAGGTCCTGCACCGGCTGCATGAACAGGCGAATCCCCACCAGCTTGTCCAGTTGCGGCTGCAGACGCGTGATGATCTGTGCCGCGCTCAGGTCCCGTTCGCCGTGGGGCTTGAGGTTGATCAGCAGGCGACCACTGTTGAGGGTGGCGTTATCACCGTCTACCCCGATATAGGACGACAGGCTCTCCACCGCCGGGTCTTCGAGGATGATCTTCGCCAGTTCCTGCTGGCGCTGGCTCATCGCCGCAAAGGAAATCGACTGTGGCGCTTCGGAAATGCCCTGGATCACACCGGTGTCCTGCACCGGGAAGAAGCCCTTGGGCACCACCATGTACAACACCACGGTCAGGCCCAGGGTGGCGATGGCCACCAGCAGGGTCAGCGGCTGATGCTTGAGCACCCACTGCAACTTGCGCCCGTAGGCCTCGATCAGCCAGTCGATCCAGGCGCCGCTGGCCTTGTAGAAACGGCCCTGCTCTTCCTCTTTCGGCTCACGCTTGAGCAACCGCGCGCACATCATCGGCGTCAGGGTCAGGGACACCACCAGGGAAATCAGGATCGCCACCGCCAGGGTGATCGCGAATTCACGGAACAGCCGCCCCACCACGTCCGCCATGAACAGCAGCGGGATCAATACCGCGATCAGCGACAGGGTCAGGGAAATCAGGGTGAAGCCGATCTGCTTGGCGCCCTTGAGCGCCGCATTGAGCGGTGTATCGCCTTCCTCGATGTAGCGGGAAATGTTCTCCAGCATCACGATGGCGTCGTCCACCACGAAACCGGTGGCGATGGTCAGCGCCATCAGCGTCAGGTTGTTGATGGAGAAACCGGCGAGGTACATCACGCCGAAGGTGCCCACCAGGGACAGCGGCACGGCGATGGACGGAATGATGGTCGCGCTGAAGCGGCGCAGGAACAGGAACGTCACCATCACCACCAGGGCAATGGCGATCAGCAATTCGTGTTGTACATCCTTGACCGAGGCCCGGATGGTCTGGGTACGGTCGGTAAGCACCGTCACGTCCAGGCCCGCCGGCAGGTTGTCGGTGATGCTTGGCAACAGCGCCTTGATCCGGTCCACCACCTCGATGACGTTGGCCCCGGGCTGGCGCTGGATGTTCAGCAGGACCGCCTGGTTTTCGTTGGCCCAGGCCGCGAGGCGTTCGTTCTCGGCGCCGTCGACGATCTGCGCCACATCCTTGAGCCGCAACGGCGCGCCGTTGTTGTAGGCGAGGATCAGTTCGGCGTATTCCTTGGGCGAGACCAACTGGTCGTTGGCGTCGAGCATCGACACCCGCGTGGGGCCGTCAAAGTTACCCTTGGGCTGGTTGACGTTGGAGGCGGCGATCAGGGTGCGCACGTCCGACAGGTTCAGGCCGTTGGCCGCCAGGGCCTCGGGGTTGACCTTGATCCGCACCGCCTGGCGCTGGCCGCCGGCGATGCTGACCATGCCGACGCCGCTGATCTGCGCGATCTTCTGCGCCATGCGCGTGTCGACCAGGTCATTGAGCTTGGGCAGCAACATGGTCTTGGAGGTGATGGCCAGGGTCAGCACCGGGGTATCCGCCGGGTTGACCTTGTTGTACACCGGCGGCGCCGGCAGGTCCTTGGGCAGCAGGTTGGTGGCGGCGTTGATCGCGGCCTGCACCTGTTGCTCGGCGACATCCATGTTGATGTCGAGGTTGAAACGCAGGGTCAGCACCGAGGCGCCGCCGGAGCTGGTGGACGCCATTTGGGTCAGGCCGGGCATCTGCCCGAACTGACGCTCAAGGGGCGCCGTGACCGCGCTGGTCATTACGTCCGGACTGGCGCCGGGGTACAGGGTCATCACCCGGATGGTCGGGTAATCCACCTGGGGCAAGGCCGAGACCGGCAGCAGGCGATAAGCGATCACGCCAGCCAGGACAATGGCCAGCATGCTCAGGGTAGTGGCTACCGGGCGAAGGATGAACAGCCGCGAGAGGTTCATGCGCCGCCCTTTTGCGCCTTGGCGGCATCAGCCGGGCCTTGTTGCGTCTTGGCTGCCGGTTGACCCTGGAGGTGTTCGGTCGGCGTGGTCGGCACTTCAGTGCTGTCGTTGACCACTTCAATGTCACTGCCGTCCTTCAGGCGGTCGGTGCCTTCCAGCACCACGCGGTCGCCGGCGGCCAGGCCTTGCTTGACCACGGTGTTGTCGCCGTCGGAATCACCGATCACCAGCGGACGCACCTTGACCTTCTTGTCGCCATCGAGCACGTAGACGAAGGTGCCGGTATTGCCGAACTGAATCGCCGCCGACGGCGCCAGCACCACGTTGTGCAGGGTATCGGCCAGCAGGTGCACGTTCACGAACTGGTTGGGGAACAGCGCCTGGTCCTTGTTATCGAACCGCGCCTTGAATTTCAGGGTGCCGGTGGTGACGTCGATCTGGTTATCGAGGCTCTGCAGCACGCCCGTGGCTTTCACCGCGACATCGCCACGGTCCCAGGCTTCCACCGGCAGCTTGTTGCCGGCGTGATAACGCGCCAGCACGGTTTCCAGGGTGTTTTCCGGCAACGTGAAGACCACGCTGATGGGTTGGGTCTGGGTGATCACCGCCAGGAAGGTGGTGTCGTTGGCGGCGACGAGGTTGCCCACGTCCACCTGGCGCAGGCCGACACGCCCGGTGATCGGGGCGCGGATCTTGGTGAATTCGAGGTTGAGCTTGGCGTCATCCACCGCGCCCTGGTTGGTCTTGACCGTGCCCTGGTACTGCAACACCAGCGCTTCGGCGGTGTCCAGGGTCTGCTTGGCGATACTGTCCTGGGCATACAGGTCGCGATAACGCTGCACGTCGACCTGGGCGTTTTTCAGCTGGGCCTGGTTCTGCAGCAACGTGCCCTGGGCCTGGAGCAAGGCATTCTGGTAACTGCGCGGGTCGATTTCCGCCAGCAGGTCACCGGCCTTGACCATCTGCCCCTCTTCAAAGGCGATCTTGACCAGCTCTCCGCCAACCCGGCTGCGCACATTGATGGTGTTGAGTGCCGTCACCGTACCCAGCGCCTTGTAGTACACCGGGAATTCGCCCAGCACCGCCGGCGCCACACGCACCGGCACCGGGCCAGTGGAACCCCCAAAGCCCGGGCGCATCATCCCCGACTTGCCGGCATGCCCGGCGGGCTTCTTCTCGGCGCTGTCCTTGTGGCTGGTGCCAGGCCAGAACTTCCAGCACAGGCCGGCAATGACCAGCAGTACGAGAAGGCCGAACAGCCAGCGGCGGGAGTGACGAGGGGTGGATTGCATGGAGTGATCAACCATTGGGTACGAGAGCTTCTTCTTCGGGAGGCTGAAAGATAAGCACTGGGGCGCGTTAAGAAAAGCGCCTTTACCGGCTATTTACCTTGGATTACAACTTTTAACTTCTGTGCTTAGTCCATTCGCTATCTGGCTAAGCCTCTGAAGCACAAATAAAAACGGCCTGGACTAGGCCAGGCCGTAATACTGCATCACGCGTGTTACTGCAAAACGACAGTAATGCGTAGTAACAGTTACTTCAAAACAGCCAGGGCTGCCTCGTAGTTCGGCTCTTGGCCGATTTCGCTGACCAGTTCGCTGTGCAGCACGTTGTCGTTCTCGTCCAGTACCACGACGGCACGGGCGGTCAGGCCGCGGAGCGGGCCATCAGCAAGCGCTACACCGTAGTCGACAGCAAAGGCTGCCTCACGGAAGTCCGACAGGTTCTTCACGTTTTCCAGGCCTTCGGCACCGCAGAAACGCGCCTGGGCAAATGGCAGGTCGGTGGAGATGCACAACACTACGGTGTTGTTCACGTCGTTGACCTGAGCGTTGAACTTGCGAACCGAAGTGGCGCAGGTCGGGGTATCAACGCTTGGGAAAATGTTCAGCACTTTGCGCTTGCCGGCGAAAGTCGCCAGGGTCGCGTCAGACAGGTCGCCGGCAGTCAGGGTGAAGTCTGGCGCCTTGGCGCCGACTTTCGGCAAATCGCCTTCGACCTGGACAGGGTTGCCTCGGAGGGTAACTTGAGCCATGAACGGAATCCTTCTAGTGGTGGTAGTGAAACGAATTTCAGGTGCCGAAGTTAAACACAAAGTTCGATTGGCACCTATGGGCGGACGCAAATTGTCATGGTGCGAGGCTCAACGCCCCGCCGCCACGAACCCGCGCTGCAGATCCTCGATCAACGCCTCCACATCCTCCAGCCCCACATGCAGGCGCACCACCGGGTTCAATCCACGGTCGGCGGCGCTCTGGCGATCCTGTGTATCGGCCAGGGTCACCAGGCTTTCAAAGCCGCCCCAGGATGCGCCCAGGCCAAACAGCTGCAGGCCGTCGATAAACCGTTCGACGTAGCCGGCATCCGCGCGGTCGAGTTCGAAGGACAGCAAACCGTTGCTCCCGCTGAAGTCACGCTTCCACAGCGCGTGGCCAGGATGCTCCGCCAGTGCCGGATGAAACACCCGCCTGACCTGCGGCTGCGCCTGCAACCACTGGGCAATCTTCAACGCCTGGCGCTCGTGCACGTCCAGCCGGGAAGCCAGGGTGCGTGCGCCACGCAGGATCAGGTAGGCATCGTCGGCACTCACTGCATTGCCAAAGGTATCGCTCATTTTCGCCAGGGCCGGCCATGCCGCTTCGGTGGCGCAGACGCTGCCCATCATCACGTCACTGTGGCCGCCAAGGTACTTGGTCAAGGCCATGATCGAGATGTCGGCACCCAGCGCCAGCGGGCGGTACAGGTACGCCGAGCCCCAGGTGTTGTCCACCGCCAACAGAATGCCCCGCGGCTTGCACAGTGCGGCTAGCGCGGGCAGGTCACACAGCTCATACAGCAGCGAACCCGGCACTTCGGCGTAGACCATTTTGGTGTTGGCCTGCAGTTGCGCTTCCAGGCCGCTGCCGTCCGGGGCGAAATAGCTGACTTCGATGCCGAATGGCTGGAGGAACTCCCGGGCCAGTTTGCGCACCGGCGAATAGACGGCGTCGGTGATCAACACATGGTCGCCGGGCCGCAGGTAGGCCAGGAACGTCTGCGCCGCGGCGGCGAGCCCGGTGCCATACAGCCGTGTGCGATAGCCACCCTCAAGTTCGGTGACCAGGTCTTCAAGGGCAAAAGCGGTGGGATTGCCGCGTGCGCCGTAACTCAGGACCCGCTCACTGTCGCGTCGGGAGCGGGCGTCACGCATCTGGGCCAGGTTGTCGAACAACACGGTGCTCAGGCGGGTGATCGGTACGTTCACCGCCCGACCACCATTGCCGCCTTCGGTACGCGCCGCGTGAATCAGCCGGGTGCGCACCCGTGACGCGGGCAACAACGGCTTGAGACTGGCGATTTCCGCTTCGCTCATCTGTGCCAACAGGCCAATTTCCCAGGCGAGATATTGGCGGGCAGCGTCCTTGTTGCCGCTGTGACGGTCGTGGGTGAAGAACAGGAAGTCGATGCACTGGTTGTCCGGAGGCGTTTGCGCATCCTCGATCACCGGCAAACCGGCCGCAACCCACGCGGCATAGCCGCCGTCGAGCAAACGCACATCGCCGCCCAAGCTTAACGCAGCAAAAGCGGCCAGTGCCGGATCATCAGCCAGCAGCACCAGTGGACGCCCACCCGCTGTCAACCGCGAACGAATCGACCAGCGCGAACCGACAATCCGGCCCTTGCGATGGATCATGCTCGGGCGCAGGTCCACCAGGTCCACGGTGTCGTCCTTCAGCGCATCGGCCAGCGCCTGCACCGAGATCAGCGGCAGCGCGTCAAAGGACACGGCCTTCTTGACCTCCAGCGCCAATCCACTGTGGACGCCACCCTCCAGCACATACGCCTCATGCCCCAACTGCCGCAGCCAACTGGCGACAATCGGCGCACGCACACCATCACTGTCCAACAGCACCACCCGCGCCTGACGCACGCCGATGTACAGGTCGGTGGACTGGATCAACTGCCCGCCCGGCGTGTGTTGCGCCCCCGGCAAACTGCCGGCGGCAAATTCTTCAGCGGTACGCACATCGCACAGGAACAGGCTACGGGCCGGGTCCGCCGCCCATTGCCGGACCTGCTCCGCCTTGACACTGACCACCCCTGCCCGCTCCGCCAACCGCCGGGCAGCCTCGCGCTGCCGGCCCAGATCCGTCGAGACCTCGTCGGCATAACGCCGGGTGCTGCCGTGCTCCAGCTTGAAATCCGCCAGGTACCAACCCTGGGTACCGTTTTCCAGGGCATAAACCGGGTTCTTCACCCCGAGGTTGATCAACGTCTGGGCGCCGATAATGCTGCGGGTACGCCCGGCGCAGTTGACCACGATCGGCGTGGTTTCATCCGGCACCAGGTCGTGCACGCGGTAACCCAGCTCACCATTGGGGCAGCAGATCGAACCGGGAATGGTCATCTTGCGGTATTCATCGAACGGCCGACCGTCCAGCACCACCAGCGGCTCGCCCGTGGCCTGCCAGTCCGCCAATTGCTGCGCGGTGACGTGGGGTGTGTGGCTGGCCTCTTCCACCAATTCGCCAAAGGCTTTCGACGGCACATGCACCCCGGCGAACAACTGCAAACCCGCCGCCTGCCAAGCGTTCGCCCCCCCTTCCAGTACATGCACATGGCGGTAGCCCAGCGCTTGCAAACGCAGTGCCGTGCGCGCAGCCACATCGCCGCCGTCCTGGTCGTAGATCACCAGGCGCACCCGGGAATTCGGTGCCAGGCGCTGCACCTCCAGTTCCAGGCGGCTATAGGGCAGGTTCACCCCGTGAAACAGGTGGGCCTCGCCGTATTGGCCGTGCTCGCGTACGTCGAACAGGGCGATTTCCTGGCCGTCAAACAGCCATTGTTGCAATTGCCCGGGTGTGATGGTCTGGCTCATGGAAGTCCCGCAAAAAATAGATGGGTTACTGCAAGGCCAGCGAACGCTCGCCGGCGGCCACTTCACGGCCCTTGGCATAGGCCCGCTGGACTGCCGGGCGCGCCTTGATGCGCAGACGCCAGGCCTGGATGTTCGGGTAGTCCGCCAGGTCCTGGCCTTGGCGCAGGGGCTGGATCCACGGGAAGATCGCCATGTCGGCCACCGAGTATTCGCCCGCCACATACGGCACCTCGGCCAGGCGCTGCTCCAGCACCCGATACAGGCGCGTGGCTTCGGCGTTCAGCAGGTCCAGGGCAAAGGGAATCGGTTCCGGAGCCTTCTCCTTGAACAGCTGCAACTGGCTCAGGTACGGGGTGATATGCCCTACCTGCCAGAACAGCCATTCCTGGACCTTCTGGCGCTCGGCGGTACCGGCGGGCGGCAGGAAGCGCCCGGCCTTGTCCGCCAGGTAGTTCAGGATCGCCCCGGACTCGAACAGGCTCAGGGGTGCTTCAAGGCGGTGGTCGACAATCGCCGGAATCCGCCCATTCGCACTGATGCGCTGGAAGCTTTCCTGCTTCTGCGCGCCTTCGCGGATGTTGACCGGAATCAGGCGGTACTCCGCCTCCAGCTCTTCCAGCAGGATGCCGACTTTCAGGCCGTTGCCCGTAGGCCAGTAATACAGATCAATCATAAAAAACCCTGGATGAACGCGGATCCAATTGTGGGAGCGGGCTTGCTCGCGAATGGGGTGTGTCAGCCAATGAATGCGTTTTTGACCCACCGCATTCGCGAGCAAGCCCGCTCCCACAGTTGATGTGTGTTGTGCTCAGGAATAGGCCCGGATTGAAGGCGCCATCTGCGAGGCGTTGTAGTTGAGGATCCGGCCGTCTGCTTCAACGCCATAACGGCCATTGAGGGATTCCAGCGGCAAGCCGTACAGGTGGAAATGCAAGGTCGCCTGCTCACCCTCAACGCGAATCCCGTGCAGGTCTTCACCGAGGAACGAGATAGAGGTGCCCGGCTGCACGACGACTTCTTTCTCAAGGGTCAGGGTGGTGAAGCCTTCCTCACGCCCTTCATCGTTGCGGCCATACACGTAGTTGATTTCCTGGCCTTCAACGGCACTGATGATCGCCCAGGTTTCGTGGTTGTGCGGGAGGGTGCTTTTGCCCGGCAGCAACGAGTTCAGGTACAGGGTGGGCGTGTCGCCGTCGTCGTTCAGGCGATAGCGGAACGCGGTACTGCCCTGCCCCGGCACCGGCGCGGGGAATTCGCTGAAGTTGAACAGGTCCCGGCGCTCGGCCAGGGTTTCCAGCAGCCCGACGATTTCCACCAGGGCCGCGCGGTCTACGCCACGCTGGTTGATGACGCGGATCTGCTGCAGGAAGTCTTCGATAACGGCGGCACGGTTTGCGGTACTCATGACGAGGTTCCTCTTGTTAGACGGACAGGGTGTAGCGGCTCAGGTTGGTCAACAGGTACGGATCATTGGCGATCGGTGGCCGACGGCCGGGATCGCCCAAGGCATGGCGCAGGAATTCCTGGGTCCGTTCACTGGTGGGGCGCTGGAAGATCTGCTCGGCGCTGCCGTGCTCGACGATCACGCCGTTTTCGGTGAAATAGACGATGTCGCTGATCTCTTCGGCAAAGCGCATTTCGTGGGTCACCAGCACGCAGGTCATGCCTTCTTCGGTCAGCTCGCGAATCACCGTCAGTACTTCACCGACGGTTTCCGGGTCCAGGGCCGAGGTCACTTCATCGAACAGGATCAGCTCGGGGCGCATCGCCAACGCCCGGGCAATCGCCACCCGCTGCTGCTGGCCGCCGGACAATTGGCCCGGATAGGCATCGGCCTTGTGCTCCATGCGCACCTTGGCCAACAGCGCCCGGGCATCTTTCTCGGCATCGGCACGGTTGCGACCGAGCACCTTGCGCGGGGCGATCACCAGGTTTTCCAGCACGGACAAATGCGGGAACAGGTTGTATTGCTGGAATACAAAACCCACACGCTTGCGCAACTCGATGCGCTGGGCTTCCTGGGTCAGCGTATCGACCCGGGTTTCGCCCACGCGAATGGTGCCGCGCTGGGGCTGCAACAGGCCGGTGATACAGCGCAGGATGGTCGACTTGCCCGAGCCCGACGGGCCGATGATCGACACCGCCTGGCCGCGATGCACGTCGAGGTCGATGCCCTTGAGCACCCGGTTGTCACCGAACGACAGCTGCAAATCCCGCAGGCTGACCAGGGGTTCAATAGAAGGCATAACGGCGCTCCAGGCGTTGGGTCAAACGGGAAATCGGGTAGCAGTAGGCAAAGAACAGCACCAGCAAACTCAGGTAGATCACCACGGTAAAGCCGGTCATGTTCACGGTGTTGCTGGCGATCTGTGCGGTATCGATCACGTCGTGCACGCCCACCAGCGACGCCAGGGCGGTGCCCATGGTGACCACCGCGTAGAGGTTCATCCACGGCGGCAACATGCGCTTGAAGCACTGGGGCAGAATGATCGAGCTGAATATCTGGCCGCGGGTAAATGCCAGCGAGCGCGCCGCTTCCCATTGGGTGCTGGGGATCGAGCCGATGGCGCCGCGAAAGATCTCCGCCACGTTGGCGCTGGCCGGCAATGCCAGGCCAATCGTCACCTTGACCCAGTCCGGGAACGACACGTAGCTGCTGCCGATATGGATCTCGAACGGGAACACGTAGGTGGTGAAATAGATCAGCACCAGCCACGGTGCATTGCGGAAAACCTGCACCCAGATCCGCGCGGGCAACCGCAGCAGGCGCAGGGGTGACAGGGCCAACGCGCCCACCATCAGGCCCAGCAGCGAACCAAGACCAATCGCCACCAGGCTGATCAGGATGTTCTGGCCGAAACCAGTCACCAGCGCCGGCGACCATTGCAGCAACGCCGACAGCACCGGGAATGAATCAATGGCCATAGCCGGGCATCCTCAGGCGCGCTTCCAGCCAGCGCCCCACACAATTGACGGTAAAACTCAGCAAGCCGAAAAAGCTCAGGATCAGAATCATCAGCTCCAGCACATTGTCGCTCTGGGTCCAGATCATGATCGAGGCGTAGGTGATATCGCCCACGGCGATGGCCGAGGCCACGGCGGTCATTTTCACCAGGTCGATCAGGTTGTTGATCAGCGACGGCAGCGCGAAGCGCAGGGCCAACGGCAACTGCACATTCCACAGCAATTGCCGGCTGCTGAACGCCAGGGAGCTGGCGGCTTCCAGGGTCACGGCGGGCACCGCCTCGATGCCGGCGCGCAGGGCTTCGGCGTGGAACGCGCCCTTGTGCAGCGAAATCACGATCACCACCCAGGCAAACGGCGTCAGCGGGTTGGCCGCGCCGACGGCCTGGGTCAGCAGCATGTTCAACACCAGGAATGCGCAGTACAGCTGCACCAGGGTCGGCGTGTTGCGGGTGACTTCGATAAACACCCGCGCCGGTTTGGCCAGCCACGGGTTGCCGGAAGTCAGCAGCGCTGCCAGGCTGATCCCGGCCAGCAGGCTGCCGACGATGGTGAACAGGCACAACAGCACGGTGGTCAGCGCGCCCTGCTCCAGGGTGCCGCGCTGATAGGCATCCAGCAGGAAGCTGTAGTTGAGGCCGATACCGGCGGCCCAGTGCACAAAAAGCTCCAGCCAATGACTCATTCGACGCCCCGCAGCTTGCCGCAGGCGACAGCGATACGGCGGCCGGCCTCGGCCACGCTGTCGGTCGCCGTGGCGATGGACAGGCGAAACCACGGCGACAGGCCGTAGGCACTGCCCGCTACTCCGGCGACGCCCTCCTCCAGCAAGTACGCGACGACATCGCCGTCATCGTTCAGGCGCTGACCGTCCGGGCGATAGCGGCCAAGCAAACCGGCGCAACGCACGAACACGAAAAAGCCGCCCTGGGGTTCGAGTACTTCCAGGCCCACGACGGTGCCGAGGGCCATCATCAACAGGTCCCGGCGCAGCTGATAGGCCGCTACCTGCTCGGCCAAAAAGCCCAGCCCGCCGGTGAATGCCGCCAATGCAGCAGCCTGGCCCACGGAGGAAGCACCGGAGGTGGATTGCGACTGAACAACCGCCATTGCATGGGTCAAGGCCTGCGGCCCGGCGCCGAAACCGATGCGCCAGCCCGTCATGGCGTAGGTCTTGGACACGCCGCCCACCAGCAGGCAACGGTCCTGCAAATACGGCGCAACGTTCAGCAGGCTCTGGGCCGGGCGACCGTCGAAGCGGATGTGTTCGTAGAGTTCATCCAGCAGCACCAGCACCTGGGGATGGCGACGCAGCACCTCGGCCAGCGCGTGCAGTTCAGCCTCGCTATACACCGCACCGCTCGGGTTGCCCGGGCCGTTAAGGATCAGCCAGCGCGTGCGTTGATTGATGTGTTGCTCCAGCTGGGCGGGCAGCAGTTTGCAACCCTGCTCCAGCCCGCACTCGATAAAAACCGGCTCGCCACCGTTGAAGCGCACGCTGTCGGGGAACGACGGCCAGTAAGGCGTCGGCACCAGCACTTGATCGCCGTCGTCGAGGGTTGCGGCGAAGGCGTTGAAGATGATTTGTTTCGCGCCGTTGGCGATCACGATATTCGGCAGCGAATAGTCCAGGTGGTTTTCCTCGGCCAGTTTTCGCTGCACGGCCACGCGCAAGGCTTTTACCCCGGGTGTCGGCGTGTACTTGGTGGCGCCCGCAGCAATGGCTGCGCAGGCGGCTTGCTTGATGTGCTCCGGGGTATCGAAATCCGGCTCGCCGGTGGTCAGGTCCAGAATGTCGCGGCCGGCGTCACGCAATTCCGTGGCGCGGGATTTGGCCGCCGCATTGGCCGACAGCGACACGCGCTGCACCCGCTTGGACAAGCGAACGGTCATGGCTGCACCTCAATGACTTTGCCGGGATTGAGCAGGTTTTTCGGGTCGAGGGCCCGCTTGATGCGGCGCATCAGGTCCAGTTCCACCGCGCTTTTGTAGCGGCCCAGCAGGCCGACCTTGCGCTGGCCAATCCCGTGTTCGGCGCTGATGGAGCCGCCATGGGCATGGGCGCTGTCATGTACCAGCAAGCTCAATTCGGCGTAGTTGCGCATGTGCGCGTCGACCGTTGAATCCAGCGGATGGGCCACGTTGTAATGCAGGTTGCCGTCCCCCAGGTGCCCGAACGTGAAGTTGCGAACACCGGGGAAATGCGTCTGCAACAGCGCATCGGTATGGGCGACGAAGGCGACGATTTGCGAAATGGGCACCGAGATATCGTGCTTCATATTGCGTCCGGCACGCTTCTGCGCTTCGCTCATGCTCTCCCGCAGCAGCCATAGCGCTTCGCTTTGCGCCAGGCTTTCGGCGATCAGTGCGTCGGCCAGCAGTGACTGTTCGAAGGCTTCACCGAGGACCGTTTCGAAGGCTTCGCGGGCGTGGGTTTCACCGTGGTTATCCGACAGCTCCAGCAAGGCAAACCAGGGTTGGCTGGCGTTGAGAAACGGTTGCGGGCCCTCGGGAAATTGCTCGCGCAACAACGCCAGGCAATCGGCGCTGAGCAATTCGAATGCAGTGAGGTTTGCACCAAAACCGGCGCGGGCATGGGACAGGAACGCCACCGCCTGGGCCAACTCGTCAAACGCCAGCAGCGCTGTCGCCTGGGCCTTGGGCAGCGGGAACAGCTTCAGGGTCGCGGCGGTGATAATCCCGAGGGTACCTTCGCTGCCCACGTACAAATCCCGCAGGTCGTAGCCGGTGTTGTCCTTGCGCAACCCTCGCAGGCCATTCCAGATTTCGCCTTCGGCGGTCACCACTTCCAGGCCCAGGGTCAACTCGCGGGTGTTGCCATAACGCAGCACGGCGGTGCCGCCTGCATTGGTGCCAAGGTTGCCGCCGATGGTGCAACTGCCTTCGGCGCCAAGACTCAATGGAAACAGGCGACCGGCTTCACGGGCCACGTCCTGGATGTTTTGCAGGATGCAGCCGGCTTCGACGGTCAGGGTGTCGTTGTCGGTATCGATCACGCGCACCCGGTTCATGCGGTCGAGCAGCAACAATACCGCGCGGCCGCTGGCATCCGGTGTGGCACCCGCCATCAGGCCGGTGTTGCCGCCCTGGACCACGATGGGCGCTTCCAGGGCGACACACGCACGCACCACGGCGGCCACTTCCTCGGTGTTGGCCGGGTGCACCACGGCGATCACCTGGCCGGTGTAGCGGCCCTGTTTGTCGGTCAGGTACTGGGCGGCGTCTTCGCTGCGCTGCACATGGGCGGCGCCGAGCAGTTGTTGCAGGGTGGCGAATAGCGCTTCACTCATGGCTGTACTGCTCGTGCAGATCACGCAGGGCTTGGGACGGAGCCATGCCGGTACGTTCGCCGAGGGCGATCAACCAGCCGCTGCGATGCCAGTCGCGCACGATGGCGTCGAGCCTGGCCTGGGTGTCGTGTTCGCCTTTGCGGATCCAGATCACGGATTTGGACGGGATCAAATCCCCCGGCAACGGGATCTCGTAGCCGGACCATTCGGCATCCTCCAGCAGCGCATGCATGGTCGGGCTGACGTGCACCGCCGCCACGCAGCCGTTGCCGCGCAACGACAGCAGGGATTCGGACTGGCTGCGGAACGCCTTGATCTGCGCGCCGTAGGTTTCCTGCAACGGCTTGATGAAGTTGCTGCCCTGGGACACGCACACCGGCTTGTCCTTGAGGTCGGCCCACTGGGTGATGCCGGCGCCTTTGCGGATCAACGCCGCGCCGCCGACTTCTTCATAGGGCGTGGGCACGTAGTCGAGAATCTCGGCGCGTTCGTCGGTGTACTGCATGTTGGCGATCAGCACGTCGACCTTGCCCTGTTGCAGGAACTGCACGCGGTTGGGCGCCAGCACCGAAACGGTCCTGGTCTCCACACCCAGCGCCTGGCCCAGGCCCTTGGCCAGTTCGACGTTGTAGCCCAGGTGTTCGCCGGTCTTGGGGTCGATGGTGCCAAACGGCGGACCGCTGAGGATCACGCCGACGCTGATGGCGTGGCGTTGCTGGATCTTGTCGAGGGTGGCGTCGGCGTGGACCAGGCTGGCGCACAGTGCCAGGCCCAAGGCAGTCAGGGCTCTCAATGTCATGTGTCAGGCACCCTTGAACTGTTTCTGCAACTCCACCAGCGCCGGGGACGCCGGGGTGATGTGGTTGCGGGTCTGGGCTTCGATCAGCCAGCCGCTGCGGTGCAGGTCCTTGACGATGGGGTCGAGTTTGGCCTGGGTGTCGCTCTCGCCACGGCGGGTCCAGATTACCGATGGCGCCGGGTTCAGCTCGGGACTGAGGGCGCGGTAATCTTTCCATTCGGCGCTGTCGTTGATCAGCGGGTTGACCAGGGTGGAGTCATGCACCGCAGCGACGCAGTTGTTGCCGCGCAGGGCCAGCAGGGATTCCGAAGAGCTCTTGAAGGCCTTGATCTGCGCGCCCAGTTCGGTCAGCGGCTTGACGTAGCTGCTGCCCTGGGAGGTGCACACCGGCTGGTCCTTGAGATCTTCCCAGCGGGTGATCTTGCTGTCCTTGAGTACGGCAGCAGTGCCGCCGATCTTGTAGAACGGCGTCGGCACGAACCCGAGGATCTCGCCACGCTCGGCGGTCCATTCCATATTGGCGATCAGCAGGTCGACCTTGCCCTGTTGCAGGAACTGCACACGGTTGGCCGGCAATACCGGCACCAGCTGCACCTCGGCGCCCAACTGACGACCCAGCTCGTTGGCCAGGTCGACGTTCAAGCCCCTGGGCTTCTGGGTGGTGGGGTCGATGCCGCCAAACGGCCCGCCAGACAGCAGCACGCCGACCACCAGCACATGGCGCTGCTGGATCTTGTCCAGGGTCGCATCGGCCTGAGCCACTGCGCTGCCGCCCAGGGCGATCAACGCGCCCAGGACCACAGGCAACCTTCGTTTTACCGCCGCGCGCACAAACCCCATGGAACTCCCCTCATTAGCGATCGGCGTACCCCGACCTGATGTGGGGGCATGCTAGGGAGAGTGCCGGCCTAACGGAAATTCAAATATCTAATATCGTTATAACTTCCCGTATATGGACGCGCTGACTTTTGGCCATATACTCGAATTCATTAGCCCTCGTAAAAACCCGGCGCGACAAAACATAAACATCTGTAATGTTTATCTTCGCACCCTTGATATAAAAACGCCCTGGAATGGCCATGTCGACCCTCGATCTTGAACTGCTCCGCACCTTTATCGCCGTGGTCGACCACCACAGCTTTGCCGAAGCCGGCACTCACCTGGCACGCACACAATCTTCCGTCACCCAGCATATGCAGCGTCTGGAACAACAAGTGGGCGTCAGCCTGTTTGAAAAACGTGGCCGGCAAAAACAACTGACAGAACCCGGGATGCAGCTGTTGCGGCATGCGCGGCAGATGCTCTCGCTGAATGACGATGCACTCAATTCCTTGCGGGAAAGCAGCCTCAGCGGCGTACTGCGTATCGGCTCGCCCCACGACATCGCCGACACCATCCTGCCGCCGATCCTCAGCCACATCGCCCGCTCGGCACCGCGCCTGCGCCTGGAGATCGACGTCGGGCGCAGCCCGTTCCTGATGGATGACCTGCACCGGGGCAAGGTCGACATGGTGATTTCCACCCGCGCCGATGCCAACCTGGAGGGCTTTGCACTGCGCACCTCGCCGGTGTGGTGGATTTGTTCGGCGCAATACATTCACTCGCCAAGCGAGCCGCTGCCATTGATTCTGGTGGATGAGCCGAGCATTTATCGGCGCTACGCCCTTGAGGCGCTGGAACGGGCGAATATCCCGTGGCGCCAGGCGTACCTGGCATCGAACCTGATCGGTATCAAGGCGGCAACCCGCGCAGGGCTCGGCGTGACCCCACGGAGCATGGAGATGCTCGGGCCGGATATGCGAGTATTGGGGGAAAACGATGGATTGCCGAGGATGCCGGAGGTCACGTACTACCTGTGGATCCGTCCGAACACGGCGAACCCGATTGCGCGCAAGGCATATGACCTGATCAGGGCCAGCCAGGGGCTGGCGCTGGGGTAAAGGTTATTGCTGGGTCAATTGGGTCCACAGCGCGGGTGCGCCGGCAGACTTGGCGATCGCCTCAAGGCGCGCCGCGTGTTCGGCCATGTCCTGCTCGCTGGCGCGAATGATCGTAGTGGGCTGGCGATCCGCTGGCAGGCGGCGGATTTCCGAAGGACGATTGCCCGAGCCTTCCGCCGAACCATTGCCGTCCGAGGCATTACCGGCCAGGGACAGGCTGGTCTGGCCACCGGTCATGGTCAGGTAGACGTCGGCGAGAATCTCGGAGTCGAGCAACGCGCCGTGGAGTTCACGGCCGGAGTTGTCGACGCCATAGCGTTTGCACAACGCATCGAGGCTGTTGCGCTGGCCCGGGTGACGCTCACGCGCCATCATCAAGGTGTCGAGGATCGAGCAGTGCCGGGTGATATCGGCCCGGTCGGTCTGCCCCATCAGCGCGAATTCGTTGTTGATGAAGCCAACGTCGAACGCCGCGTTATGGATGATCAGTTGCGCGCCGTTGATGAACTCGAAGAACTCATCCGCCACTTCGGCAAACCGTGGCTTGCCCACCAGGAATTCGTTGGTGATGCCGTGGACGCCAATGGCGCCTTCGTCACTTTCCCGATCCGGTTGCAGGTAGACGTGGAAGTGCCGGCCGGTGAGGCGGCGGCCCATCAGTTCGACACAGCCGATTTCAATGATCCGGTGGCCGTCGGTCACCGGCATGCCGGTGGTTTCGGTATCGAGTACAACAGATCGGATGGCCATCAGGGTTCAGCTCTCAACGGTTTGGTACATTTCAAGGGGCGGGATCTTAACACGTCAGACGGCATCAGCTCTGTTTGTAGCCGCGCACTTCATCCACACCGCGGTTGGCCAGTTGGTCGGCCCGCTCGTTGCCGGGATGGCCGATGTGCCCGCGCACCCATTTCCAGGTGATGTTGTGGCGATTGCATTGCTCATCGAGCAATTGCCACAGGTCGGCGTTTTTCACCGGCTCCTTGGCCGCAGTCTTCCAGCCGCGCTTCTTCCAGTTGACCATCCACTCGTTGATGCCCTTCATCACGTACTGGGAGTCGGTCACCAGCAATACGTCGCAACGGCGCTTGAGCTCTTCCAGGCCACGGATCGCGCCCATCAGTTCCATGCGGTTGTTGGTGGTGTTGGCTTCGCCGCCCCACAGTTCCTTCTCCACGCCCTTGCACACCAGCAAGGCGCCCCATCCGCCGGGGCCGGGGTTGCCCTTGCACGCGCCATCGGTGAAGAGTTCTACGGTATCGGTCATTTCACTGTCCATTAAAGCGGGATCCATCAAAGCGGGTTGCCGATAATCGACCGACAAGTGCCCGAGGTCGAGAGGCTCGACCTGAAATCAAAAAGGTATGTTTACTGTTCGCTCTGCTTGCGATTGACCTTGGCCATCGGCATCGGCACCAGCTTGCCCATCGGCTCGCGACGCACCTGGCGCACCGGGCGCAGGCCAACGACGATCTTGCGCGCCACCAACAGGTAGAACCCCCCGCCGGACAATTGCCAGGCACCGGCCCTGCGTTCCCAGCCGGCCAGCCGGCCTTGCCACTTGGCAGACGCAAGCGGCGGACGATAGCACCCGAAGCGGCGTTTCTCCAGCGCAAAGCCCAGCAGGTTCAACCAGTCGCCGACTCGCGACGGCGAGATGCAGCGCGCCTGGCGCAGCCCGTCATGGGCGAACACATGGCGCAAGCCCCAACTGCTCCAGGGGTTGATGCCAATGATCAGCAAATGGCCACCAGGGCGCACGCTGCTGGCCGCTTCGCGCAGCAAACCGTGGGGCGACAGGCAGAAATCCAGGCCATGCTGCATCACCACCACATCGGCCGCATGCTCGCTCAACGGCCAGGCCTGCTCCTCGCAGACGATTTCAACCCCCGGCAGCGGCGCCCCCAGGCGCACATTGCGTTGCACCTGGGGTGCCGACGGCGGGGTTTGTGCCGACGGCCCGTAATGCACCAGGTAACCACCAAAGAACCGACCCAGCTCGTCTTCGAGCATGCGCCGTTCTTCATCCAGTAAAAATTGCCCGACAGGCCCGGACAGCCATTCACGGGCGGCACTGATCAGTGCCAGCCACTCGGGATCGGCCTGGGCGAACGCTTTATCAGTCATTGCATTCTCCAACGCGCCAAGAAGCTCTAAGATGCACCAATGTGTTCAGCTTGGCGAATCAAAGAATGATACAGATCAGTGCCCTGCCCGCCTTCACCGATAACTACATCTGGTTGTTACAGGATCAGCCGAACAAGCGCTGCGCGGTGGTCGATCCCGGTGATGCCGCGCCCGTGCTGGCCTGGCTCCAGCAGCATCCCGAGTGGACCCTCAGCGACATCCTGGTGACTCACCATCACCATGATCATGTCGGCGGCGTCGAGCAACTTAAAAGTGTTTCAGGCGCCACGGTCTACGGCCCGGCAAATGAAAAGATCCCGGCGCGGGACGTGGCACTCCAGGATAACGACCGCATCAACGTGCTGGGTTGGGACTTCGAGGTGTTTGCCGTACCCGGCCATACCCTGGGGCACATCGCCTTTTATCACGAGGGCGTGCTGTTCTGTGGCGACACCCTCTTCGCCGCCGGTTGTGGCCGCCTGTTCGAAGGCACCCCGCAGCAAATGCACACCTCACTGGAGCGCCTGGCGGCCTTGCCGGCCAACACGCTGGTGTACTGCACCCACGAATACACACAAAGTAACCTGAAATTCGCCCAGGCCGTGGAACCGCATAACGCGGATATCGCCGAACGGGTGGAGAACGTGCGGCAACTGCGGGCGAACGGCCAGATAACATTGCCTTCGACTTTGGCCCTGGAAAAACGCACCAACCCTTTTCTGCGGACCTCTGAAACATCCGTTAAAGAAAAAGCGGACGAACGGAATGGCCGCGATAACCGGGCCGGGAGTGAGGTGTTTGCTAGCTTGAGGTCGTGGAAAGATACGTTCTAAGCGCGCGGAATTTAGTACGTAATTTCTGAATGGTTGACCGCAACCCACGCGCTTTCTAGAATCGCCCGACATTTTTGCCCGGAACTTACTTCCAGCCAATGTCGTCATCTATTCGTAAAACCAACCATTCAGACGCATTGACCCGCCTGGCTCAAGCCGTGGCGGTGGCTGTGTCCGCTACTCTGGCGGGCTGCCAATCGACCCATTTTGCCGCACAATCCACCGTGCAACCCAAGCCAAACCTTACCGCCAAGATCAAGCAAAAACCCCTTTGGCTATCAGAGAAGCCAAGCCCGGAAGTGCCCCAGGATGTCTGGGAACGCATGCGCCGGGGCTTTCAATTGCAGGACGGGTTAGGCGTCAACCCGCGCATTGAACAGCAACGATTGTGGTTTGCCAGCAACCCATCCTTCCTCGAGAACGCCGGCGAACGCGGCAGCCTCTATATTCATTACATCGTCGAACGCCTTGAAGAACGCAACATGCCGCTGGAGCTGGCGCTGCTGCCAGTGATTGAAAGTGCCTACAACCCAATGGCCTATTCCCGCAGCGATGCGGTCGGCCTGTGGCAGTTCGTTCCCGCCACCGGGCGCTATTTCAACCTGCGCCAGACCCGCGCCTACGACGGCCGCCGCGACATCACCGCCTCCACCACCGCTGCCCTGGACTACCTGACTCGCCTGCATGACATGTTCAACGGCGACTGGTTGCTGGCCCTGGCGGCTTACAACGCCGGTGAGGGCACGGTCAGCCGGGCCATCGAGCGTAACGAGAAGCTCGGTTTGCCGACGGACTACTGGAACCTGCCACTGCCCCAGGAAACCAAGGACTACGTGCCCAAGTTCCTGGCGCTGTCCCAGGTGGTGCTGGCCCCCGAGGCGTATGGCGTCAACCTGAACCCGATCGCCAACACGCCGTACTTCGAAGTGGTAGAAATCAAGACCAGCATGGACCTGTCACGGGTCGCCGCGCTGGCCGAGATCGACGAAGACGAGCTGTTCCAGCTCAACCCGGCCTTGAAACAGCGCACCACCCTGGACGGCCCGCAGCATTTGCTGGTGCCGACGTCCAAGGCGCAGTTGCTGGCCAGCAGCCTTTCGGCGATGAAGCCCGAAGAATTGCTGAGCATGCGGCCGAAAAAGCCGGTGTTCGACGACGTTGAGCACAAGGCCATTGCCGGTCGCACCCGCAACTACAAGGTGCGCAGCGGCGACAACCTGACGCTGATCGCCAAGGCCAACAAGGTCGATGTTCATGACCTGCAGCGCTGGAACAAGCTCAACGGGCAGGCGCTCAAGGTCGGCCAGACCCTGGTGATGCAGGACACCCGCAAGCTGGTGGCCAAGGCCGACAGCAAGAAGCCGGTGCAGTACAAGGTCAAGAAAGGCGATTCGCTGTACATCGTCGCCAAGCGCTTCAACGTCGAGATGCAACATCTCAAGCGCTGGAACCCACGCACTGGCCAGGCCCTGAAACCTGGGCAGATGCTGGTGGTTTCCGGGCCGCGCTAAGCAGCAAACACGAGGGGGAACTGGCAACAGCTCCCCCTTTGTTCTTCACCCTGCCAACCCCCATCCAAGCCTGTAGTCTCCCTCCTGCGGCGCCAGCCTTTTTCCAATCGGAACAAGCTGTTACTGTACGGTTCATAAAGCCCAAGCCGCCTGGATCGGATCCCTGACTTGAAGCGTCCCCTCCTTCTACTAATAAGTCTGGCCTTGAGCTTTTCCGCGAACGCGACCATTACCGAGAGCCACGGTTATGCGCAGTTCGGCACGCTCAAGTACCCGGCCAAATTCACCCACTTCGACTGGGTAAACCCCGCAGCGCCCAAGGGCGGCACCTTGCGGGTCATGGCGTTTGGCACTTTCGACACCCTCAACCCGTACACCTTCAAGGGTTCCAGCCCGGTTTCCACCGCCAATTTCCTGCAATATGGGGTTAACGAGCTCAATGAGCCGTTGATGGTCGGCACCGGCCAATATGCCCCTTCCGGCGATGAACCCACCTCCAGCTACGGCCTGATTGCCCAATCGGTGGAATACAGCGAGGACCGCAGCTGGGTAGTGTTCAACCTGCGCCCTGAAGCGCGGTTTCACGATGGCAAGCCGATCACCGCCTACGACGTGGCGTTTTCCTATCGCACGCTGCTGACCGAAGGTCACCCGCAGTACCGCACCAACCTGCAGGAAGTGGCCCGGGTCGACATTCTTAACCGGCATCGCATTCGTTTTGTGTTCAAGCGCGCCGGCAACCCGTTGCTGATCCTGCGCCTGGGCGAGCTACCGGTATTGCCCCAGCATTACTGGAAAAACCGCGATTTCAAGGCCACCACCTTCGAGCCGCCGCTGGGCAGTGGGCCTTACCGCATCAGCAAGGTCAGCCCCGGGCGACAACTGGTGTTCGAGCGGGTCAAGGATTACTGGGGCAAGGACCTGGCGGTCAACCGTGGTTTGTATAACTACGACAAGGTCGAGGTGGAGTTCTACCGCGACAGCGACGTGGCCTTCGAAGCGTTCAAGGCCGGCGAGTTCGATATCTATATCGAGCACCAGGCGAAGAACTGGGCCAACGGCTACAACTTCCCGGCGGTCAACCGTGGCGATGTGATCAAGGCGCAGATCGCCCACCAGATACCGACCCAGAGCCAGGGCCTGTTCATGAACAGCCGGCGCCCGGCCTTCAGCCAGGCCAAGGTCCGCGAAGCGTTGGGGCTGATGTTCGATTTCGAGTGGACCAACCGCACCCTGTTCAGCGGCGCCTATAAACGCAGCCTCAGCTATTACCCCAACAGCGAGTTCTCCGCCACCGGCGTGCCGACCGGCCATGAGTGGCTGATGCTGTCGCCCTATCGCGACCAACTGCCGGCCAACCTGTTTACCCAGCCCTTCAGCCTGCCCCAGACCGACGGTCGCGGCATTCCTCGCGACACGATGCGCCGCGCCCTCGCATTGTTGGCGGACGCCGGCTGGAAGCTGTCCGGGCAACGCTTGCTCAACAGTGACGGGCAGCCGCTGAGGCTGGAGATTCTGCTGGTGAACCCGAACCTGGAGCGCATCCTGCAGCCCTATGTCGAGAATCTGACAAGCATCGGCGTCGATGCCCGCTTGCGCACGGTAGACCGCGCACAGTACAAACAACGCCTCGATCAGTTCGACTTCGACATGATTCTGATGACCCTCAACCAGACCCTCAGCCCCGGCCTTGAGCAGTGGCAGTATTTCCACTCCAGCCAGGCGGGGATCAAGGGCAGCAAGAATTACGCAGGCATCGCCAACCCGGTGGTCGACCACCTGCTGGACCAACTGCTGGCGGCGCAAACCCGTGAAGAACAGTTGGCCGCCGGCCGGGCGCTGGATCGCGTCCTGCTGTGGCAGCACTACAGTATTCCCAACTGGTACCTCAACTATCATCGCCTGGCGTACCGCAACCGGTTCGCCTTCGTCACCACGCCGCCCTACAGCCTGGGCCTGAGCGCATGGTGGCTGAAAGCTTCGGAGAAAGCCCAATGATACCTTTGCGTACTGCGATCCTTGGCAGCCTGCTGTTTTGCGCCGCGGCCAATGCGGCCCCGCAACATGCCCTGACCCTCTACAACGAACCGCCCAAGTACCCCGCCGATTTCAAACACGTCGACTACGTAAATCCGGATGCCCCCAAGGGTGGTACCTTCCGCGTATCCAGCATGGGCAGCTTCGACAGCCTCAACCCATTCATCAGCAAGGGCGTGCCGGCAGATGATATCGGCCTGATCTACGACACCCTCGCCCAGCAAAGCCTGGACGAACCCATCACCGAATACGGCCTGGTAGCCGGCAAGATCGAAAAGGCCCCGGACAACAGTTGGGTACGCTTCTACATTCGCCCCGAAGCGCGCTTCCACGACGGCCACCCGATCCGTGCCGAAGACGTGGTGTTCAGCTTCCAGACGCTGATGAAGGACGGCTCGCCGATCTTCAAGACCTACTACGCGGATGTCGACGAAGTGATCGCCGAAGACCCGCTGCGGGTGCTGTTCAAGTTCAAGCGCACCAACAACCGCGAACTGCCGCTGATCCTTGGGCAACTGACAGTGTTGCCCAAGCATTACTGGGAGGGCCGCGACTTCTCTAAGGGCAACCTGGAGATTCCGCTGGGCAGCGGCCCGTACAAGGTGGCCGAGGTCAAGGCCGGGCGCTCGGTCCGCTACGAGCGGGTCAAGGACTACTGGGCCAAGGACCTGCCGATCAACAAGGGTTTCTACAACTTCGATTACCGGGTCACCGATTACTACCGCGACAACACCGTGGCCCTCGAAGCCCTCAAGGCCGGGCAGTTCGATTACTGGCTGGAAATCAGCGCGAAAAACTGGGCCAATGCCTACAACACCCCCGCCGTCACCCAGGGCCGCCTGATCAAGGAAGAAATCCCCAACGGCAACCCCACCGGCATGCAGGGCTTCGTGTTCAACACCCGCAAACCGATGTTCCAGGATGTGCGGGTGCGCAAGGCCATCAGCCTGTTGCTGGACTTTGAATGGAGCAACAAGCAACTGTTCAACGGCGCCTACACCCGCAGCCGCAGTTATTTCGAAAACTCCGAGATGGCCGCCACCGGCCTGCCCGGCCCGGATGAGCTGGCGATTCTTGAACCGCTGCGGGACAAGATCCCGCCCCAGGTGTTTACCGAAGCCTTCGAGCCATCGAAGACCGACGCCAGCGGCATGATCCGCACCCAGCAGCGCGAGGCCTATCAACTGCTGCAAGAGGCCGGCTGGAAGATCGTCGACGACAAGATGGTCGACACCACCGGCAAGCCCGTGACCATCGAGTTCCTGCTGGCACAGACCGAGTTCGAACGCATCCTGTTGCCGTTCAAGCGCAATCTGGCAGACCTGGGGATCGACCTGGTGATTCGCCGGGTCGACATCTCGCAGTACATCAACCGCATCCGTTCGCGGGATTTCGACATGGTGGTGGGCAGCTTCCCGCAATCCTCATCGCCCGGTAACGAGCAGCGCGAGTACTGGAAGTCATCCAGCGCCGACAAGCCCGGCAGCCGCAACTACATCGGCCTGAAAGACCCGGCCATCGACCAGTTGGTGGAAGAACTCATCGACTCCGACTCGCGCAAGAGCCTGGTGGCCCACGCCAAGGCCCTGGACCGCGTGCTGCAGTTCGGCTACTACGTGATCCCCAACTGGCACATCAAGACCTTCCGCGTGGCGTATTGGGACCACCTCGGCCATCCGAAGGTCTCGCCACGGTATGACGTCGGCACCGCCACCTGGTGGAGCAAACCCGACGTGAAACCTGCGATAACCGTGGACACCAACCAGAGCGCCGATCCGGCGAGCGGGGGCGACTGAGATGCTGGCCTATATTTTTCGTCGACTGCTGCTGATCATCCCGACCCTGTTCGGCATTTTGCTGATCAACTTTGTGATCATCCAGGCCGCCCCGGGTGGCCCGGTGGAGCAGATGATCGCCAAGCTCGAAGGCTTTGAAGGCGCCACCAGCCGGATTGCCGGGGGCGGTGCCGAAGTCTCGGTGGCCGGTTCCAGCTACCGCGGCGCCCAGGGCCTGGACCCGGCGCTGGTGAAGGAAATCGAGAAGATGTACGGCTTCGACAAGTCGGCGCCGGAACGCTTGTGGATCATGGTCAAGAACTACGCCCGGCTGGATTTTGGCGACAGCTTCTTTCGCGATGCGAAGGTCATCGACCTGATCAAGGAAAAGATGCCGGTGTCCATCTCCCTCGGGTTGTGGAGCACCCTGATCATGTACCTGGTGTCGATCCCCCTGGGGATCGCCAAGGCTACGCGGCACGGCAGCCACTTCGACGTCTGGACCAGCTCGGCGATCATCGTCGGCTACGCGATCCCGGCGTTCCTGTTTGCGATCCTGCTGATCGTGGTGTTCGCCGGCGGCAGTTACTTCGACTGGTTTCCGTTACGCGGGCTCACGTCCAACAACTTTGATGAATTGAGCTGGGGCGGCAAGGTCCTCGATTACTTCTGGCACCTTGCCCTGCCGGTGACCGCCCTGGTGATCGGCAACTTCGCCACCATGACCCTGCTGACCAAAAACAGCTTCCTCGACGAGATCAACAAGCAGTACGTGGTCACCGCCAAGGCCAAGGGCCTGACCAACCACCGCGTGCTGTACGGCCATGTGTTTCGCAACGCGATGCTGCTGGTGATTGCCGGCTTCCCGTCGGCCTTTATCGGCATCTTCTTCACCGGCTCGTTGCTGGTGGAAGTGATCTTCTCCCTCGACGGCCTGGGCCTGATGAGCTTTGAAGCGGCGATCAACCGCGACTACCCGGTGGTGTTCGGCACCCTGTTTATCTTCACCCTGCTGGGGTTGGTGGTGAAGCTGATCGGCGACCTCACCTACACCCTGGTCGATCCGCGCATCGACTTCGCCAGCCGGGAGCATTGAGATGAATCTATCCCCCCTCAATCGTCGCCGGTTCGAGCGTTTCAAGGCCAACAAGCGTGGCTGGTGGTCGCTGTGGCTGTTTTTGATCCTGTTCGGCCTGAGCCTGGGCGCCGAGTTGATCGCCAACGACAAGCCGCTGGCGGTGCACTACGACGGCGACTGGTACTTCCCGGCGCTCAAGCGCTACCCCGAGACCACCTTCGGCGGCGAATTCCCGCTGGAAGCCAACTACAAGAGCCCGTATATCCAGGAGCTGCTCAAGGCCAAGGACGCCTGGACGTTGTGGGCGCCGATTCCGTACAGCTACCAGAGCATCAACTACGACCTGAAAGTTCCGGCCCCCGCCCCGCCGTCACGGGACAACCTGCTGGGCACCGATGACCAGGGCCGCGATGTGCTGGCGCGGGTGATCTACGGCTTCAGGATTTCCGTGCTGTTTGCCCTGACGCTCACCGTGCTCAGCTCGATCATCGGCGTGATCGCCGGCGCGTTGCAGGGCTTCTACGGTGGCTGGGTCGACCTGGCCGGCCAGCGTTTCCTGGAAATCTGGTCCGGCTTGCCGGTGCTGTACCTGCTGATCATCCTCGCCAGCTTCGTGCAACCCAACTTCTGGTGGCTGCTGGGGATCATGCTGCTGTTTTCCTGGATGAGCCTGGTGGACGTGGTGCGCGCCGAGTTCCTGCGCGGGCGTAACCTGGAATATGTGCGGGCGGCCCGGGCGCTGGGAATGCAGAACGGCGCGATCATGTTCCGCCATATCCTGCCCAACGCCATGGTCTCCACCATGACCTTCATGCCGTTCATCCTGACCGGGGCGATCGGCACCCTCACTGCGCTGGACTTCCTGGGCTTTGGCCTGCCGGCCGGCTCGCCGTCCCTGGGTGAACTGGTGGCCCAGGGCAAATCCAACCTGCAGGCGCCGTGGCTGGGCATGAGTGCGTTTGCCGTGCTGGCGATCATGTTGAGTCTGCTGGTGTTTATCGGCGAGTCCGCTCGCGATGCCTTCGACCCGAGGAAATGAGATGAATCAGGACAATCTGATCGAAGTCCGCGACCTCTCCGTCGAGTTCGTCGTAGGCAACAGCCACCAGCGGGTGGTGAACAACGTCAGCTTCGATATCAAGCGCGGCGAAACCCTGGCACTGGTGGGCGAAAGCGGCTCGGGCAAGTCGGTCACGGCGCACTCGATTTTGCGCCTGCTGCCTTACCCGCTGGCACGTCACCCGTCGGGCACGATCCAGTACGCCAACCACGATTTGCTGACCCTGAAGGAAAAGACCATCCGGCATATCCGCGGCAACCGGATTGCGATGATTTTCCAGGAGCCGATGACCTCGTTGAACCCGCTGCACTCCATCGAGAAGCAGATCAACGAAGTGCTCGGCCTGCACAAGGGGCTTACCGGCAAGGTGGCCACCAAACGCACCCTGGAGTTGCTGGAACTGGTGGGCATCCCCGAGCCCCATAAACGCCTCAAGGCCCTGCCCCACGAGCTGTCCGGCGGCCAGCGCCAGCGGGTGATGATCGCCATGGCCCTGGCCAATGAGCCGGAACTGCTGATCGCCGACGAACCGACCACGGCACTCGACGTCACCGTGCAGCTGAAGATCCTGGAGCTGCTCAAGGAATTGCAGGCGCGCCTGGGCATGGCGTTGCTGTTGATCAGCCACGACTTGAACCTGGTAAGGCGCATTGCCCACCGGGTATGCGTGATGCAAAAAGGCTGCATCGTCGAGCAGGCCGAATGCGAAAGCCTGTTCCAGGCGCCGCAGCACCCTTACACCCAGGAGCTGCTGGCAGCGGAACCCAGCGGCGGCCCCGCCACCAATGAAGTCGGCCCGCCGTTGCTGGAAGTCGATGACCTGAAGGTCTGGTTCCCGATCAAGAAAGGCTTCCTGCGCAATACCGTCGATTACGTCAAGGCGGTGGATGGCATCAACTTCAGCCTGCCCCAGGGCCAGACGCTGGGCATCGTCGGTGAAAGCGGCTCGGGCAAATCCACCCTGGGCCTGGCAATTTTGCGGCTGATTGCGAGCAAGGGTGGCATTCGCTTCGAAGGCTATCAGATGGACAAGCTCAGCCAGCAACAGGTGCGCCCGCTGCGCCGGGAAATGCAGGTGGTGTTCCAGGATCCGTTTGGCAGCCTGAGCCCGCGCATGTGCGTGAGCGAGATCGTCGGCGAAGGCCTGCGTATTCACAAGATGGGCACTGCCGCCGAGCAGGAAGCGGCGATTATCGCCGCGCTGAAGGAAGTGGGCCTGGACCCGGAAACCCGCAATCGCTACCCCCACGAATTTTCCGGCGGCCAACGCCAGCGCATCGCTATTGCCCGCGCACTGGTGCTCAAGCCCCGGCTGATTCTGCTGGACGAGCCGACCTCGGCCCTCGACCGTACCGTGCAGCGCCAGGTGGTGGAACTGCTGCGCAACCTGCAGGCCAAGTACAACCTGACCTACCTGTTCATCAGCCACGACCTGGCGGTGGTCAAGGCCTTGAGTCACCAACTGATGGTGGTAAAACACGGGCAGGCGGTTGAACAGGGAGATGCACCCGCGATCTTCGCCAACCCCCAGCATGCCTACACCCGGCAACTGCTGGAGGCGGCGTTTTTGGTGCCCGGCCCCTAGCAGTAGAACCACCGTAGCAGCTGTCGAGCCCCAGCGAGGCTGCGGCTCGACAGCTGCTACGCCATTGGGTGTCAGAAATCGGTTGAGGCCGACAGTTCACGCCAGGCGGCGGTCTCTTCCTTGACGTAAGCCAGCTTGTCCTCAATCGCCTGCAACGTATCGGTGCCCAGGGCCAGGCGCATCGGCGGATGCGGCGCTTCCACCAGCTTGATCATGGCCACTGCCAGCAGCTCCGGGTTACCCGGTTGCTGCTGGTTGTAGACCTTGGCCAGCTTGCGCACCTCGCCGGACGTGGCGGCGTAATCGTCGATGATCAAGGGCGACTCCACCAGGGAGTTGCCATCCAGGAAGTCGGTGCGGAAATAACCCGGCTCCACCACCGTCACCTTGACGCCCAAGGGTGCCAGCTCTGCGTGCAGCGCCTCGCTCAACCCTTCAACGGCAAACTTGGTCGAGCAATACGTGCCGAATCCCGCCCCCGAACGGAAGCCGCCCACCGACGAAATATTGATCACGTGCCCACTGCGCGCCTGGCGCATGAACGGCAATACACCGCGAGTGACATTGAGCAGCCCGAACACGTTGGTTTCATACAAGCGGCGAACCTCATCGGCAGACGCCTCCTCCACCGCGCCCAGCAGGCCAAAACCGGCATTGTTGACCAACACATCAATGCGCCCGAAGTGCTCAATGGCGGCACGGGCAACGTCGGCAGCCTGGGATTCGTCGGTCACGTCCAGTTGCACCGCCAGCAGCCCGGGTTGCTCACCGAAGCGTTCGGTAACGGTATGGGCGTTGCGGGCCGTCGCCACCACCGCATCACCGTGGGCCAGAGCTGCCGCGACGATTTTCGCGCCGATGCCCCGGGAAGCCCCGGTTACCAGCCAAACACGCTTGAAGGAATGTGCCGTTGTCATGATCCGTACCTGATGGAGTGAATGTGGAGCCAAGGTACGCTGAGGCATTAGCCTGAAAAACCGTCTCGTGCTACAAGCACTCTGAAACAGAATTTCATAATGGCTGACCATGAACCTTGATCCCTTCAATGGCTTGACCGAATTTCTCGCCGTGGCCGAACTGAAGAGCTTCACCCAGGCCGCTGCACGCCTCGGCGTAACACCGACGGCGGTCAGCCATGCGGTGAAGACCCTGGAGAAGCGCACGGGTGTGGTGCTGTTCCAGCGCACCACGCGCCGGGTAGCGCTGACCGAGGCCGGCATGACGCTTTACAGCCGCCTGCGCCCCGCCGCCGGGGAGATTGACGAAGCGCTGGCGGCCCTTAGTGGCTACCGCGACCGGCCCATGGGCACCCTGCGCCTGACGGTGCCAAGGTTGTCGGGCACGTTGCTGATCGAGCCGTTGATTCCGCGTTTTCGCGAGGCCTTTCCGGATGTGGTACTGGATATTTCCCTCGACGATGCCACGGTGGACCTGGTCACCGAGGGCTTCGACGCCGGTATTCGCCTGGGGGAATCCATCGACAAAGACATGGTTGCCGTGCGCCTGACTCCGGACCTGAACTGGTCGGTGGTGGGCTCTCCCGCCTACTTCGCCAAGGCCGGCAAGCCGACAACGCCGGAAGCGCTCACGGCCCATCAAACCATCGGTTATCGCTTCCTGACCTCGGGCATGGCACACCGCTGGGAATTCGAGCGGGCGGGCCGGGAATTTACGGTCGGCGTTCAAGGCGGGTTGATCGTCAATGACCGCAACCTGATGATCGCCGCCGCGCGGGCCGGCCAGGGCCTGGCGTACGTGAGTGATTTCGAGGTCATGGAGGACCTGGCTTCAGGCGCACTGGAGCCCGTGCTGCAATCTTTCGTACCGCCAAGCAGCGGGCTGTACCTGTATTTCCCCGCCCGAACCCAGAGCCAACCGAAACTGCGGGCCTTTATCGACCTGGCCACCGCATGGATTGCCGAAAAGCGTGGGCGCTGACAACGCCGCAAAAGCAAACCAATATCATTTGCGCAGTGCCCGGCCCTTTGGTTTAATCGCGACCAATTCTTATTTACGCCAAGGCTTCTGCGCCACATGGATACTGTGTCGACCCCGTCCACCTCGTTCAGCGACCTCTACGGCAATCACCATTCCTGGCTGCTGGGGCTGCTGCGCCGGCGCCTGAGCAATCGCTGGGATGCGGCGGACCTGGCCCATGACACCTTCATCCGGGTACTCAAGCGCCCGCCCGCCCAAGCCGATGAGACGCGCGAGCGTTCCTACCTGGCCACCGTCGCCCGGGGGTTGTGCATTGATCACTGGCGTCGGCGCCAACTGGAACAAGCGTGGCTGCAAAGCCTCGCGGACCGGCCGCAAGCCCTGCAACCGTCGCCGGAGCAGCGGGCAATCATTGTCGAAACCCTGTACGAAGTGGACGCCATGCTCGCGCGGCTGCCCCACAAGGTGCGCGAAGCGTTCCTGCTGGCGCAGTTGCACGGTACGCCCTACAAGCAGATCGGCGAACAGCTCGGGGTAGGCGAACGGATGGTGAAAAAATACCTGGCCCAGGCGCTGCTGCATTGTGCGGTGCTGGAAGCCGAACTGGACGGGATGCTCGTGGAGTGAACAGCCCCGGAAAGCTCAGCCATGCCAGCCTTGAGCAAGCGGCCCAATGGTACGTACGCCTGCAGGATCAGCCAGAGGCTGCCCAGCACTGGCAGGCATGGCTCGGGCAAAGTCCGGAACACCAGGCCGCCTGGGGTTATGTAGAGCGGGTCAGCCAACGCTTTGCGCCGTTGGCCGAGCAATCCCACAGCGCCAGCCGTGCGTTGCGCAGCTCTCGGCGCCAGACGCTCAAGACCCTGCTGGTGCTGTGTGCCGGTTCAACGCTGGCCTGGGGCACCTGGCGCAACACCGCCCTGCCCCGGTTGGTGGGAGGCTGGAGTGCGGATTACGCAACCGCCGGCGGTGAAACCCGCGAAGCGCTGCTGGACGATGGCAGTCGCCTGTGGTTGAACGCCTTGAGCGCCCTGGATGTACGTTTTGACCGGGTCCAGCGCTTGCTGCACCTGCGTTTCGGCGAAGTGCTGATCGAGACCGCCAAGGACCCGAACCGTCCGTTCCTGGTGGAGACCCAACAGGGCCGCCTGCGCGCCCTGGGCACCCGCTTCAGCGTGTTGCAGGACGGCGACAGCACCGTGCTCAATGTGTTTGAAGGTCGGGTCGAAGTGCGCACCGCCGCCAGCCGGCAACAACGAATCACCGAGGCCGGGCAACAAGTGGCCTTCACCCGCGATGGGTTCAATCTCCATTCACCCGCATCCGCCACCCGTGAGGCCTGGAGCCGTGGCGTACTGCTGGCCGACAACCTGCCGCTTGGCCAACTGGTCGCCGAACTCAATCGTTTTCGCCCAGGCCACCTGGGCTGTGATCCAGCCGTGGCGCAATTGCCGGTAATGGGTTCGTTCCCCCTCAAAGACAGCGACCACGCACTGCGCCTGCTACAGGCCGCGCTGCCGATTCAGGTCGACACGCTCATGCCGTGGTGGGTCACGGTCAGGCCCAAACACCCAGGCACATAAAAACTTTCAGCCGTCAGTTCCCTTTTCCAAAACTCGTTCGGTTAACCCTGCAGATGCTTTCAATTCGCCGATCGATTTGATCCAAAGGGAATGTTCATGTCGCAACCCGTTCGCTTCACTTTGCGCCCACTGGCGCTGGCCGTTACTGCTACCTTGTTGTGCCTGGGCGCGCTCGACGCGCAAGCCGCCGAGTCGCCGTCGACTCAGGAAACGGCCCGCCACTACACCATCGCCGCGGGTTCGTTGGTCAACGTGCTGAACAGCTTCGCCGAGCAGTCCGGGATCTTTTTCGCCGGCCACAACAGCCTGGCCAGCGGCAAAACCAGCCCGGGCCTCAACGGCAGCTACACCCCAGCCAGCGGTTTGCAACGGCTGTTGCAAGGCAGCGGCTTGCAGGCCGTGCCCCAGGGCAACAACGGCTACGTGCTGGAGTTGGTCCCGGCCAACACCGGCGCCCTGGAACTGGGCGCCACCACCATCTCCGGCGAAGGCCTGGGCGCCACTACCGAAGACACGCACTCGTACACTACCGGCGCCATGGCCTCGGCCACCGGCCTGGCGTTGTCGATGCGCGACACGCCGCAGTCGGTAACAGTGATCACCCGCCAGCAAATGGACGACCAGGGCTCCACCAGCATCGCCGACACCCTGCGCCGTGCTCCGGGCGTGAGCGTGCAGAATTACGACAGCGAACGCTGGGAGTTTTCCAGCCGCGGCCTGCCGATCACCAACTTCCAGTACGACGGGGTCAACTCCACCTACGACGGCGTGTATGACTACGGCACCACCAGCACCGACATGGCGGTGTATGACCGCCTGGAAATCATCAAGGGCTCAGCCGGCCTGATGTCCGGCTCCGGCGATCCTTCGGCCACGGTCAACCTGATTCGCAAAAAGCCCACCCGGGATTTCAAGGCCTCGGTCACGCAGACCTTCGGCTCGTGGGACAACTACCGCACCGAAGGCGATATTTCCGGGCCTTTGACCGACTCCGGCAACGTGCGCGGGCGCTTCGTCGGCGTGTATCAGGATCGTCAGTCGTACCTGGACCACTACCAGAACACCAAGGACATTGCCTACGGCATCCTCGAAGCCGACCTGACGCCGGACACCCTGCTGACCTTCGGCATCGACCAGCAGGACACCCGCTCCCGTGGCGCCAGCTGGACCGGCTTCCCGATGTACTTCAGCAACGGTTCACGCACCGACTTCTCGCGGTCCTTCAACCCGGCCGCCGACTGGAGCCGCCGCGACTTCCAGAACCAGACCCTGTTTGCCTCGGTGCAACAAAAGCTCGCGAACGACTGGTCGCTGAAAGTCAGCCTTGACCGCAAGCGCAGCCAGCACGATACCCTGCTCGCCTCCGCCAGCGGCGGCAACCCGGACCCGGTCACAGGCGACGGGATGTACATGTTCATGGGCAAATACAAGGGTGACCAGGTGCAAAACACCCTGGACATCAACCTCAATGGCCCCTTCAGCCTGTTCGGGCGCGAGCATGAATTGATCATGGGCTTCATGGCCACCCGCTCGAAGCAGGACGTGCCGGTGTACGGCTCGATCTACCCGCCCGTGGGCGGCAGCATTTACGACTGGCGCGGCGAATACCCGAAGCCTGACATTCCCCGCAGCGGCCAGAACGACATCGTGCAACGCCAGACCGGCGCGTACCTGGCCACGCGCTTGAGACCCACCGATGACCTGTCGGTGATCCTGGGTACCCGCGTCAGCAACTTCAGCGGCACCGACAACACCGACTTCTACGACCCGACCAAGGCCGACAACCGTTTCACCTACCGCCAGACCGGCGTCGTCACGCCCTATGCCGGTATCGTCTACGACCTGAATGACATCTGGTCGGTGTACACCAGCTACACCAAGATCTACAAACCGCAAAACAGCAAGGACGCCGACCGCAAGTTGCTCGATCCGATTGAAGGCGACACCTACGAAGCCGGGCTCAAGGCAGCATTTTTCGACGGCCGCCTGAACGCCAGCTTCGCCGCATTTCGCATCGAACAGGACAACGTTGCGCAGTACGTTTCCGGGTTTGAGACCGACTCGGTGTATCGCCCGATTGCCGGCGCCACCACCAAGGGCTTTGAAGTCGAACTGGCCGGTGAAGTGCTGGACGGCTGGAACGTCTCGGCGGGCTACACCTACCAGCACAGCCGTGACGCCAACGGCGATTACGTCTATGGCTCCGTGCTGCAAACCACCACGCCCCAGCAAGTGGTGCGGTTGTTCAACACCTATCGCCTGCCCGGCGCCCTGGAGAACTTGACCGTGGGCGGCGGCGTGAATTGGCAGAGCGAGTTCTTCGGCAATGTGTTCCAGCCCGATCCCAACGACTCGGTGAATTTCGGCCACAACTCACGCATTACCCAGGACAGCTACTTCCTGGTGGACGTCATGGCGCGCTACCGCTTCAACGAGCACTTGAGCACCACGTTGAACGTGAAGAACCTGTTCGACAAAAAGTACTACACCGGCCTGGGCAACTTCGGTACCGGTTTCTACGGCGAGCCGCGCAGCCTGCAATTGGCGACCCGCTGGGATTTTTGAGCCCAAACGCCAGACTGCCGTAGCGCCCGCAACGGCAGTCGACTCGGGCTACATCCCATCAGGAAGGTACGTCTTTTGTTCTGGCCCGGCCCATCCGACGATGCAGGCTCCGGTCGCCCATAGCACGTGGGCGACCTTGCACAGAGCCTGAACGCCATGGATGACTTACCCTTTCTGTCCCACCTGTTGAAGAATATTTCTCCCTCCGCCCTGGACCTGATCAAGCACCAGGCATTGCGCCTCAAGGATGATCAAGTGCTGATCGCCGAACTGATCGCCGGTTTGATCAGACTGGTTGCCCAAGGCACCACCCCGGCAACCGAACCCATCTTGATCAGCGTGCCGGAAAATACCATGCTCGGTCGCTGGGTGCGGCTCTTCTGTGACGCCATCGGCCGCCCGGCCTTCCGTGAGTGGGCCTCACGCCATGACCTGGAACTGGCGAGCCTGGTGTTTCGGGGCGGCGATCTGCAGGCCACGATCCTGGAAGGCACGGTCAAAACACCGTACACCTTCACCCTGGACAAAGACTCTGATTGGTGGCGCGTCGCGAATCCGATCCTGGAGGTGGTGCAGATTATCGATACGGTCAACGCCGGCTTGCCATTCATGGAAAACCTCGTCGAACCTCATTCGAGGACACTGCCTCTGAACCTGGTATTGCCCTTCTATGGCTACCCGGTACCGACCAATCATTTGCAGGCTCAGGTGATTCTCGAAGAGATCCATACCCTCGACATGCTGCCCGGTGTCGATGAAAGCGGGCGGCTCAAATCCACCCTGCGCAAGCGCTTGACCGAGGAGCAGCGGGATTACCAACAACTGGCCGATGCGCTGCAGACGCTCCTGGAACAAAGTACAAACGGCAGCCCGCCTTTCGATTGGCTGCAGCTCTATCTGCAACGATGCACGCTGGACTCGGACTCAATGTTGTCGAGCACCTTAAAGTACGCGGCACAGCTGCTTTACGCCGTGACGCAGGGAGAAGAGTTCGCGAGCCTCAACCCTGCCAGTCAAGGCGCTGCCCCCACTTACCGCTATTCCGTCGACCAAAAAGTAGTGATCGCCGTGACCGACGGCCGCGAGGCCAATACCTCACCTCTGGATCGCTCCAACAACTCAGCGCTGAATCAGCAATGGGATGAGCTGGAGCGCCTGGCCAATCTCGCCCATACCGACATATTGCCGGACGCCAGCCTCAGCCTGGCCGCGCTGATGACGGCGTATCGGCTACCCCGTCCTGCCAGTGCAGGGGACGTTCAGGTCCTCGTGGAACAACTGCGCGCCACCAGCGCAGCGACGTTTCCCTATGTCAGCTCGGCCGCCCACTCGTTGGTGGCCGTCAGCAAACACATGCGCCATATCGCAGTCCTCAATGACCGTTACACCATGCAAGCAGCACTCAAGTCGATCACCCTCGATACGCAGCTCACTAGCACCCTGGACATGACGTTCAACCTGGCGGCTGACTCGCCCTTCGCCATGCTGGTGGACAAAGGGGCGCAACTGCTCGCAGGTTTGCGCCAGGAATCGGCCTTTCAACGCGTGAGCGCCACCCGCCAATTCAACCTTGCCCGGGTGTATGTACTGAACGCGGACGGCGAACTCAGTGGTTACGCGCTGGACAATGCGCCCAAGGTACTCACCCGTGCGGACACACCGCTTTCAAGCCTGACCTCGATGGCCGAACCCCTGTTGGAACTGGCCCGCCAATCCGGCGAGCGCATCAGCACCAATGGCCAGGTCAGCTTGCGCCAGTTACTCAACCTCTACCAGATGGCGCTACCGGCTACCCGTGACGAAGCCCATGCCACGGCACGCATCCTGGGCATCCCGACAACCAAACAGCCACGCCACGGCAACTACTGGCGGGCATTGCAGGTGATGCCACTGCTGGCGGCGCAACGCAAACAGGTGCTGCAGACCGTCGCCGCCTTCCTGCCCAACCAGGACGTAAAACTGTTCGACTACCTGAGCGAAACAATCGTCGGCGAAAAAAACCGTGACCAGGTGCGCGCCGAGGCTGATCTGCTGCTGCACCAACTATTGGCATCGCCCCCGGCCCAGGCACTGGCCGCGCGGCTATCGGAAACCGTGGGCTGGTACGGTGAACACGCCAGCGCTGCAAACACCCGTGCCAGCAGAAACGCACTGTTGTTTGCCGCACTGATTCTCAGCCTGGACGCGAATGCTGGTAAGCAGCGGGCCACTGTCGCCGGCTATGACCTGACCGATTCCTACAACTGGGGCCTGACCTTCCATGAAGTCCGTAACGCCGTAGAAGCCATGGTCCAGTTCAAGGTCCTGCGCACCAGCGCCGTACCCATGGCCGCGCACCTGTTGCTGGCGGGCATCGCCCCGGAATTCCTGGTGCGGGACATCCCTGATGAGGTGTCGTACATGAGTTCCCATACCTGGGTACATTTCAAGCAATACGTGGACCTGATCGAAGCTGAAACACCGGGTGCATCACGGGCCATGCGCTTCACCGACTTCATGGCGGTGATCTACTTCATCATGCCCTCCCGCCGGGTTCGCCGAGGCAGTCTGCCGATCGTCGACTGGGCCGTGGCCAACGGAGTACTGGCCAAAAACGTTGATGGGCACAGTACCACGCAGAAGAATCGCGCCATTGCCGCGTTGAACGAGCAGCTCAACCAGTTGCAGATCAGTTCCGAGTTGAAGAAGAACGGGCATACCAGCCTGTATGAGATAGCCTTGCAGGATCTTCAGCGGGTGTTTGCCGGTAGCACCGATCTGGAGCGAATGGTCATACAATGGCAGGCCAGGCCTGGTAACCGCTCGGAGCCGGATATCGCCGCCAATACCGCCGTTTCCCTGGTTCAGTTGCACATGGCAGGCAAGCTGACCAAAGGCACAACGCAATGGCGCTCGACCCTCAAGGACGTTGATTTCGCCAGCATGGCGTCACGGTTCGATGAGTTGGGGTCAATCCATTCCACTTTCGCGGCCGAGTTCGAGAAGCGCTACACGGCGGTGCGCGCCGCGCTGCTACAGTCGATCGTGTATTGGATGTCACAACTGCCCCTGCTTAGCCGTAAAGGCATGGAATATGGCAGCCTGGAATTCCATCGCCTGCAAACGTCACGCACCAGTGCTGGCGGGCAGACATCGGGCATCGGGAGATTCGGGGTGCTGGTGTTGTGCAGGTACGCCGGCGACAAGCGCTTCTACGAATTTCTCCCAAAGCAACTGAAGGTTGCCCCATTACCGGGCCTGACCCTGCAAATATTCGAACAGGCCCTGCGCACCGGCAATACCCAAGGCAGCCCGCTGCCGATCGATTGGTCAGCGTACGCGCGCGGCACCATTCCCAACGGGCAGCAACACGCGACGGTCATTGCCCAACGTTTTGCCGAGCTGCCTGCCGTCTATGGGCCGGGCCCTGTGGTACCCAACACCTTCACCTCGCCACGCAGCCTGGCCATTGCCAGCATCGTGATTGACCAGCACTTGCTGGTAGGCGCCGATGAGGCGCGAGCGGCGGCGAAGCAACCCCTTTCCCTGGCAGACGCCATCAACGGCGTAGATCCGCGGATCGGCTTCCTGCGCAGAATGGAACCCGAAACCATGAAATGAAACGTTGCAGGCCGGTTTCTGTGTAATCATTCACTGCATTGTTTCCCGGTGAGACTTGTAGTGATGCGATCGCCCCTCGAACCGACTGCCCCGTCCTTCTGGCGCGACGAACGCCTGCCGTTCATTGAGGCTCGCACCATCGCCGACGGGCGGAAGGTCTGCTACACCCGCCACGCCCACGAGCACTTTTCCATCGGCGCGATCACGGCCGGGCAGAGCCTGTACATCCATGGGGCATCGACCTTCAAGATCAGCACCGGCACCGTGGTCTTGATGAATCCCGGGGATGTCCACGCCTGCAACCCCATTGATGATCTGCCCTGGTCCTATCACATGCTGTATATCGATACGGCCTGGCTGACCGACCTGCAGCACCAGTTGGGTTTCAGCAAGGACCAGGACTTTCGTCCGTTCACCGCCACCCACACCACGGATGTCGCGCTGTACCGCGGGCTGAACGAGCTGTATGAGGTGCTGGTGGACAACCACGCCGAACACCTGCACAAGCAGAGTGCGGTGGTGAGTTTTTTCACCGAGGTGCAACAACGCCTCAACCCGTCGGAGACCCCGGTGCGCGAGGTCAATCACAAGCTGGAGCGGGCCGCCGACTATATCCGCGAACATTGCACCGAGGCCCTGAAGCTCGAAGACATTTGCCAGGCGGCTGAACTGTCGCCGTCGTACCTGATTCGTGCGTTCAAGCAGTATTACGGCATGACGCCCCACGCATTCCTGGTCAATCGCCGTATTCAGTTTGCCCGCACCCAGTTGCGCAGCGGCCAGTTGATCGCCGACGTCGCACTGGCGGCCGGCTTTTCTGATCAGGCGCATTTCCAGCGCACGTTCAAACAGCACCTGGCGGCGACGCCCGGGCAATATCGCGGCTGACTCAGGCCAGCAGCAGATACCCCACGCTGGCCACCAACAAGGCGGCCATCGAGCGATTGAACAGGCGCATGCCCTGGGGATTGCTCAGGTAGCGGCGCAGGAACGTCCCGGCGTACGCCCAGCACGCCACCGACAGGTAGCAGATCACCAGGTAGATCGTCGCAAACAGCCAGACTTGCTGCGCATCGCCATCGGCGACAAACAGCCCCATGCCTGCCACGCACGCCAACCAGGCCTTGGGGTTGAGCCATTGCATGATCGCCCCATAGAGCATCGACGGCGCCGCGGCCGTGCCTTCAGCGTCCAGGCGCCCATCGTCCACTGCCAGCTTCCAGGCCATGTACAACAGGAACGCCACCCCGCCCCATTGAATCAGTTGGGTCAGCAGCGGCCAGCGCACCAGCACCTCATGCAGCCCCAGGCCAATCAGCACCAGCAGCAAGGTGAATCCCAACGCGGCTCCAGCCACGTGCTTTTGACTGGCGGCAAACCCAAAGCGCGCCCCCGAACTGATGGCCACCACATTCACCGGTCCCGGCGTGATGGAGGTGGCCAAAGCGAAAGCGGCCATGGAAATGATCAAGCTCATTGCAATTCCTTTTTGTTGTGCGGGTATGAGCTGAACCTTAAGGAGAAGACGGATCGCGGTATTGAAGAAAATGCCCCTGCCGGGAATGACCGAAAAAACCACCAGTTGAAACCCTTAGCCCACCCGCTGCAAAAGACAAATTTATTCCATTGATATAACTGTATTTTTCTCTTTCCAAAGGGCGTTTTTGATAGGAAAAAATGCGTGTTTCCCAAGGTAGGCACGGTGCTAGAGTCGAGCGCACATCTGGCCGGATGACCTCAACCTGCTCACAAAAAAGGAATCGCCATGTCACGTCGCTTATTGGCAGCTGCCTGCCTGTTGCTGTCCTTCTCCGGGGTTCAGGCCGCGGAACGCTGGGAAACCCTTCCGCCCACCCCGGCGCCGATTGCGGGGGCCAAAACCGGCTATACCGCCGTCAATGGCATCAAGGTCTACTACACCAAGACCGGGCATGGTTCGCCGGTCATCCTGCTGCACGGTGGCCTGTCCAATTCCGATTACTGGGGCAACCAGGTCAAGGCGCTGGCCGCCAAACACACGGTCATCAGCCTCGACAGCCGTGGCCACGGGCGCAGTTCCCGGGACGAGAACCCCTTCGGTTACGACTTGATGGCCGATGATGTGGTCGCCGTACTCGACAGCCTGAAAATCCCCCGCGCCGATATCGTCGGCTGGAGCGACGGCGCAATCATCGGTATAGATCTCGCCCTGCGCCACCCCGACCGTATCGGCAAGGTGTTCGCCTTTGCCGCCAACACCCAGACGTCCGGGGTCAAGGATGGCGTAGAGAAAAACCCGACCTTCGCCGCCTTCATCGAACGCGCCGGCCAGGAGTACGCCAGGCACTCGCCGACGCCAAAAGAGTACGACGCCTTCGTCGAGCAGATCAGCCATATGTGGGCCAGCCAACCCAACTGGACCGACGCGCAACTGGCGTCCATCAAGACTCCGATCCTGATTGTCGACGGCGACCACGATGAGGCGATCAAGCGAGAACACACCGAATACATCGCGGCGACCATTCCGGGAGCGGGCCTGCTGATTCTGCCGAACACCAGCCACTTCGCATTCCTGCAGGACCCGACGCTGTTCAATGCCGCGCTGCTGGACTTCCTGGACAGCAAATAGCCCTGCCTACTCTCCTGTCATCCGCTCCAGGCTGTTGCTCAAGTGCAACAGCATGGCGGCCCGGGCCGCGTCCGGGTCCTGGCGGCGGATGGCTTTCAGGATCGCCTCGTGCTCAAGGTTCGCCAGGCGCCCCAGCTCCATCAGGTCCGCGTCGCCGCGTTCCTCGGCATTGATCCGGGTGCGTGGGATTACCGAGTGGCCCAGGTGATAAATCACGTCGGTGAAATAGGTATTGCCAGTGGCCTGGGCGATCAGGCGATGGAAGCGCACGTCAGGCTCAACGGCACTGTCGTTGTTGGCCAGCGAGTCCTGGTAATCATCCAGTGCCTGGCGCATCTGCTGCAGTTGTTCATCGGTACGGCGCAAGGCTGCCAGGGCGGCTGCCTGGGTTTCCAGGCCCATGCGCAGTTCAAGAATGCCGCGCACGCTGGCGGCGGTGTCGTGGGTCAGGTGCAGGCCGTGGCGCTCGTCGCGCTCCAGCACAAAGGTGCCGACACCGTGGCGGGTTTCCACCAACCCGGCGGCCTGCAATTTGGAAAGCGCTTCGCGCACCACCGTGCGGCTGACGCCGTACTCGCCCACGATGGCCGACTCCGACGGCAGCTTTTCACCCGGCGCCATCTGCCCCAGGAGAATCTGCTGGGTCAGCGCGGTGACGATGTCGTGGGCAAGGCCCGGGGAGCGCTTGCGATGAGGTGCCGAGCTGGGGTTTTGCATCAGGAATTCCGTTCTGGGGCGCTTGGCAATACTAGCATTCTTAGACGAGCCAACTTGTATGACAACAAACAAATACCTGTAGGAGCGAACCTGCCCGCGAAAAACCCCGTCGCAGCGCAAACATTGCACAAAACCGCGCAATCGTTGACGATTTTCGCGAGCAAGCTCGCTCCTACAGAGGGTTGCCATCTTTGAAAATGCAGTTGTATGATGTCTATCAAGTTGTCTGACATCTCTGGCAACCCAAATACGTCCCCGCACAACAATAATCAGTGGGAGTTTGACCTCGTGACCCCTTCCAGCCCTGCGACAGCTGCGCCTGCCACCGACCCGGTCCTGGCCCGCGCGATCAAGAAGGTGAAGAGCCATGTGCTCCCACTGTTCGTGATCATGTTCATCGTTAACTACATCGACCGCGTCAACATCGGCTTTGTGCGTACCCATATGGAGCACGACCTGGGCATTGGTGCGGCCGCCTACGGCTTCGGCGCCGGGTTGTTTTTCATCGGCTACGCGCTGTTCGAAGTGCCGTCCAACATGCTCCTGCAAAAAGTCGGCGCGCGCATCTGGCTGACCCGCATCATGTTCACCTGGGGCATCACCGCCACATTGATGGCCTTCATCCAGAACGAAACCCACTTCTACATCCTGCGCTTTCTGCTGGGCGTGGCCGAAGCGGGCTTCTTTCCCGGGGTGATCTACTACTTCACCCGCTGGCTGCCCGGCGTCGAACGCGGCAAGGCGATTGCAATCTTCCTCAGCGGCTCGGCCCTCGCCTCGCTGATCTCCGGCCCCTTGTCCGGCGTGCTGCTGCAAATCACCGGGCTGGGCCTGCATGGCTGGCAGTGGATGTACATCATCGAAGGCATGGCGTCGGTACTGCTGTGCTTTTTCGTGTGGTTCTGGCTGGACTCCAAACCCCACGACGCCAAGTGGCTCAGCCTTGAAGAAAAAGATGCGCTGGTGGGCGAGATCGACCGCGAACAGCGCGAGCGTGACGCCGCCACCACGGTCAAGCCGACCTTGGGCAAGCTGCTCAAGGACCGTCAGATCATGCTGTTCTGCGCCCTGTATTTCTGCATCCAGCTGACGATATATGCCGCCACTTTCTGGTTGCCGAGCATCATCAAAAAGATGGGCGACCTGAGCGACATCCAGGTGGGTTTCTACAACTCCATCCCGTGGTTGATCTCGATCATCGCGATGTACGCCTTCGCGGCACTGGCGGGCAAATTCAAGTTCCAACAAGCCTGGGTCGCTGCGGCACTGTTGATCGCCGCCGTCGGCATGTTCCTCTCCACTACCGGCGGGCCGATCTTTGCCTTTATCGCCATCTGCTTCGCGGCGATCGGCTTCAAGTCGGCGTCCTCGCTGTTCTGGCCGATTCCCCAGGGTTACCTGGATGCACGCATCGCCGCGGCGGTGATCGCATTGATCAACTCCATCGGCAACCTCGGCGGGTTTGTCGCGCCCACCACCTTTGGTTTCCTGGAACAGACCACCGGCTCGATCCAGGGCGGTTTGTATGGCCTGGCGGGCACTTCGATCCTTGCGGCCATCCTGGTGTTTTTCGCCAGGACACTGCCCGGCCCGACCACCAGCAGCGTGCTGCAACCCGCCCCCGTCTTGAGCAAATAAGGACTACACGATGAACACAGAACACCAGCACCACGCCAACAGCGCCCCGGTCGTTACCGGCCTGCAAGTCATCCCGGTGGCCGGCCACGACAGCATGCTGCTCAACCTCAGCGGCGCCCACGGGCCGTTTTTCACGCGCAACATCGTGATCCTTACCGACAGCGCCGGCCGTACCGGCGTCGGTGAGGTACCCGGCGGCGAACGCATCCGCGAGACCCTGGAAGACGCCCGCAGCCTGGTGATCGGCAAGCCCATCGGCCAGTACCAGAGCATCCTCAATGCCATGCGCCAAACCTTCGCTGCGCGGGATTCGGCGGGCCGGGGTTTGCAGACGTTTGACCTGCGCATCACCATCCATGCCGTCACAGCGATGGAAGCCGCACTGCTGGATTTGCTCGGCCAATTCCTCGAAGTCCCGGTGGCGGCCCTTCTCGGCGAAGGCCAGCAGCGCGACGCGGTGAAGATGCTCGGCTACCTGTTCTACATCGGTGATCGCCAGCAAACCGACCTGGCCTATCGCAGTGAAGACGATGCCGAAGACTGGTTCCGCCTGCGTCATGAACAGGCCATGACGCCCGAAGCCATCGTGCGTCTGGCAGAGGCGGCCAAGGCGCAATACGGCTTCAATGACTTCAAGCTCAAAGGCGGCGTACTGCGCGGCGGCGACGAAATCGAGGCGGTGACTGCACTGGCCGAACGCTTCCCCGATGCGCGCATCACCCTGGACCCCAACGGCGCCTGGTCACTGAAAGAAGCCATCGCCCTGTGCCGCGACCAGCATCATGTGCTGGCCTATGCCGAAGACCCTTGCGGCGCGGAAAACGGTTACTCCGGGCGCGAAGTCATGGCCGAATTCCGCCGTGCCACCGGACTGCCCACCGCCACCAACATGATCGCCACCGACTGGCGGGAAATGGGGCATGCGATCCAGTTGCAGTCCGTGGATATTCCCCTGGCCGACCCGCACTTCTGGACCATGCAGGGCTCGGTGCGCGTGGCGCAGATGTGCCACGAATGGGGCCTGACCTGGGGCTCGCACTCCAATAATCACTTCGACATTTCCCTGGCGATGTTCACCCAGGTGGCCGCCGCCGCGCCGGGGGAAATCACGGCCATCGACACCCACTGGATCTGGCAGGACGGCCAGCGGTTGACCAAGGCTCCGCTGAAGATTGTCGACGGCCATATCAAGGTGCCGGCCAAACCGGGCCTGGGCGTGGACATCGACATGGACGCCGTGGCCCACGCCCATGAACTGTACAAAGGCATGGGCCTGGGTGCGCGCAATGACAGCGTGGCGATGCAGTTCATGATTCCGGGCTGGACGTTCGATAACAAGCGGCCGTGCCTGGTGCGCTGACCTCAGCTGAAGATCATCGAAAAGTGCGCGCCCACCCCGGCGCGCACACCCTCGCCGACCGCCAGCGCCACCGAGCCGCCGGCCAGGTTGGCATCGCCGCAGGCAAACACACCGGGCACGGTGGTCTGGCGCGTCTCGTTGGTCAGCAGGTAGGGCCCGGTCGGCCCTTCGACAAACTCACAGCCCAACTGCTCGGCCAATGGGCTGGCCATGCGCGTACGGGACAGGGTGAAAATACCGTCCAGCACGATCATCCGCCCGTCTGCCAATTCCAAATCCGCCCGCTCACCGACAATCCGCCGCACCGCCGAGCTTTCGACGCTGACCCCACGCCGATCCAGTTGCGCCTGCTGCTCGGCATCCGGCACAAATGTACCGTTGGTAAAAAGCGTGGTGGTGCCCCAGTCCGGCAGCAGCATCGCGTGATGCATGGCCAGTGGCGACGTCGCCAGCACGCCGATGCGGCCTTGATCCAGTTCATAGCCGTGGCAATACGGGCAATGGAACACATGCTTGCCCCAGCGCTCCTTCAACCCCTCGACCTCGGGTAACTCATCCACCACGCCGGTAGCGAGAACCAAGCGTTTAGCCTTGAACTCACCCTTGCAACGGGTTTGCACCACGAAGCCATCCTGGTTTCGAGTCGCTTCAACGGCGGTGTCCTGCACCCAGGTCACCGTCGGATATTCCATCAACTGCCCTCGCCCTTCGGCAGCGATCAGCTCCGGCGGCTGGCCATCCTGGCTGAGGAAACCGTGGGAAGTGGCCGCAAACCGGTTGCGCCGCTGCCCGGCGTCAATCACCAGCACCTTGCGCCGAGCCCGCGCCAGTTGCAGCCCGGCGGACATTCCGGCGTAGCTGCCGCCGACGATAATCACGTCGTAAACCATGAAGATGACCTCTCTGGTGGCCCTTGCATCGGTTGCCGGGCACTCACGACACACCATAAGTTACATAAAAATACCTCGTCAAGTGTCTCGCAACTCCAATCGTTTCGAACGATACTTTCGGGCAGGAACTCCAGAGGCTTGCAGATGAGAAACGACACCCGGCTTTCGCGCATGCTCCATGTGCTGATCCACATGGGCCGCCACGAGGAACGCGCCACCTCGGAGACCATCGCGCAGATGCTTGGTACCAACGCGGTGGTGGTACGCCGTACCCTGGGCCTGCTCAAGGAGAAAGGTTATGTACGTTCGGAAAAAGGCCATCAGGGCGGCTGGATGCTGGGCAAGCCGCTGAGTGAAATCACCCTGCTGGACATCCACAATGCCCTTGGCACGTCGTCGATCTTTGCCGTCGGCCTGTCCACCGATCATCCGCAATGCCTGGTGGAACAGGCCGTCAATGCGGCGCTGAACCAGGCGTTTGACGATGCCCAGGCGTTGCTGCTGCAGCGTTTGGGAGAGGTGACGCTGGCACAGTTGGCGGATGATTTTGACGAGCGCTATCGGGTGGCGATAACGCCCGCACCCTGTGCGTGATGCACGCGACGCCCTAAGCGCCGCCCACCGAGCGCCACGCTGCCTCGGCCAGGGTTTCCCGGTACACCCGAGGGCTGCTGGCCGAGCGCCCGGCCAGCCAGGCACGGCAGTAGCTGTCGGCCTGGCCGATGATCAGTGATGGCAAGAGTTCGGCGGGCACCTGGCTGAGCTGATCACCCCGTCCAGGCAGCACCATCCACTCCTTCAGCAACGCGTTGCGCGCCTGGTTGCGGCTTTCCAGTTCAGCGGCGAACGGGCCCTTGGTCACCGCGAAATGCGCGTGGTACTGGAAGCGCGCCCACTGCGGTTCGCTGTCTACCCAATCGACATAGCTGTGGACCAGTGCGTACACCCCCTCCTTCGCCGTTTTGGCCGATTCAAGGTAGCGCCCACGCAATTCGGCCTGATCCTCCAGCGCGGTAAAAAACAGCGCGGCGACCAGGCCTTCCTTGTTGCCGAAGTGATGATAAATGGCGCCGACGCTGGTATCGCAGCGCGCGCGGATCATCTCGATGGTGGTGGCTTCAAGGCCCTGCTCGTTGAACAGGTCCAGGGCTGCCTTGAAGATATCGCGCTTCAATTCGGCCCTTCGGCCAGGGAAGCAACGCTGAAGCAGATCCGGGGTTTGCATGCTGAACAGGAACTCAGTCAGTGAAGAAGAACAAGCCCGGGCAGCTTGACAGATTTCCCATGGGCAGAATACTGTTCCGTTACAGAACATTATTCTGTAACGGAACAATATTCCGTAAAATTCATTTAATCAGCGAGGCAGCACCATGAGTCAGGCCCTGAGCATGTTCAACAGCGTTGGCCCCGAAGCGTTCAGCAAACTGGCGTGCCAGATGGCGCCCTACTTCAGCACCATCAATCCGTTGATGACCCAGTTGCGTCCGGGGTTTGCCTCGGTGGAAGTGCCGTTCAGCAAGGCCATCACCAACCACCTGGGAACGGTGCACGCCATTGCCATGTGCAACGCTGCGGAGTTGGCGGCGGGAACCATGACGGACGTTTCCGTGCCGGCGGGTGCGCGGTGGATTCCCAAGGGGATGACGGTGGAGTATCTGGCCAAAGCCAAGAGCAGCGTGACGGCGACGGCCAATGGCGAAGGTATCGACTGGCAAACGGCGGGTGACAAGGTGGTGCCGGTGGAGATGCTGGATGCGGAGGGGAAATTGGTGTTTACCGCGCGGATTATCATGAATGTAAAATTGGGGTGATGGGGTTGGGGGCATATCCGTTGCTGCGGTTATGGCCGCTATCGGGTTGCGCTCTCACAGCGGCCTACCAGCCGACTTGAGTGGGGTGAAGCAACCGCAAAATCAAAGGCGGACACGGTCCAAATGTGGGAGCGGGCTTGCTCGCGAAGGTCGTTAACGATGACGTGGGTATCCTGATTCAACGTGGCGCTTTCAGGTTTTTCGCGAGCAAGCCCGCTCCCACATAAAGCGGCGGAGGCAGCTCCCTTTACTTACTTTGGGTTGGGCCGGCATTCCGGCTTTTGCAAAGTGACTCGCTGTAAGAGCGAAACCATAAGTCGCCGTTACCCAAATAACGGATATACCCCCCAAAAAAGCTACCCCCCACAATTCCCACCAATCACCTCCCCCGCAAACGCCTTACGCACAAACGGCGTCGAGTCCACGAGCGAACCATTGACCGTAGCGGAGTGATCCAGCTCAGGATAAAAATGCCATTCAATCCGGTCCCCGACCTTGCACGCATCCCTGACCAGCGCCTTTTGCCCAGGCACAAACACATCCTGATCCCGCCCCCCCGTACCGACAAAAACCGGAATATCCGTCTTCAACGTCGGATACGCCGACTCACGATAAACCTTGTCGAGCGCCTCTTTCGGCGACCGCTTGAAACTGTCATTGAAGCTGAGCCCATCAGCCATCACCCGCTGCTCAATGGCATGCAAACAATCCCGCCGGCTGCTCTCAAACGCAGGCACTGCACGCTCGCTCAAGTAATCCGCAGCCACAAACCCAGGATCAAACAACGTGACAGTACTCAGCCGCAGCAAGTTATAGGCAAAGGTCGGCACCACCGAACTGCGGGCCTTTTCCAACTCGGCACCGTCTCCCGTTTTATGGGTGGCCGCGTAAGGCGTACCGGTCGCCACCACCCCCACGATATCCAACTCGGGCGCATAGTCTTTCGCATAGACCGCCGTGGCAAACGCAGCACGGCCACCCTGTGACTGCCCAAACACCACCACACGTTTGGAGAGTTCGAAACCACCCGCCCCTACCGCGCGAATACTGTCGAGCACCCCATAGGCCAGCGGACTGGTCAGCCCATACGGATGCAGGCCAGGCGTCCCAAGCCCCTGGTAATCGGTAGCGACAATCGCGTAGCCCTGAGCCAGCCAATAATTGAGATAGCGCGTATCCCGAGGGCTGCGACCGGCGAACGACGGCGCGCAGATATCGGCACTCCCCACCGTGCCGTGGGCCCACGCCATCAGCGGCCAGCCACCCGGTGGCGGTGTGCCCTTGGGCAGGAACAGCGCACCGGAAACGACAATCCGTTTATGGGTATCGAGACCGTCGGTGGACGTGTACAGGATGCGAATATTCTGCCCCGCCTCGGCCAGGCTTTGCTGTTCGGTCAACGGCTCGCTGCGCAGCATCCGCCCGGGTGACGCGGGCACCTTGTCCGCCCAGGTATAGAACGCGGGAACACCACCATCACCGACGGGCGTTTGCGCAGCACTCACACCACTGCATCCCCCCAGCAACACCGCCAACGCAAGCGATAACCGACGCGACATCACCAGCCCTCTTTCAACATCCGCAATTCAAGGTACTGCAACAACATGATGGTCTTGCCGTCGACGATCTCGGCACTGTCCACCATACCCAGGGCCTCCTCGAATCCCAACTCCAGCACTTCGATATCCTCACCTTCATCCTCCAGCCCGCCGCCATCACTGACTCGGTCGCCAGGCTGATATTCGCCGATGAAAAAGTGAATGCGCTCGGTCACCGAGCCCGGGCTCATGAAGGCCGAATAGATCTTTTCTACATGGCCCACACGGTAGCCCGTCTCTTCTTCCGCCTCCAGGCGAATGCGTTCCTCGGGGCTGGCGTTGTCCAGCAGGCCGGCGGCAGACTCGATCAGGTAACCGTGGTAGCCGTTAACGTAGGTAGGCATGCGGAACTGGCGAATCAGCAACACCGTGCGCCGCTCGCGGTTGTACAGCAGGATCGTCGCGCCATTGCCCCGGTCATAGATCTCCCGGGTCTGGGACTGCCAACTGCCGTCGCGGCGGCGCAGGTCAAAGGTGTACTTTTTCAGCACATACCAATTATCCGAGAGCAGTTCTTCGGCGTGGATGCGGACGGGACTGTTTTCCATGGCAGGACCTTTTTGTCTTGTGTTATTCAGCATGTCGTGCAAAATCGTGCACAGTCAAGAAAAAACGTGCAGGAAGCTTCCGATGCTGACCCAACAACGTAAACAACACCTGCTGGATACGCTGCGCCGCGACGGCCGGCTGATTGCCAAGGAGTTGAGCCAGGCACTGGAGGTTTCCGAGGACACGATTCGGCGTGACCTGCGGGAAATGGCCAAGGAAGGTTTGCTGCTGCGGGTGCACGGCGGCGCCTTGCCGGCATCCCCCGCGATGGCTGATTTTTCGGTACGGGAACACTTGGTACCCGAGGAAAAAATCGCCATTGGCCGGACGGCTGCACAACTTGTGCAGCCCGGCCAAGTGGTGTTTATCGATGGCGGTACCACGTGCCTGCAACTGGCCCATCACTTGCCGGCGGACCTGAATGCCACCGTGGTCACCCACAGTCCGTCGATTGCCATGGCCCTAGTGGATCATCCGCAGATTGAAGTGATCATGCTCGGCGGGCGGCTGTTTCGCCACTCACTGGTGGGGGTGGGGGCGGCCACGCTGGAGGCCATCGGCCGGGTCAATGCCGACCTGTATTTCATGGGGGTGTGCAGCGTGCACCCGAATGCCGGCCTGTCTACCGGCGATTATGAAGAGGCAGTGGTCAAGCGCGCGTTGTGTCACGCGGCCGCAGAAACCATCGTGCTGGCCACCTCGGAAAAGCTCAACACCGCGTCGCCCTACCAGGTGGTGGAGCTGGCACACGTCAGCGCGATCGTCGCATTGGCCAGTACGCCGCGTGCCCTGCTGCAACCCTACGAAGCTCAGGGCCTGACGCTTTACCTGGCGTGACCGTCAACAGTCCTTGATGGCTTGCCATGACGCGGCGACTTGCGCAGCGTCCGAGGCGTTGACCCGCGCCAGGTCAACCGGATACTCGACCCCCGGATTTTCCGCGAACCGCGTGGCGGTGAACTGGCCGTTGCTGGCACGCAGGATATAGCCGCTGTCCTGGCACGCAGCCGAAGCCAGGAAGATCACCCCAGGCGTGACCCATTCCGGCTTGAGGTTGTGCGGCTCGCCGGTCACGCCCCACATGCGGGTCTTGGCCACGGGTGAGATGGCATTGACCAGGATCCCGGCCTCCGCCCCTTCCCCGCTCAAGGCATTCATGATCCCCAGTTGCGCCATCTTCCCCGCGCTGTAGGCCGCCAGGCCCGGCTGGACGTAGCGCGTATACATCGCACGGTCGGAGGTGGTCAGCACAATGCGGGGTGCGGCAGATCGCGTGAGGTGCTGCCACGCGTGTTTGCACAGCCAGATCGGTGCATAGACATTGACGCCCATGGCCCGCCGGATGAAAGCCTCGTCGGCGGCCTCGATGGGCTGATAGCCGACCCAGCCAGCATTGTGGATCAGGATATCGAGCTGCCCGAAATGCGTGATGGCGCACTCGATCAGCGCTCGACACCCCGCTTCGCCGGACAGGTCACCCGCGTGGCCAACCACCCGCAGGCCTTCACCCTGCAGCGCCAGCGCGGCCGCCTGTACCACCTGGGGATCAGCCCCATCGCCGAGGGTGTCGGCACCGATATCACTGATTACCACCTGCGCGCCGAGTCGCGCCAACTCGCGCGCATAGCTGAACCCCAAGCCACGGGCGGCACCGGTCACGATTGCGGTTTTACCTGTAAAGTCCATCGTCGCGTTCTCCTGATAGGCACTCCACCCTAACAACCCGTGGCCGTCCTGTTTAATACTGAAAAACAGCGATATTGATACCTGCGCCGTATCAAGCCCCACACCGCCATCTACCTGAAGGAACAGCCCAGATGATCGAAACCCGCCTATTGCGCCAGTTCGTTGCCGTTGCCGAAGCGCTGCACTTTCACCAGGCTGCGGAGCGCCTGCATATGGCGCAGCCAGCGTTGAGCCAGGCGATCAATCGCCTGGAGGCAAAGTTGGGGTTTGCCCTGCTGCAGCGTGACCGTCGTGGCGTGAAGCTGCTGCCAGCCGGGGCGGCGTTTCTTCAGACGGCCTACACCGTCCTCGGGCAATTGCAGCAAGGCATTGAGCAATCCCGGCAGGTGTCCCAGGGAACCGCCGGCACGCTCACCATCACCTCGGTGTCGATCACCGGCTATCCGTGGTTGCTGGATACCCTCAGGCAGTTTCGCCTGGCGTTCCCCAGGGTTCAGTTGGTGATCAAGGAAATGCCCTCTGCCAACCAGGCCAAGGCCTTGTTGAGTGGTGATACCGATATCGCTTTTTTGCGCTACCTGCCAGGCCAGGCAGATAACATCGAATCCCGGCTGCTGCTGGATGAACCGATCCTGCTGGCGCTGCCCGCAGACCATCCGAATGCGGATGACGTCGCTATCGAGCTGAAGGACTTTGCCGGCGCCGATTTTGTGTTCACGCCCCAGGCATTGGGCAGTGGCTATCACCACCAGTTGATCGCTTTATGCGAGGCCGCGGGCTTCTCTCCAAGGGTGGTCCAGGAAGCCGATCAATTACCCACCCTGATTGGCCTGGTGGCGTGCGGGTTTGGTGTGGCGCTGGTGCCGCAGTCCATTGCCCGTTCGATGCCCCGTGACAAAGTGGCGTTTGTGCCCCTCGCCGCCGCGTCCTCCAGCATCGGGCTCTACCTCAACTGGAACACCAGCCATTCTTCCCCCTTGGCCGGGCACTTCTTTTCTCTGCTGGACGAGGCGATGTAATACTTTGCAAGCAATGTCCGGTGACGACCGTCTGAATATTTCCTGCGCGCCCAGGGCATCTGTTAAAACCCGTGCTTCGCCTGTGTCCTGGAACCTTCATGTCTTCACGTTTTCTGTCCCGTCTCGGCCTGCGCTGGTTTCCCCTGCTGTGCATGGCCGCCCTGATCATCGGCCTGCCCGTGGGTTGCGCCGTGCTGCAACACAAGGAACGCGAGTTGCTGTTTCGCGTGGAGCCAGGCACTGCCAGCTGGTACAGCGGGTTGCCGCGTGATGTGCAGGAATTCGACCTGAAACCCGCGAGTTTCAAGGCAGGGCAGAATATTCATGGCTGGTGGTGGCCAGCGGCACAGAAGGACGCGCCGGCAATTCTCTACCTGCACGGCGTGCGCTGGAACCTCACTGGCCAACTGTTTCGCATCGAACAGCTGCGGGCCCTGGGCTTTTCCGTACTGGCCATCGACTACCGCGGCTTCGGCCAGAGTCGAGGCGACCTGCCGTCGGAAACCAGCGTGTACGAAGACGCGCGCATTGCCTGGGAACGCTTCCAGGTGCTGCAACCCGATCCTGCCAAGCGCCTCATCTACGGGCACTCCCTGGGTGGCGCGGTGGCCATCGACCTCGCGGCGGAACTGGGCAAGCAAGCAGCGGATGATCATGTGCCGCCGCCAGTGCGCGGACTGGTCATCGAGTCCACCTTTACCTCCCTGGCAGATGTGGCCACGGCAGTAGCCAATACGTCATTGCCGGTGCGCTGGCTGCTGTCGCAGAAGTTCGATTCCATTGACAAGATCGCTGATATCCACATGCCGCTGCTGGTGGTTCACGGGCTCGCCGATGCCTTCGTGCCACCGCGCTTCAGCCAGCAACTGTTTGACGCCGCCCAACAGCCGAAACACCTGTTGCTGGTACCCGGTGCCACTCATAACGACAGCATGCGACTGGCCGGCAGCAGTTATCGCCAGGCGTTGGACAGCCTGATGCAATCGAAGCGCGCCACTCAGGTTGCCGGGCCCTCCACCGGGCGCCCAAACGACTCGTAAATCTGCATTTCGGCACCGGTTTCGCCGGTGCCTGTCAAGGCGCAAAGCCTGCCCATGCTTGCCATAAACAGTGACTGATCAAATATTAACCGCAGGTTAAATCGCCATACCCGCCGGGCTCAAGCGAAGTTATCCACAGAGATACCCACGGTTTTCGTGGACAACTCTTTTTACTTTTTTACGATTATTTTGCTCGGTAATGCCCTTCTGGAAAGCTTGGCGGCAGCAAAATCTCCTGCATCACTTCGCGAATCGAAACATGGGGTTCGGTACCGGACCGGGTGTGGTTTTTCCATGGTGATCAGCTCACTCGGCAGGGCATCACCGACACCCCAACCCATTGCGTTTGCGCCTAATGCTGATTAATCTCGCATAAACACGCATCAACGAGCAAAAACATGCATAACACCCATGCTGCCATCGACCTGCCCTCCCTGCGCAAACAGAAAATCCTGTTGCTGCTGGAGCGCGACGGTAAAGTCACTGCCTCGGAGTTGGTGGAGCATTTCGCCGTTTCCCAGGACACCATTCGCCGCGACCTTGGCGAACTGGCCTCCGCCGGTCTGCTGCAACGCGTGCATGGAGGTGCGCTGCCACGGCCCAAGGACACCGGCAAGGATTTCTTTACCCGGTTTGGCGAAACCACCGCGACCAAACGCCACCTGGCGCAACTCGCCGCCGATCGCGTGGAGGACGGCCAGATCGTGCTGTTCGACTCCGGTACCACCACCCTGCAAATCGCCCAGTCACTACCGCATTCCATCAAGCTGACCGCCGTCACGCACTCACCGATGATTGCCATCGCGTTGTCCGAACATCCCAATGTGACGGTGATCCTTGCCGGTGGCCAACTCAACCCGGTGACCATGGCCGCCAGCGGGCATGAAGCATTGCGGCTGATCCAGGGCATCAAGGCCGACCTGCTGTTCACGGGTGTGTGCGCACTGCATCCACAGGTCGGTATCAGCTCGTTGCACTTCGAGGAAGTGGCGGTAAAACAGGCTATGCTCGACAGCGCCTCCCACGTGGTGGCCGTCACCCTGGCCGACAAGCTGGGCGCCGTGGAGCCATTCGTGGTGGCACCGTGCAGCCGCATTCATACCCTGATTACCGAGTGGCACGTGCCGCCGGGCAGCGTCGAGGCTTATGAATGCCTGGGGCTGGAGGTGATGCAAGTGGATGCCTGAGGGGCAAGCATCGCTTGAAGGGCAAGCGCATCGACCAGCGCATGACCGCTGGCCGTATTATCGAAAATACACCAGGTCGGAATGCCCTCCTCCAGGGAGGCTCTCAATACCTCGGCCAGCGCGCACAAACGCTCGGTTTCGTAAGCGCTGTGATAGATACGCGGCGAACCATGCAGGCGCCAATAACGCACGCCTTGCCAACCTTTCGGTACATCCCCATAAGCGATCACCGGCGGGTCGGCGGCGACCCGTCCTATCTGGTAATCCTGCAAAAGCCCGCCGGCCTGCGCCCAACTGGCGTGTCGCGGCTCCAGCACCACAGGCCCAGGGAAGCGTTGACGCAAGGCTGTGAAAAAGCCGCCGGCAATGATCGGGTCGTAGCTTAAAGAAGGCGGCAATTGCACCAGCAGGCAGCCCAGGCGGTCGCCCAATTGCAGGCACTGTGCAAGGAACTCATCCAATGCCGTATCGCAGTCACGCAGACGTAATTCATGGGTGATGTACCGTGGTAGCTTGACCGAAAAACCAAAGCCCGACGGCACTGACTGCGCCCATCGTTCGTAGGTCTGCGGGCGATGGGGGCGGTAGAAGGAACTGTTGATTTCAACCGCATTCAAGCACGCGGCATAACGTTGCAGATGAGTGCCCTGCCGGGGAAACCGTGGCCATTGCTCACGAGGCAGGCTCCAACCGGCACAACCGAGAAAAATCGGCATCAGAACAACACCGACGCCGCATCCCTCATGAAAATCTCCACCGTCTTCGGCCCGACGCCCTCGAACGCATTCAAGCGTTTTTCAAACTCCCCACGGTCGGCACTGGCATCGTGGATATGGCTGATCCTGCCCGCGTACTCCGCATTCAACTTGCTGCTGAGGTCGAGCAGGCGTTGCGCGGTGCTTTCGTCGTAACGCACGTAATGCGCCTCACCGAGCATGGCCACCAGTTCGCGAGAGGTGCAGTGTTGCAGTTTGCGCGGGGTGTCCCGGCCATGCTTCACCACAATCACCTGATAGGCCTGCGCCGCGATCTGCGCCTGAATGCGCTTGCCCATCAGGAAGCTGGCGACAAACCACTTGAACAGTGCGTTGTCATCACCGGGCTTGAGCTCAATACCCAGTTCCCCGGCGCTGATGGATCGCCCCATGAATGCCTCCGTTCTTCACCGACCCAGCTTGCGCTCGGCCTTGGCGGCTTGCTCGTTGATCTGCTCGGTTTGCCGTTGTGTGTCCTTGATGGACGTCGGCGTGATCACCTTATCGATGGTTTCTGTCTTGGGATTGGGACGCTGTAAAGAGCTGTCCTGGTCGGCAGCCTGGCGACCTTTCTGCGCCTGTTCAGAGCTGATCGCATCAGGGGTTTTGTCGGCGGTTTTTTCAGTGCCCATGGGGATTCTCCTGCGGTTCAAAGGTCAGGCTCCAGCGCGGAGCCGTTATGCAGCAGAGCCCAAGGCTTTTCGATAGTTCAAGGAAATTGCCTCGGGTGTACGCGCCGAAAAATGGGGCAAATTAATTTAAACCTTTTGCGCTGCCCCCCCTCAACAGTCAGGTAACGGCATCGCGCCACTCTTCAGGAGAAGCATCATGAAGCACTTGCTGATGAAACAAATGGGACTGACCTTCGCGCTGGCCGCGGGCTCGATGGGTGTGGCCATGGCCGCCACTTCCAATGACTTCGTTGACGCCGCAGCCCAGGGCGGCATCACCGAAGTAGAAGCCGGCAAACTGGCGCTGGAAAAGAGCGGTGCCGCTGATATCAAGGCGTTTGCCCAGCACATGATCACCGACCACACCAAGGCCAACCAGGAGCTGACGGCCCTGGCGACGAAGCTCGACATCAAGGTGCCCGACGATGCCAGCCTCACCGACAAGGCCAAGAAAATGATCCTGGAAATCCGTGAAGAGTCCTTTGACAAGGCTTACGCCGACAACCAGGTAAAGGCCCACGAAGACACCGTGGCCCTGTTCAAAAAAGAAGCCGCCTCCTCGGATAACGCCGAACTGAAGGCTTTTGCCGAGAAGACCCTGCCGACTCTCGAAACCCATCTGAAGATGGCCAAGGAGTTGCAGTCCCAGCACGCCAATTAATCATTGACCCACTCAGGAGACACTCGACCATGAGTTCGCAACTGCACGGCAAGAAGATTCTGATCATCACCTCCAACACCGGTATCGAGCGCGACGAGTTGCTCAAGCCGCTGGAAGCCCTGCGTGGTTTCGGCGCCACGGTGACCCACGGCTCCAGCAAAGGTGGCAGCACCCAGACCTTTCTCAAGGACACCGAGAAAGACAGGACGGTAGAGTCCGACGCCAAGCTCTCGGACCTGCACGGCAGTGATTTCGATGCACTGGTCATCCCCGGGGGCACCGTCAATGCCGACACCCTGCGCCAGGACGCCGATGCACTGCGGCTGATCAATGACTTCGTCAAGGCCGGGAAAACCGTAGCCGCCATCTGCCATGGCCCTTGGGCCCTGATTGATGCCGGCGTGATCGGCGGCAAGACCCTCACCTCCTACAAAAGCGTGCGCACTGACCTGGTCAATGCCGGCGCAGCAAACTGGGTGGATACGCAGGTGAAGGAATGCCCGGCCAATGGCTGGACTCTGATTACCTCGCGCACGCCCGACGACTTGCCGGCGTTCAATGAGGCCATTGCCAAGACACTGGCGGCTTGACGCCCGCCAATGCAAACAGGCGCCCTCGGGCGCCTGTTTTTTTCGATTCTGTCTTAGCCTTTGCCATGCCCAGTGGCATGTGTCGCCCGGTTCACACCCTTGGGTCCAAACAGCGCCCAGAGGATCAGCCCCAACAGCGGCATGAAGATCAGTACCACCAGCCATAACCCCTTGGTCTCCCAGCCACTGCCACTGCGCAGAACGCTGTTGATCGCCCACAGTTCCAGCAGCACCAGAATCACCGCCAAGCCAATCCAGACATATTCGATTTGCATGATTCATCCTCCTGAGGTCGTATGCGTTAGGTCAAGCAACGCGCCCGAGGGTTCATTAAAATTGCAACGGATGGCTCTCGCCCAACGGTTGCGGCACACGGGCCGTAACCTTCTAGACTCAGATGGACACTACCTTTTACCCCTCGGAGGCCCGGGATGACCGAGCACATCATCCACTTTCACTGCCAGATCGATCAGGGCACCACCGAGCGCTTTCGTGATTGCTGCCTGGACGCGATCGATCAAGGCGCCAGTTCGTTGCTGTTGAACCTGTCGACCACCGGCGGCAGCACCAATTTCGGTTTTACCCTCTACACGTTCCTCAAGTCCCTGCCGGTGCCGTTGTGTGCGATCAATGCGGGCAATATCGAGTCCATGGGCATCATCATGTTCCTGGCGGCAAACCGCCGGATCACCACGCCACACTCGCGCTTCCTGATCCATCCGATGAACTGGTACTTCAACCAGAACTCGGTAGACCACCAGCGCCTGCGGGAATACCTGTCGAGCCTGGACAACGACCTGGCGCGCTACGTGAAAATCTACGAACTGGAAACCGCCAGCGCCGAAACCCACCTGGATATTTTCAAGTGCCTCTCGGCCGAGGAAAAAGTCATCGCCGCCCACGAGTCACTGGCCTACGGGATTGCCCATGAGGTCGAGCAGATCGTGTTTGCCGACGACATCAAGCACTGGAAAGTCAGCGGCGGCTAGGCATGGTTTAATGCATGCCAGCCGCCACTGGACCGTGCAACCTGCACGACCAGCGTCGATATTTATTCGATATAAACTATTGATTTATAAGCCAATAAATATTCCGCTCAACTTGGTACAACTCATGCTGTAGAGGTCTGGACAGGCGGGCAATTCGACCCGCCCTTTCGCTACCCGTGAGGTGTCACCCATGAATGCCATTGATCTTCTCAAGGCCGACCACGAACGCGTCAAAGCCATCCTGAACCAGCTGAGTGAGTCTACTGAACGCGGCGTCAAAAAGCGCACCGAGCTACTGGCGAAACTGGAAATGGAAATCAGCCTTCACACCCGCCTTGAGGAAGAAATCCTCTATCCGGCTTTTCGCAAGGCTGGGGGCAAGGATCAGGAAATCATGTACCACGAGGCCAAGGAAGAACATCGCACTGTCGACTCCCTCGTCCTTCCGGACCTGAAGCAGACTTCGCCCTCCACCACCGAGTTTTCCGGCCGGGTGAAAGTCGTCAAGGAACTGTTGGAGCACCATATCGAGGAAGAGGAAAGCGAGATGTTCCCACAGGCCAGGAAGCTGTTGGGCAAGGCCTTGCTGGAAGAGCTGGGCGCGGAGATGGAAGCGATGAAAGCCGCGCACAAGAAAGCACCCGGCGCGAAGCCAATGGCGGCTTGATGTCCATTCGTCGCATGCCTGGAAACTATTTCAAACTTTGAATTGGCTGGAGGATTCCCAATTAGGCAACACCATTGATTCGCTCATCATTGAGGGTTTTCAAAATGGCTAATAGTGGAAAAACTACCCCAGGTGCTGGTCACAAAGACCAGAAAGACCCAAACCGTAAAAGCGGCGGCCAGGGTTCAGGCGGCAACTTCGCCAATGACCGCGAGAAGGCTTCTGAAGCGGGCAAAAAAGGCGGGGCTCATAGCCACGCCCCAGGCTCCAGGAAGTCTTGATTGAGGCGTCGCCGAAGCCTGGATGTGCTCCGGGCTTCGGTCCCCATCGCCAAGAGGGATTGAGTCATGAAGACCAGCATTTCCCAAAGGATCGTACTTGTCGCCAGCCTGGCGCTCGTTCTGTATGCCCCCGCCTACGCAGCCTTCGGCGACAACACCGCCCCCGAGGTGCCCGCCCTGAGCGGCAACAGCGCTCCTGGCTCGGCACTGCCGCCCGGCACCTATCCCAGCAGCCCGTCCGGGGCTGACAGCAGTGGCAACAAGGACGCTGAAACGAACGCACCTGCACCGTCTAAAACCGTGAAGAGCACGCGCCATAAAGGCACCTCGACCCAGCATCCCGGTACCAAGACCGGCAAAAAGGCCGTGCCAGAATCGGGCAGTTGACCGATTAGTTCTCGCTGGGGCCGCCGATAAAGTCCAGGCGCAGGTTCATCCACTGCCGAACGATTTCCCGGGCTGCTTGCCTGGCATCAGCAGCAGAGAAGCCGCGCTCGCGTTGCAGCCAGTCACTCGTCGCTTGCCGTGCGGGCTCAATGGCGGCCAGCGCTTGCTGACGTTGCCTGGCAGGCCACTGTTTATCTGCGCCCCAGTTGTGCAGGGCTGATTCCGGGTCCTGGGCCTGCGCTGCGGTGCCTGGCTGGAGAAACAGCCGAGGCGACGCGGTGGCCTTGAGGGAAAGCGTGTTCCAGTCGGCGTAGCTGGCAAAGCGGATGGTGCCTTCGTTCTGCGATGCAGTGGACAAAGGCTCGGTAAACGAATCGTCCAACCGCTTCCACGCCGGCTGTGCAAACAGATCACCCTGAGGGGCACAAATCGGCGCAAAGCTGTCGCGGGTGGAGCCGTACAACGACCCGAACGACTCATACGCGACCTCACCCTGCCGGCTGAAAACGAAACAGTGCACATACGGGCGTTGGTCGGCGTACATCTCATACTGTTGGCGCTCGATCATCATGCGCAGCAAGGTCAACATCACCCGGTCACGGCTGACAGCAGGATCATTCTGCAGGTCCTGCCAGATCGACCAGGGAAAACTGTCTTCCTTGAGTGCTATGAGAACCTGCTTGCGATTCTCCTCGGCCTCATTCTCCGTAACGCCACTGTCAGGTTCAAAACGCTGCAGGTAGACCAGCCAGGAGGCGGCCAGATCGTTCATCGGGTAGCGCCGAAGCCCTTCAGCTGCCTGGGCCGGATGGTACGGAATACTGGCAATGATTGCGTCAAGGGCTGCGGTGTCTTTGTGGGTGATGGTTCCCACCTCGACCACTCTCTGGCTCAGTTGGGATTGCAGGCAGCCGGGCAATTGTTCGGGGGCACCGGCACACGCGTTGCGAGTCTGCAACCACGTGCGCTGGCCACGGCGCAATTCGTCGCGCTGGTCGGGTGCCAGTTTGGCCATTGCCTGGCTGTAGTAAACGCTCAGCGTAGTGTCGAGTTCGCTTAATTCAGGGCTGGCGCAAATGGCCTTTTCCACCGTGGTGGAGGCCTTTTTACAATCGAAGGACGCGCCACTGGCAGGCATCGCTGCGCCTATCAGCGCGCCAGCGAGCAACAACATTGGGTAGGCAGAATGAATACGGCGGGCCATGGCTTTCCTTGGGTGAGTTCCTTTCAAGGCGCTCATTGTGCCGACGCGATTGCCAATGTCCAGCCTGTCGGCACAGTACTACGAAGCACTGGCCATGGAGGGGCGATCACTTGCCAGTTCACGTTCAATCTGTTCGATGCTGGGCAGGCTGGTTTGCAGCTCTGCCGGCAGGGATTCCACCAGCTGATACTCGGCAACCCCAATAGGACGGGAGCTGTCACGCAGAGCGTATTCGGCCACTACTTCGTTCTTGCTCTTGCACAGCAGCAGGCCGATGGTGGGGCTGTCCTGCGGGTGCTTGAGCTGGGCGTCTACCGCAGCGAGGTAAAAGCCCAACTGCCCCAGATGGTCGGGTTTGAATTTACCGGCCTTGAGTTCGATCACCACGTAGCACCTCAGCTTGAGGTGATAAAACAGCAGGTCGACGAAAAACTCCTCGCCCCCTACGTCCAGCAATACTTGCCGTCCCACGAAGGCAAAACCGGCGCCCAGCTCCAGCAGAAAATCGGTGACATGTTTGACCAGGGCGTTTTCGATTTCACGCTCCTGCGCGTCAAGGGACAGGCCCAGGAAGTCGAAACGGTAAGGATCTTTAAGCGATTCGCGAGCCAGGTCGGATTGCGCCTTGGGTAGCAGCCCCTCGAAGTTGCTGACCGCATTGCCGCTGCGCTCCAGCAGGCGACCCTCGATTTGCATCACCAGGACGTTGCGCGACCAGTTGTGCTCGATGGCCTGGGCAATGTACCAGCGACGGGTTTCGCGCCCGGGCAGCCTGTCCAGCAACACCAGGTTATGGCCCCAGGGCAATTGTGCAGCAGCCTGTTGCACAAATTCGGAGTCCGGCCACGCCTCCGCAAATGCGCGCATGTACTTCAGGTTACGCGGCGAAAAACCCTTCATCTCCGGAAATGCTGAACGCAAATCCTGCGCCAGCCGCTCAATCACCTTGGTCCCCCAGCCCTGCCGCGCTTGCCGGGTCAGAATATCCTGGCCGATTTGCCAATACAGCAACACCAGCTCGCGGTTTACCGCCAGGGTGGCGCGTTGCTGGGCGCAGTGGATTCGACTCTTGAGATCGGACAGCCAGTCGCTGTATCCCTCGGGTGGTGTGTTCAGGCTATCGGGGGTCTCACTCATTCCTTTTCCCTCGTGGGTTGGGCAGGCGGCCGATAGTAGCGAGGGAAAAATGCGTGATGGGCCAGCAGAATGCTTTCGATACAAATCAACTGGAACCGTACCTTCAGGCGCATCAAGGGGTGCCTCAACATGCGTGCTGTGGTCAAATGAGCCGGTCACTTCCATGGTTATTCCCGATCTATGAACGCCACACCCACCGACGACAGCCAGGCATCCACCGGGGACCGCATTCTGTTCCTGCTCAAGACCCGTGGCCCGCTGAAAACCACGGACCTGGCTGCACTGCTGGAAATCACCTCCGAAGCCGCCCGCCAGCAAATCCAGAAGTTGCAGGTCGCGCAGTTGATCGTCGGTGTATCGGCCCCCATCTCGGGTGCCGGCCGGCCCTCGTTGAAGTGGACATTGACCGAAACCGCCCAAAGCAAATTCCCCGATTCCCACAGCGTACTGACGTTGCACCTGATCGAGTCCATTGAAGGAATTTTTGGCAGCGAAGGCGTGGAAAAAGTCATCGCCAGCATGGAAGCGACGGCCAGGCACGAATACACCCAGGCCTGCTCCGCCGCGTCGACCTTGCGGGAGAAAGTCGAGATCCTGGTACAGATTCGCGAACGCGCCGGGTACATGGCGCAGATGGAGCCGCTGGACGATGGCTGGCTGCTGGTGGAGAACCACTGCCCGATCTGCGTCGCCGCCCGTAAATGCCAGGGGTTCTGCCGCTCGGAACTGCAGATCTTCCAGGCAGCCCTGGGCGATGAGAATGTGGTGGAGCGGCGCGAGCATTTGATTTCCGGGGACCGGCGCTGCGCCTACAGCATCCAGCCCCGCCGCCTGTAAGAAAGAGGCTGCGATGGGCTGCGCAGCAACCGCAATTCCAGCGCCGCAGTGTCCCGGATACACCAACGGTTCAGGATTCACGACCGCTGCGCAGTCCATCGCAGCCTAAGCCTCACGCCGTACTCAAGCCCATTGCAGGAAGGACAGATTCCGGTGTAGTGGCGCAATGCCCACCAATCATATAACCAAGAGAGATCTTGGATAATACGTTGAGCGCTTTGAATTACACAAGCCAATACTTTTTACGGTGCCGTAAACAGCCTAAACCCTGACCCCCAGCATGCCGCTGGTAATGATGATCGTGACTATGGCGCCCATGCCAATCACCAGCCAGGTCAACAGCGAACTGCGTGACTCGCTGACATTGTGATTACGCAATACACCTCGCAAACCACAACCCAGATGCCCAATCAGCAGGAACACCGCCAGCGAGTAATGCGGCAGCAGCCGAATGCTCCATGGATCCGCCAATAACCCTACGGGCTCGGCCACGGCCCAGGCGTAATCGGTGTCGGTGCCGAAGTAACGCGCCAGGGTAAACACCGAGTTGATATGGGACGCGATAAACAGCGAGAGATAGGCGCCGGAGGCGGTTTGTAACGCGTCCAGCAGGTCGGCACGCGTGACGGTCTTCGGGCGAATCAACACCAGCCCGCTGAGAATCTGAAAGAAAAACGTGACAATGATCACCGGCTCCAGCCAGCCATTGCGATACACCCGTCGCAGCACGTCCATCACCGACTTATGCACATCGGTACCCAGTACACCCAGGAGGTGGTTGAACAGGTGCGGCGCGAGAAACACCAACAGGATCGCCACCGAGGCGATGCCGTGGGCGACACGCAGCTTGATATAGGTCTTGTCCAAGGTCACCAGGCTGGTGCTCGGGCCCGTTGACGACACCATCGCAAAAAAGCCCGCCAGCGCCAGCCACAGCCCGCTCCATACCGCGATGTCGTGGCCCTCGATTTTCATCAGGTACAGCAAGACGCCCATAAGCGTGTACGCAGGAGGCGCAGCCACCGCCAGGCACGACAAGCGTCGCGCCAGGACCAGGCGTGCGCTCATGACCGGTTGAACACCGGTGACATACACACAGGCAAACGCCAACAGCGGCACCGCATAGGCACTCAGGATCAGCGCCAGGACGACCGGGGTGCCGGCGCCTGCCACATGCGCCTGGTTACTCCACGCCAGCGCCCACGGATAATACAGCGCCGCGGCGAACGGCAGCAGCCACAGCCATTCCAGCCAGGGTTTGATAGCTTTGCTTAACATATTGATTTCCCGGTGATAAATATCACCCGGATAGTGCCCAGCCATCGCCACCCGCGACAATTAGGCACCCAGGCAAAAGCCTTTTACCCAATGGTCATGCCTGGAAGGCTTGCACCATGTAGTCGACGAACAGCTTGACTCGCAGCGGTATCTTGTCGCGCTGCCGATAGCAGATGTAATGCCCCCTGCCCCGCGCCTGCGCCGCATAACCCGGCAGCAAAACGATCAAACGCTGTTGCGCGATCCAGTGCTGCGCCTGATAGCCGGCCAGCTGTGCCACACCACCGCCGGCTACGGCCGCGAGCGCCACTAGCTCCGGGTCATTGAACAACTGGCTGTAAGGCAACGGCAGCCGTATGAACTGCCCGTCGACTTCAAACTCCCACACATGCGGCTTGCCCGACTGCGCCAGGCGAAAGGCGATAGTCTTGTGCGCCGCAAGGTCTTCCAGGGTCTGCGGGTAGCCGGCTGAGTGCAGGTACTCAGGCGCGGCGCAGGTGACGAAACTCATCGGCGCCAGTTGCCTGGCGATCACATCGGCGTTCTCCAGCCGCCCGTTGCGAATCGCGACATCCACGCGACCTTCGGCGAAATCCACATGGCGATCATTCAGATCAAATTCGAGGGTGATGTCCGGGTGGGACTTACAGAACCCAGGCAACAGCGGCGCAATGCACTTGCGCCCAAAACCCACGGTAGAGCTTACGCGCACTACGCCGGACGGCGACTGGGTAGCGTGTTTCAGCGCTTCGGTCGTGCGCAACAGATGCTCGACACTGGGCAGGCACTCTTGAAAAAACCGGCGCCCTTCCTGCGTGACCGCTACGCTGTGGGTCGTGCGTTCCAGCAGCTTGATCGCCAGTTGGGTTTCCAGGCGCGTAATGCTGCGACTCACCGAAGGCACTGAAATGCCCAGGTCGCGTGCTGCCTCGCTGAAGCTTTCGCTGGCCGCGACTTTCATGAAGGCGATGACGCCGGCGAAGTTTTTTCCGATGGACATCGGTGAGGTTTCCTTGAAGGGCGCACGCCAAAAGCATCGACAGTACCCAACCGCAAACCCAAGCGCCCTAGCCAATCCGACGGTTTTTCGGTAGGCCAAACTGCGGCTTTACAGCCCTTTTGATCTGGCACAAAATCCCTCCTTATCTAGAAAATATCGGGATCGCGCCATGCTTGAACACCCATCGATTAAGTTTGGCGCGGCCCCCGTGCAAGGTTTGGTCCGGGAGTATTTGCCCGGCTTGCGTGAACCTCACGTTCACCCGGAACACGCGCAAATCATGTACGCCATCAAAGGTTCGATGACGGTACTGACGGCCGAAGGCATCTGGGTTCTGCCACCGCAGCGGGCGCTCTGGATTCCGCCAGGTGTCAGCCACACCTTCAAGCATTCGCGTCAGGTGTCGATGCGTACCGTATATGTGCGTCAGGGCGCGGCCAGCATTCCACCGTGGGCCCGCTGCGCAGTGTTAAATGTCGGGACGCTGGTGCGCGAGCTGATCCTGGCCTGCGCGCAACTGCCAGGCGAGTACCCCGAGCACAGCCGCGAAAGCCGCCTGGGCACCGTGCTGCTGGACCACCTGGCATTGCTTGAGCAAGACGCCTTTTACCTGCCTGAACCCTCGGATAAACGCGCGGTGCGCGCCGCCAACCTGATCAAGCAAAACCCCAACGACACTCGGCCGCTCAAGGAAATCGCCTTCGAGGTAGGCGCCAGTGCACGCACCCTGGAGCGGCTGTTTGCTGCCCAGACCCGCATGGGCTTCGGCGCCTGGCGCCAACGCTTGCGGATGATGGTGGCCCTGGAAAACCTCGCGGCGGGGGAAAGCGTCAGCAGCACCGCCGCCGCGATTGGCTACGAAAGCTCCAGCAGCTTTATCGCCGTGTTCCGCTCGGTGTTCGGTTGCAGCCCGGCCAGGTATTTCGCCCAGCGTTGAGCCGGCCTACAGCAAGGGAATGCTGTAGCTGACCATCAACCGGGCTTCGTCTTTGTCAGCGCTGTCATTACCCCGCAGCACCGCACCACGCCACATGAACCCAATCCCCTTGAAGGTGCCGGCAGGAATCACATAGTCAACCCGCACGTCCCGCTCCCACTCGGTATTGTCACGACCTGCCGTGCGGATGTGGCTGCCATGTATGTAGGTGACGCTGGTCTTCAGCCCCGCCACGCCCAGGTTCGCAAAATCATAGGCATAGCTGGCCACCGTGGCCTGTTCCCCGGCGTTGACGAACTTCAACGACTGGGAGTTGGTGATCAAATACACCGAGCGGCCCTGCCCCTGGTTGATATGGGGGAAGTCACTTTCGCCCGTGGTTTTCTGATACCCCAGGCTCACCGAATGGCCTTGCAGCGAATAAGTAAACAAGGCACTCCACAGGTTATTGTCGACCTTGCCATTGTTGACGCCCGGCCCGTAGTAACCCGAGCTGACGTAGCCCTCGGCACGCCCCGCCGCACTGGAGTTCTTACCGTCCGAGGTACTGTGGAAGTAGCGCAGGTCACTCTTGAACTGGCCCACCGGCAACTGCCAGTTGTGCACCAGGCCGAAGAAGTGTTGCTGGTAAAAGTTTTCAAGATTCGCGTAGTAATACTGCAACTGCATCTGCTTGCTTACGGCGTAATCCACACCACCGTAGTAAAACTGATTGCTGGACGTGCCCTTGACCGGATCGTTTGCGCCAGCGATGGACAAGCCCTGGCCGTTGCTGGAGTTACGGTCAAGCACCTGCTCGATTTTGCCGGCGACGAGGTTGAAGTCTTTCAGGTCCTTGGAGTCCACCTGGTAGCCACGAAAAGTCTGGGGCAACAACCGGCCGTCTTCATACATCAGTACCGGCACCCGGGGCATCAGCGTGCCCACTTTCAGTTGGGTCTGGGAGATGCGCACTTTGCCGGTGACCCCGGTCTTGCTGAAATCATTGGCAGCCTTGCCATCAGACAGCGGGAAGACGCTACCGGGTGTGTTGTCCTCCCCCACCTTGCCGGCACGCCCTGACGCATCCAGCCGTACGCCGTACAGCTCTTGCAGATCCAACCCCAGGCCCACCACCCCCTCGGTGAAACCGGACTGATAATTGAACATGAAGGCCTGGCCCCATTCCCGGTCCGAGGCCCCCTTGGCATTGCGCGTGTCCTGGTTGAGATAGAAGTTGCGCAGGTCCAGGGTCGCTTTACTGTCGTCGATAAAACCCGATGCAGCCGCCTGCTGTACAACGCCGAAAGAAACGGCCAGGGCCAGGTAAGTCTTGTGGTTCATGAAGGCTCCGAACAGTGAACACGACTGTCCCGTCGACCCAGTGATGGCAGCCGTTTTTTATTGTGTGTTGCAGTGTTTTCATTCGACGGGAGGCGCGCACGATATAGGCCTGGCGGTTGTGAAAACAGCCGCCAAAACGGGCATTCACTTTTCCAGTTTTTGTAACAATGAGGACGACGCGCAGGCGTCTGGAACGGGCTTTCCACGAGGGTCTTAAGTCAACTGCGAGTACAACGACTCACGCTGCAGTGCCGTCTCGCTCCGACAGCCAGCGGAGCTTTTCCAGCATGGGATCGAACATCGCGCGTACCGCCTCGACTGCCGCGTCTTCATCGCCAAAGATAATCGCCTGGACGACTTGCGCATGGGCTTCAAGCCCCGGCTCATACAACTCGTTGTCGGCAAAAATCGCCAGATACTGGCTGTGGAACGAAGAGCTGAATGCGCGGTACATCGACTGCAAGACCACGTTGTGGGAAGCCACGGCCACCGCACCGTGCAAGGCCTGGTCGCGGTCGACGAAATCGTCGAGTTGATCCCCGAGGTTATATTCGCCACGCCGCGCCAGGGCGTGCCACAACCGGCGGATATCCTCCAGGGTGCGACGGCGCGCAGCGAGTCGGGCGGTTTCGACTTCCAGCAGGTACTGGGCCTCCAGGTGGTCGCGGATCGCGCTACGTTGTTCACGAATGCCATCGATGATCGAGGCGACCCAGGCGTGATTGCAAAGACCGGCGTACATGGGCCACTCCTGAAAGATCATGCCCCTCGAGTATGGAGATTGATGCTCACCCAGACTCCTTCCGGCCCGCCAACTAGTCGCTCGATTGCGCCACTTTTTCTGCCGGCTGGTTGTAGTGGACCAGCGGCGATTGCGGGTCGAGCAGCGAGGTGCGGATGAAGTGCAGGTAGCTTTCCACCCGTCTCAGGGCTGAAGTCTCAAAGTTCCCGGCGAATGGCTCATCGGTCTGTTGCACGCACTCAATGGCGTGCTCGACAGCCTCCAGCGCGCGCTGCAAATAACCGGGCCCAGGCTTGACGAACAACCGCACCAGTGCGCGACCCATTGCCCGGATGGCGAGGCGCCAGGGCATGCTCTCGGCGTAACAGGCCTGCGCCGGCAACCGGGCCTGCTCGCGGCGCAACTCGATGATCGCGTGCCCCACGTCCAGTACCACGAACGTCCAGCGCAGCAGGCGATGCTGCACCGATGCCCTGCCCGCCGCAAAGTTGTAGGCCTGGTTGAGCAGGTCGCGGGTGCCGCTTTCGAAACCGGAGCCCAGCGCCGGCAACGGCGCGCTGATGGCAACCACCACCTGGCGGCGCAGATCCTGTTCCAGCCGGCGCCACAGCCAAGGGCTGTTGGGTGGCAGGATAATCGCCCCCGCCGCGGCGCACACCAACATGCCAAACACCATGGCGAGATAGTCATTGATCAGCCCGTAGGGGTTGTACAGCGTCAGGTTGGCAGGCACTGAGCTGGTGCCGAAAAACACCAGCATGCCCAGGCCATAGCCGGCCAATTGCGGCCTCGCCAGCCAGAACGAACCCAGTACGATCACCGGCGCCATGACCACGCACAGCAACGGAAAACCGTCGATCATCGGGTACACGAAAAACACTTCGAAAATGCCAATCACCGCTGCCAGTAGCGTACCGCAGGCGATTTGAAACGACATGCGCCTGGGGTTGGCAGAGAACGCCGACAGGCCTACGGTCAGCGCCGACACCAGGGTCATGGCCGCGCCGCTGGGCCAACTGGTGGCAATCCACAACGTACTGAGCACCAGTAACACCACCGCGGCGCGCAACCCGGCCGCAAGGGTCGCCAGCCAGTTGGTCCGAGGTTGAAACGGTTCGTTCCATTGCTCTCGCACATGGTGGTGATCGGCGAGGGACGCATGCGTCTGGGCGTAGCTGTGCAGCTCGTCGACAAAGCGGTAGAGCAGTTCATACGCGGTGTGAAAGTCCAGCAGGTCATCGGCTACGGGAGCGGTATGTTGCAACGCCGCACGCAGGCGCCGGACCCGGTCTGGCAAGCCGGCTTTGTAGACTTTCAGTTCGGTGGACAGCACGGCCGCGTCACGGTCCGTCAATGGGTGCCCGGCGAAGGGTTTGAGCAGCTCGGCCAACGCGATCAACCCCGGCGCCACCGCGCAGGCGAACCCGTTCAAGCAGTTGATGCAGCGCGTTGAAACGCGTGGTGATCGCCATGAACTCGCTGTTGAGGCGGTTGATTCGCCCATTGCGCTGGCGCATGTAAGGGTCTTCGAACACGCTGACGCTGCGCATTACTTCCAGGCCAACGGCCTCGGCGATAAACCCCAGGTTGGCGCTCTCGAAGGCCGCCTGGTCACCGGTATCACGCAGGCGCTGCCGCACAAATCCGGCAAAGCGGCCAAAGCGTTGGTACAACGTGTTGCGCATCGCCACGCTGGAGGTTTTAGGCAATACGGTGGCGCTGATCAGCGTCGCGCAGACGATCCCCAAGGTGATCTCCAGCACTCGCCAGACGGCCGCCATGAATACCTGCTGCGGATGGCCCACCACGGGAAGCCCGACCATCACCGCCGTGTAGCCGGCGAGCACAAATCCATAGGCGCGGAAGTTGCGATTGCGCGCGGCACCACCGGAACACAACCCCACCCACAATGCCAGGCCCGCGAGAAACAGCTCGGTGCTCTGGGCAAACAGGGCCATCAACAGCACCATGAACGATGAGCCCACCAACGTGCCGATGAAGCGATAGATACTCTTGGCGAGGACGTGCCCGCTGTGGGGCTGCATCACGATAAACACAGTGGTGATCGCGGTGCTCGGTTGTGGCAGTTCCAGGCGCATCGCCAGCCACAGGGTCAGGTACGAGGCGATCAATACCTTGCCCAGGTAGATCCACATCACCCCATCGCTGCGGGCCCACTCCATGAAGCCCCGGCGCCAGGGCAGCGACACCAGCCAGCGGCCCGCTCTACCGGCGATATTGAAACGACGAACAGTGAGTCGAGGCACGCGACCTTCCGGCTGACGGGAAATGGGGCGGCGACTCTAGGGGCTTCCATGCGCCCCGGTAAGTCATCAGAAACGTGAATGACTGTTACGTAAAAATCCACAATAAATAGCGTTTACAGCCGTGGATGAGTTCATGCCACACTAAAAAACGTTCCACCTGGAGAGCATCGATGGACATCCTGCAGAACATGCGCATCTTCCGCTGCGTTGCCGAAGTCGGCAGTTTTACTGGCGCGGCAGTGCAGTTGAATAGCAACACCACCCATATTTCGCGCTCCATTTCCAACCTTGAAACCCACCTGCGAACCCGCCTGTTCAACCGCACCACACGCCGTACCGCACTGACCGAATCCGGCAAACGCTACCTGTTGCGTTGCGAGCAAATCCTGCGCTCCGTCGAGGAAGCGGAGCTGGAAGCCGGCGACGCCCACACACGCCCTACCGGCCAGTTGAAAGTGCACTCGATGACAGGCATCGGCCAGCACTACGTGGTGGACGCCATCGCACGCTACCGCAAGAACTACCCCGACGTGACGTTCAACCTGAGCATGAGCAACCGCACGCCGAACCTGGTCAACGAAGGGTTCGACGTGTCGATTGTGTTGGCCATTGACCTGCCCGATTCTAGCCACGTTTCACAGAAACTGGGCACGACCTACAGCATCGTCTGCGCCTCACCGTCCTACATAAAAAACCATGGTGCCGCGCAAACGCCGCAAGACCTGCTCAGCCACGCCTGCCTGCGGCTGGTCAGCCCGGTGATCCCGCTGGAAGACTGGACGTTCGACGGCCCCCGTGGCCAGGAGAGCGTCACCATCAGCAGCTCGCCGTTCCTGGTGGACTCGGTCGACGCCATGAAGACCGCCATCAGCAACGACATGGGCGTGGGCATCCTGCCGGTGCATGCGGCAATCAAGGGGCTGCGCAGCGGCACTCTGGTGCGAGTCCTGCCCGAGTACCGCCTGGAAGAACTGAGCCTGTACGCCATCTACCCTTCCCGGCACTACCTGGATGCAAAAATCAAAACCTGGGTGGAGTACCTGCGCAGTTCACTCCCGGAAGTGCTGGCCGACCATAAGGCTGTGCTGAAGATTCGCGACCGGGTCAGCTACGGCTGATCATCGCTGATAGTGCTGATTCAGCCATCCGAGTGCCCACCGGCGGGCACTGGCGTCGGCCTCCATGACGCCATACAGGTCCGTCACCGCCACCACCGGCTCCTTGTCCAGCACATGCCGGATGCACTCGGCGATCTGCATGAAGCCGATGCGTCCGTCCAGAAAGGCCTGCACCGCGACTTCATTGGCCGCATTGAGCGACGCCGGTGCCGTGCCGCCCACATCCGCCACCTCGCGCGCCAGGGCCAGGCAAGGAAAGCGCTTCTCGTCCGGTACTTCGAAATCCAGCCGGGCCACCTTGAACAAATCCAGTGGTTCAACCCCTGAATCGATCCGTTGCGGCCAGGCCAGGGCATGGCTGATGGGCGTGCGCATGTCCGGGTTCCCCAACTGCGCGAGCATTGAGCCGTCGACGTAATCCACCAGCGAATGGACGACGCTTTGCGGATGGATCACTACCTCGACCTGGGACGGCCTGGCGCCGAATAACCAACAGGCCTCGATCAGTTCGAGTCCCTTGTTCATCAGGGTTGCCGAGTCCACCGAAATCTTGCGGCCCATGGACCATTTCGGGTGAGCGCAGGCTTGGTCCGGCGTTACGTTGTGCAGTTGCGCCATCGGCGTTTGGCGAAACGGCCCGCCGGAGCCAGTCAACAGAATGCGCCGCACGCCCGCGTGGGCCAGGCCGTGTTGAGCATGGGACGGCAGGCACTGAAAGATTGCGTTGTGCTCGCTGTCCAGCGGTAACAGCACCGCCCCACTGCTGCGCACCGCCTGCATGAACAACGCACCGGACATCACCAGTGCCTCTTTGTTGGCCAGGAGGATTTTCTTGCCGGCCTCGACGGCGGCCATCGTTGCATTCAAGCCCGCCGCACCGACGATAGCGGCCACCACCGTGTCCACATCCCGGTGACCGGCGACGAATTTCAGACCGCTTTCGCCGCCCACTACCTGAGTCTGAGAGCCCTCCTCCAACAGTTGCTTCTGCAGCGTCGCCACGGCTTGCGGCGTGGGCACCACGGCGTAGTCCGGACGGTGCAACAAGCATTGTTTTTTCAACAGCTCCAGTTGGGTGAACCCGCTGAGGGCGAAGACTTTATAGCGCTCGGGGTGACGCGCGATAACGTCCAATACGTTGACGCCCACCGAACCGGTAGCGCCCAGCACGCTGATGGCTTGCAAGCGTTGACGGGTGGCGATCACCTGGCGAATGACTTTTTTGCGCGGAATAAGCGACATGACGTAATGAGCCTGACGTAGAGAAAACAACCGCCATTAACCAAGGAAAGTGCCAGCGCCGTCATCGCGATAACGCCAACAACTATCGCAAAAAAGCCAAGCCTTCGATCAGCTCGAAAACGGGCCTTGGTCATAACGACTACAGCACGTCATAAGGACTACATAACACTCGTGTCATATCGACTACAAAAAATATATCCAACTGATTTATAGGAACTTTTCATATGGCATGAATCCTGATCAGTGCTGCGCGCCCCTTTGGCAATCTATAAAGAGAACCCCATGAACAATGACTTCAACCACCGCCTTGCCGTAGTGACCGGTGCCAGTTCAGGTATCGGCCTGGCTGTCACCTGCAAGCTGCTTGAGCAAGGTGCGCAAGTGGTCGCCATGTCGCGACAGATTGGCGAATTGGGCGCATTGGCGGAGCGTTTTGGCGAGCAGCTCTACTGGCTGGCGGGGGATGTCACCCAGGCTGCCGACCAGGCACGCCTGGCGCAGTTGACGGCGTCCATCGGACCGGTGGATTACCTCGTGCCCAATGCCGGGATCGCACAACTGGCCGATGGCCTGGACCTGGCCGCCTTTGACCGGCAATGGGCCGTCAATGGAGCCGCGGCTCTCAACACCCTCGGCAGCCTACGCGAGCAAATGGCCGCCCAGGCGTCGGTGGTATTTATCGGTACATTCCTGGAGCTGGCGACCTTCCCTGGGCTCGCCGCGTATATTGCTTCGAAGGCCGCCTTGCGGGCGCAAATGCGCACCCTGGCGGTGGAGCTGGCGCCCCATGGCATTCGTCTGAACATGGTATCGCCCGGCCCCACCGCCACGCCGATCTGGAGCACCTTGGGGCTCAGTGACGAAGCGTTGGGCGGCGTTGCCACCACAGTCAATCAGCGCCTGCTCAATGGGCAATTCCTGGAGCCGGGCGCTATTGCCGATGTGATCCTGTTCCAGTTGAGCCAGGGCGCACGCAGTGTGTTTGGCCAGGACTGGGTGGTCGACGGCGGCTACACCCTGCGTTGACCATGGCCCCGCAGGCCTAATGCGCAGCGCACAGGTCTGCGGGCAATGCCTTGGCGCCTCCGAACGCCAAGGCCTTCCACCCAATCACAAGCAATGACAGTGCGGCAAATATCAAGCCGCAGCCGATCACTCCGGTGGTGCCGAATGCATTGATAAACAGCCCGCCCACGGACGCCCCGATCACCACGCCGGCATTCGCCGAGGACACATACAGGCTGGTTGCGAACTCATGCGCCTCGGGCGCCGACGAGGTCAGCCAGACTTGCGTGACCACCAGCCCGCAGGTATGCGCAGCGCCCCACAGCAGCACAATCAAGCTCATCGACCACCACGACGGGCTGCCGAACGCGTACAAGATCACGTACGCCGCCGCCAGCACAATGGGGTACAGCACCACCGTCGCCACCATGCTTTTGCCCAATAACCGGCCCACCAACAGGTTGCCCGTGACACCGCCCACGCCGAAGATCACCAGCATGATGCTGATGGCCTGGCCATCCATGCCGGTCTGGGTCCTGAGGTACTCGGCGGCATAGCTGTAGACCGAAAACATCGTGGTGAACACCAGCACCGTCGCGATGATCGCCAGCCACACCGACAGGCTGCGCAGCACCGCCAGTTGCTTGCCGAAACTCAGCGGCATCGGGCGTTCATGATGGGGCAGTTTCAACAGCAGTCCGACACCTGCCAACCCCGTTGCCAAAGCGCAGAAGAAGAACGATGCCTCATAGGAAATACTCGCGCCCACCCATGTGGTCAGCGGCACCCCAAGCACCAGGCCCAAGGTGGTGCCCACCACGGCCAGGGCCGTGGCATGCGCCGCGCGGTCCTTGGGGTACAAGGACACCGCGGTGGAAAACGCAGCGGCAAAAAACACCGGGTGCAGCATCGCCGGAATTACCCGCAACGCCATCAAGGTTTCGAAGTTCGGCGCAAACGCCGACAGCACGCTGCACACGGAAAAACCAAAGAGCGCGCCCACCAGGATTTTCTTGCGCGCCAGGCGCGACGCCATCAGCACCAGGAAAGGCCCCAGCACCGCCACGATCAGCGCAAACAAGCCCATCAATAACCCGGCCTGAGACACGCTGATGCCGAAACGTTCGACGATCATCGGTAAAATGCCGACCACACCAAACTCCAGGGTGTACAGGCCGAAAAGACCCAGAATGATGTAGATCACCGGCCGACCTCGATCACGATCTTGCCAAAGGCACCGCGCCCGAGATGAGCGAAGGCTTCGGGCACTTGCTCGAAGCCGTAGGTGTGATCGATTACCGGCTCGATGCCGTGGCGGTCGATCATGGCAATCAGATCTTCCAATGCGCGGCGCGGCCCCACGGAGATGCCGATGATGGAGGCCCGCTTGCCCAGCAAGGCCATGACCGGAGCATTCAATTGGTCACTCTCCAGCAGGCCGATCACCGAGATGCGCCCACCGTTGGCTACCGCGTGCAGGGAACGCGTGAGGTTGTCACCGCCGGCCATTTCCAGGATATGTTCGGCGCCACGCCCATCGGTCAGCGCTTGCACCGCCGTGTGCCATTCCGGTACCCGGCTGCGGTTGATGCCATGGGTGGCACCCAGCTCTATGGCACGCGCGATCTTTTCATCGCTGCTACTGGTGATGATAACGCGGGCACCATTGGCCGCAGCCAGTTGCACCGCAAACAACGAGACGCCACCGGTGCCCTGCACCACCACGGTATGGCCGGCGTGCAGGTGGCCCAGTTCGAACAGCGCCATCCACGCCGTCAAGGCGGCCACTGGCAAGGTGCTGGCCTGCCCTGCGGTGAGGCTGAGGGGCGCATGCACGCACCATTCGGCAGGTGTTGCCACGTACTCGGCGAGCATGCCGGGGAGCGGGCCACCCTGAGGCGGCGCTTCACTCCAGGACAGCGGAGCGCCATCGACCCATCCGGCAAAAAACGTCGACAGCAGCTTGTCGCCCACCTTGAAACGCGTAACGCCCTCGCCCACGGCGACCACCGTGCCCGCCATGTCGGAGGCCGGCGTGAATGGGAATGTGAGGTCGGCACCCATGCTGTTTTCGACCACTTCACCGTCGCGGTAATTGAGCGAGACGGCCTCGACGCGCACCAATACCTCCCCGGCCTTCGCGATGGGGCGTGGCACGTCGGCAAGGCGCAGTGTGTGCAGTCCCAATGCAGGTGTTTCCCAGCGTTTCATGGTGTCGGTCATCTTGGTATTCCTCGTGAATGGGCAATGCCACAAGGATATGGGCCTGTCCTCACGGGATTAAGGGGGCGCCGGCTCCACTGTCTACGGAGCTTTTGTTCCGCAATCGGGATAAGGTAGCCAGGCCTCGCCTCAGCCAAACCGGAGCCTCGATGGACAGCCTCAACACCCTGAATGTTTTTGTGCAGGTCGCCGAAACCCGCAGCTTTGTCGCCGCCGGGCGCGTGCTGGGCGTAACGGCCTCGGCAGTCGGCAAGAGCGTGGTACGCCTGGAGGAACGCCTGGGTGTGCGCCTGTTCAACCGCAGCACCCGCAGCGTCACGCTGACTGCCGAGGGCGAGCTGTTTCTGGAGCGCAGCCGGCGCATCCTGATGGAGATCGACGAAGCCGAAGCCGAGCTTTCGCAAACCGTGTCGGCGCCTCGTGGCCGGCTCAAGGTCAGCCTGCCGCTGGTGGGCCATCCGTTCTTGCAGGTGCTCGCGCAATTCAAGAAAGCCTACCCCGAGGTGCAGCTGGACCTGAGCTTTACCGACCGCCGCGTGGACGTGGTGGAAGAAGGTTACGACGCCGTGCTGCGCAGCGGTGAAGCGCCCGACTCGCGCCTCACATCGCGCCTGATCGGCGGCTACCGGATGCTGCTGGTAGCATCACCGGCTTACCTCGCCGAGCGCGGCACGCCGCAACGGCCGGAAGACCTGGCTCAGCATGCATGCATCAAGTTCCGCTACCCCAACACCGGCAAAATGCAGCGCTGGCCCCTGCGCCAGGACGGGGTGGAAGCTGATTTCCCACTGCCCGCCGCGATGGTCTGCAACAACCTGGAAGCGCGCATCTGCTTTGCCGTGCAAGGTATCGGCATCGCCTACCTGGCGGATTTCGCCATTCGTGAATGGCTCGACAGCGGACAATTGGTGCCGGTGCTGGAGGCGTGTTCGGAAGCAGAGAACTTCCGGATCATGTGGCCTTCGGGCCGCCATCCAACGCCCAAGCTGCGGGTGTTTATCGACTACCTGCATGCGCACCTGTTTCCCGAGGATGGGCCTGCGAGCAAACGTGCAGACTGCCGGCCCACGTCTTGATCACAGCGCCTGATCAGCGTCGAACTGCTCCCGGGATCGCCTGAATCCGTCGGCATTTTCCACCACCCACGTCCACAACGGAATCATGTGCACCAGCAGCTGTTTGCCCAACTCCGATAGCTGGTATTCGACCTTGGGCGGCACCTCCTGGAAGTCATGGCGCAGCACCAGGCCATCGCGCTCCAGCTGGCGCAAGGTCCGCGTGAGCATGCGCTGGGTGACGCCCTCCATGCGTCGGCCGATCTCGGCGTGGCGCAGCCGGCCGTTCACGCCCAACAGGTGCACGATGCCCAACGACCAGCGGTTTCCCGCATGGGTCAGCACCTGCCGTTTGAGCCCGTCTTCATCGGCGCTAAGGGCTTCACAGGCGGCTTGTGAGCGCCTGATGATCTCGTCGTTATCCACCTTCTACTCCCGGTATCACTGGTGTGCCTTCTTATGCGCGGTCGGCAATTCTGCAAGCATGGCATGACTTTCACCTGAACCGAGACCCCTATGACTGCTTCGATCCTTGTACTGGGCGCCGGCGAACTGGGCCTGGCGGTACTGCGCCAACTGTCCCGCCTGGCTGCACCGCAAAATGTGTCTGTGACGGTGTTGCTGCGCCCCGCCACACTGAACTCCCCCGACCCGGCCAAACAGCAGGAAATCATCGAACTGCGCGCCTTGGGCATTGAGCTGCTGGCGGGTGACCTGGCCAATGGCTCCGAGGCCGAGCTGGCAACGGTGTTCGCCGACTATCACACCGTGATCAGTTGCATCGGCTTTGCCGCAGGCCCCGGCACTCAGCGCAAGCTGACCCGCGCGGTCATCGCAGGCGGCGTGAAACGTTATGTACCGTGGCAGTTCGGTGTGGACTACGACGTGATCGGCCGCGGTTCGGCCCAGGACCTCTGGGATGAACAGCTTGACGTGCGCGACTTGCTGCGCTCCCAGCAAGGCACGCAATGGGTGATTGTCTCCACCGGGATGTTCACCAGCTTCCTGTTTGAACCGTCCTTCGGCGTCCTCGACCTGGCGCAGAATACCGTGCATGCATTGGGAGATTGGGACACCGCTGTCACCGTCACCACGCCTGAGGACATCGGCCTGCTGACGGCACGCATCCTGTTCAGCACGCCGCCGATCACCAATCAGGTGGTGTACACCGCCGGCGACACCCTGACCTACGGCGAGCTGGCCGATACCGTGGATGCGCAACTGGGGCTCACCCTCAAACGCGAACGCTGGTCGGTGCGCTACCTGGAAGCGGAACTGGCCGCTGCACCCGAGGACAACCTGATGAAATACCGGGTGGCCTTCGCCCAAGGCAACGGCGTGGCCTGGGACCCTGCCATTACCTTCAATGGGCAACAACAGATCGCCGTGACCAGCGTTGCCCAATGGATTGAGCAGAACCTCAAGGCACCGGCAACCACCCGCTGAACTGCCCCTGACTGTCCAACGTGCACCAGGCGAAATCCCAGGGCAGCGGCGGCAGCCTTTGCAGCGCCACGCCACTGCCCGGCTTCCAGTCCACCACCTGAAGCGGCGCGCCTTGCCAGGCCACAACCACGCCCCGGACCTGGCTGGTGTCATCGCTGACCCAACGGGCCGCGGCCGCTGTCATGAACGCTTCGATGGGCTCTTCATCGATCTGCGTGCGATACACCGAACCGAGCAGCCAACGGCACACGTTTACATGGTAGGTCCAGTCCAGGGAGGGACGGTTGCGGTAAGCCCAGGTCATGAAGCTGCGAAACAGGTTCAAGCCCTCCGGCGGGTCGAGCTTGAGCAAACCGGGGCAGATGTCGAACAAGGTGTGCCAGTACGGCAGCAACCGTGCATCCAGGTGGACGAAACAGCGGGCGTTACTCGGGTATTCGACAGACGGTAGCAACACGTCGCCGCGGGACGGACGGCGCGACGCCTTGCTGACCAGACGGGCAGCGCCGGAAGGCAGGATAGAGCTCATGGAACGCACTCACACTCGTGACGATAGAACGCCTCCTGGTATCAGGAAGCCCAGGGCACACGTCAGAATGCAGGGGAAGCGCGAGGGTTGGCCGAGGGCCAGGAATACCGTGGAGGGGCCTTGTTGCGCCGCTCATGGGCCGGGCGCGGCTTTTGCCCCAGGCCCAACAGCCAGGCCAGGCAAAACAGGAAGACGATGCCCAGGGTCACGGCGGAGCACACCGGGCAGGCGAAGAAGTTCGACCAACTGCTGGCCGTCGGATTGCCCAGGCCGGCATCCGAGGCCGGCGCCTTGGTACCCAGGCTTGAGCAGAACTGACCGCCCAGGCCATTGAGCTCAAGCCCCATCATCTGCCCATGGCCCAAACCGCAGACGAACACATTGAACAGGACGCAAAAATACAGGGTCCAGGCAATGAGTGAACGGTCCGGGCGGGAGAGTTTCATGGCGGCGACTTTACCACTCACGCTGTGGGAGCTGTCGAGCTTTAGCGAGGCTGCGATGCAGGCGCCACGGTCTTGCAGGAATACCGAGCCGATCCCTTCGCAGCCTCGCTCAAGCTCGACAGCGCCCACATTTGGTCTTGCTCGGCAGGGCCTGTGACAGAACGTCGCAGATTACGCCCAGAGGCCCGGGTTGTTAGAATGCCACGCTCTCCTCGCCTGATTTAACGCTTCGTGGTACCCAGGCGCTTCACAGGATGCACAGTTGATGAGTACGTTATTCACCCGCCGCAAAGTCCTCTCCGGCATGGGATTGCTGGGCCTGGGCCTGCTGGCCGGCTGTGACAACAGCCCGAAACTGAACTTCAAGTACGGCAAGGATCTGAGCGACAAGATCATGGGCCGTACCTTCAAGCTCAAGAACACCGACGGCGAGACCGTCACCTTGAGCTCTTTCCGTGGCTTGATGCCGGTGGTGTTCTTCGGCTTCACCCAGTGCCCGGCCGTGTGCCCGACCACCCTGGCGCGCATGGCCCAGGCGAAAAAACTGATGGGCCGCGACGGCAAGATCATGCAGGTGGTGTTTATCACCCTGGATCCGGAACGCGACACGCCCAAGATACTCGACGCCTACGTCAAGGCCTTCGACCCCAGCTTCCAGGCGCTGTATGGCACCCCGGAAGAAATCGCCGTGGCCGCGAAGGAATTCGGGATCTTTTATGAAAAGATCCCCGCCGGCGACAGCTACACCCTCTCCCACACCGCCACCAGCTTTGTGTTCGACACCCGGGGCACCCTGCGCCTGGGCTTGTCTGCCTCGCTTAACGCCAAAGAGTGCGCAGAAGACCTGCTCACCGTCATGGAGGTCTGCTAATGACTGCCGTTCAACACCTCAAGCGCTTCGCCCTCGGTCTCTCCCTGCTGGGCCTCGCCGCCCACGCCAGCGCACAGGCAGTGGTCACCGACGCCTGGGTACGCGCCTCGGTACCGGGCCAGCCGTCCAGCGGCGCGTTCATGACCGTCACCGCCGACAGCGACAGCAAACTGCTCAGCGTGGCGTCGCCGGTCGCCAAGACCGTGCAGATCCATGAGATGACCATGAAGGACGACGTGATGCGCATGGGCCCGGTGGACTCGGTGCCGTTGCCCGCCGGCAAGGCCGTCAAGCTCGACCCGGATGGCTATCACGTGATGCTGATCGACCTCACCGCCCAGATCAAGGAAGGCGACCAGGTGCCGCTGACCGTCACCGTGGAAAATGCCAAGGGTGAAAAGCAGTCGATCGAAGTGAAGGCCCAAGCCCGTGCGTTGAATGCGACGGAAACCATGGATCACAGCAAGATGCACTAAAGCGCAGATCAAAATGTTGGGGCTTGTGTGGGAGCGGGCTTGCTCGCGAATGCGGTGTGACAGTCACCGGATGTATTGACTGATCCACCGCTTTCGCGAGCAAGCCCGCTCCCACATTGGCCCTTCAGGGCCTGAAAAATCGGGCGCCCGCTTCATACTTTTTTCGTCTCGCATCAACACTTTCTATATATTTTCAATCTGCAATACAACTCGTTAGCCTGCGCAAGCCGGACGCGTCTCCCTGTCGCCGTCCGGCCAGATAATTCTAAAAATAAGCAGCAGACAACGGGAATAACAATGAACAAATCCCCCATTACCCTGGGCTTGACTTCGGCCACCCTCGGTTTGACCCTCGCCTTCCCAACCTTTGCCGAAGCTGACTTTTTCAAAGACAGCAAGGCCGACCTCGAATTTCGCAACTTCTACTTCAACAGCGATTACCGCCAGCCCAACGCGAGCCAGTCCAAGCGCGATGAGTGGGCCCAAGGGCTGATCCTCAATTACCAGTCGGGTTACACCGAAGGCCTGGTGGGCTTTGGCCTCGATGCCATCGGCCTGCAGGGTTTGAAACTGGACTCAAGCCCCGACCGCCAAAACACCGGCCTGCTCCCCGTGGGCGAGGATGGCGCACCGGACAGCTACAGTCGAATGGGCGCCACCGCCAAGGCGCGGATCTCCAAAAGCGTGCTCAAATTCGGCACGCTGATCCCCAAGCTGCCGACCGTACTGCCCAACGATGGCCGGCTGCTGCCCCAGACCTTTCGCGGCACTCAATTGACCAGCCAGGACATCGCCGGCCTGACCTTCGATGCCGGGCGCCTGACCAGCAACACCCTGCGTAACGACAGCGGCCATGCAGACATCGAAGTCGACGGCAAAGGCATCAAGGGCGCCGTGCCCAGCGATAAATTCGACTTCGCCAGTGCCAGCTACAGCTGGACCAAAACCCTGGTCACCGGCTACCACTACGCCAACCTCGAGAACAACTACAAGCAACACATCTTCAACCTGGTCCATACCCTGCCACTGGGTGACGCGCAGTCGTTCAAGACCGACCTGCGTTACGCCGACTCCAGCAAGGAAGGCAACAGCAACATCGACAACCAGGCCTTCGGTGCCAAGTTCACCTACAGCCTCCACGGCCACTCGTTCGGCGCCGCCTACCAGCGCATGAAAGGCACCACCGGCTTCCCCCACCTGGACGGTACCGACTCCTACCTCGTCAACTACGTGATGATCTCGCCGGACTTCGCCAACCCCGAGGAAAAGTCCTGGCAGGCCCGCTACGACTATGACTTCGCCGCCCTCGGCATCCCCGGCCTGACCTTCATGACCCGCTACCTCAAGGGTGACAACTTCGTGCGTACCCGAAGCCTGGAAGGCACCGAGTGGGAGCGCAACACCGATATCGGCTACGTGTTCCAGAGCGGTGCCCTGAAGAACCTTGAAGTGAAATGGCGCAATGGCACGTATCGCAGCAATGGCAGCGGCAGCGATATCGACCAGAACCGCTTTATCGTCAGCTACACCCTGCCCTTGCTGTGATTTTTCCCGGAGCGTTGCACATGAATAGCAGAAAAAGCCTGATCCACCTGGCCGTCGCCTTTGCCCTGTTCAGCAGTTACGGCGCCTACGCCGCCGACACCGGCGCGTTGCCCTGCAAAACCACCGAAGAATGCGCCGCCCAGGCGGCCAAAGTCGGCGCCACGCCGGGCTCCTCGCAAAGCGCCCACAAGGCCAAGGGCGACCCGACCCAAACCCAGTTCGCCTGGTTGAACCGCATCAACAAAGCCTCGATCGTGATGCTCACCGAAGAAGGCATCGTCAAGCCGGACATGGGCCACAAGATCGCCGGCGGCGTGCGCTTTGCCATCGACCAGGCCGACCAGCCCGATGGCAAGCGCCCGGAAGACGTGCTGCAACTGGAAAAAATCATGACCGACAAGATCGGTCCGGAAGCGTCGCTGATCCACTCCGGCCGCAGCCGCCAGGACATGCTTGCCACCTACCGCCTGGCCAAACTGCGCTCCCAGGTGCTGGCCTACAGCGAGGCACTGAACGCCACCCGCCAGCGCATCCTGAACATCGCCGACAAGAACATCGACACCCTGGTGCCCGCCTACACCAACGGCGTGCAGGCCATGCCCATCAGCTATGCGCACTACCTGCTGGCGTTCGAAGCCGCATTTGATCGCGACGGCCAACGCATCCGTGAACTCTACACTCGCCTCAACCTGAGCCCGATGGGCACCGCGGTACTGGCGAACTCCGCTTACCCGCTGAACCGCGAACGCCTGGCCGAGTTGCTGGGGTTCGACGGCGTGCGGGAAAACTCCCTGGATTCGAGCCAGGTGTCGACCTACGACATCCCGATCGAGGCGGCCAACCTCGCGGCGTCTTCGGCGATCCGCATCGGCGCGATGATTGGCGATATCCATACCCAGTACCATCAGATCCGCCCCTGGTTGCTGCTGGACGAAGAGTCCACCTACACCAGCAGTGCGATGCCGCAAAAGCGCAACCCGGGGTTGTTGATGCGCACTCGGGAATCGGCCTCGGACGTGGTGGGCCTGGCGCAAACCGTGACCTTGCGCGCGCATAACGTCACCACCGGCATGACCGACTACAAGTTTGCGTTCGATTCATTGGGGCTGTTCCAGTCCACCGATGACATGTTCAAAAGCATGGATGCCGTGCTGGATGCGGTGCAGATCAACCCGCAGCGAGCGCTGGATGAGCTGGAGTCGGAATGGACCACGTCCATGGAGTTGGCCGACACCCTGGAGCGTCAGTTCAAGGTGCCGTTCCGCATTGGCCACAGCTTCGCCTCGTTGATCGTCACCGAGGCGCGCAGCAATGGCACCACGCCGAAAACCTTCGCGTATGCGGACGCGCAGAAGCTGTACACCCAGGCCGCGGACAAATACAAATGGACGCCGAATACGTTGCCGCTGGATGAGGCCGGTTTCCGGGCTGCACTGTCGCCGACCACGATGGTCAAGACTCGCAAGGGTACGGGTGGGCCGCAGCCGGAAGAGGTCAAGCGGATGCTGGTGGAAGCGCGCAAGAATCTCGACGCGGACCAGAGTTGGTTGAAGGAGCGTCGTGAGAAGCTGAAAGGTGCTGAAGGCAACCTGGACAAGGCCTTCGACAAGTTGCTCAACGCCAAGGGCTGAAATGCGATCTGAATGTGGGAGCGGGCTTGCCCGCGATAGCGGAGTGTCAGACAACAGATTTATCGACTGACATACCGCTATCGCAGGCAAGCCAGCTCCCACATTTGATCTGCTTTTACCTGAGGAATGTGCTCGGCTCAGTGATTCAATTCCCGCTTCAACACCTCATGGTCAATCGACTTCTGCCACCCGCATATCGCCAGGCACGCCACGCAATTGCCCAGCACATTGGTCAACGACCGACACTTCATCAGCCGCTCCACTCCCAACAACAAACCCACCCCTTCCAGCGGTACCAGTTGCAGGATGTTCAAGGTGGCGATCAAGGTAAACAGCGCCGAGCCCGCGACACTGGTAGACCCCAGCGACGTGAACAGGCAGATCACCAGCACCGCCAGCAACTCGGGTACGGCAATCTCCACTCCGGCGAGGTGCGCCAAGAACATAATGGCAGTAGTCAGGTAAAGATTGGTACCGGCCAAGTTGAACGTATACCCGGTGGTCAACACCAGGCGCACTAATTGGCGATCACAGCCCAGCGCCTCAAGTTTGCTGACGCAACCTGGAAGTGCGGCCACTGAAGAGCCGGTGAACGTCACCAACAACAACTCTTCTTTCAAGTAAGCAATTAGCCGGCTCAATTTAACGCCGAGCAGGCGGGTAATCGTGGCGAACACTAGAATGACGAACACCGCGCAAACCAGGTAAATAACAACAATGAACTTCAAGAGCGGCAGCACCGAACTTAAACCGTACTTTCCCACCACAAATGCCATCGCCCCAAACGCCGCCAGCGGTGCGAACTTCAGGATAAACCGCAGCAACCAGAACAACCCGGCGACCGCCGCTTCCAGCCAACCGAGGCAGCGGTTTGCGACCTGGCCGCCACGCCCCAGCAGCAGGCCGCACAGCACCGCCACCAGCATCACCTGGAGCACCAGGCTTTGGGTGAAAACCTTGTAAAGGCTGGACGAAATCGAGGTCATCGACAGCTCGTGCAACAGCGTTTCGGGCGCAGCAGGCGGTGTCAGATGATCAAAATCCAGGTTGGCCACTGCCGTATGATCCAGGCTGAACAACCACCCCGTCGACATTCCCAACACCAATGCAGCAAGGGACATCAGCTGGAAATACACCACGATCCGCCCCACTACATGCCGATGGTGGGGCTCGCGCTTGATACTTGCGACACCGGTCGACACCAGCACAAACAACAGAAATGGCATCAGTAACCCGACCACTTTTATAAAGGCGTCACTGAGCAGCTTCATCTCGACTGCCACGCCCGGATAAAAAAGCCCCAACACCATGCCAAGAGCAATGGCAATCAAAATAGGCAAGGTGGCGTTATTCGAAAATCGGGTCGACATCAATGCTCCATGGTCTTTTTATTTATTGTTATTGTCGGATCAGGCCACTTTCGGCATATTGGTCGCCAAGGCGCATTCAGGCCACAAATAATAAAGTCTTGTCACGGGATATACCACCATGGAACTTCGCCATTTACGTTATTTCATCATGGTGGCCGAAGAGCGACATTTCACCCGCGCCGCCGCTCGCCTGAACATGCAGCAGCCGCCCCTCAGCCAACAGATACGTGCCCTCGAACAAGAGCTGGGATTCGACCTGTTCAAGCGCCACCCCAAGGGCGTCGACCTGACTGCCGGCGGGCTGGTGTTTCTCGATGAAGCGCGAGTGATCCTCGCCCGCGTCGAGCAAGGTTCCCTCAAGGCGGCTCGCGCTGCCCAGGGTATCGAAGGCACGTTGGTCATTGCCTTCACCAGTTCCGCCGCCGCCCACCCGCTGATCCCGCGAATCATTCGCGCCTACCGCGAGCAATACCCGGGCGTGGAGCTCTCGATCAACGAAGGCAGCGCCCGGGAAGTCACCGAAGACACCATCGAAAAACGCATCGACATCGGCATCCTCCGCGCACCGGTGGGCGACCACCAGAGCCTCACGTTCCACCGATTGCTCAACGAAGAAATGCTGCTGACCCTGCCCGTCGGGCATGCGCTGCTCAAGGGCGCCGAGCCAAAAATCACCATGGCCGACCTCAAGGACGAACGCTTCATCCTGGTCCGCCGCCCCGGCGCGCCGGGGATGTACGCCAACCTGATCAAGGCCTGCCAGAACGCCGGCTTCGAGCCGAAGATTGCCTTTGAAGTGGAGCGCATGCTGACCAACGTCAGCCTGGTGGCCGCAGGCGAAGGCATCTCGGTGGTGCCGGCGTCGATGCGCGACGTGCATCGCGAAAGCGTGGTGTACTGCCGGATCAGCGATGCACGGCCAAGGTTGCTGGCACCGATCACCCTGGTGCGGCGCGCGTTCAATCCGTCGACGCCGTTGCAGAATTTCATTGGGCTGGCGCGGGAGTTGGCGGGGGTTTATCGCAAGGGTTGAAGGGCGATGGAACGTCAATCGACCACAAATAACTTTGCGCCAATGGCAGTGGAGGAACGATGCCCCTCCATGTCATTGCCCACCTGATAACTCATCCCGGCAGTCAGCGTGAACTGCCGGCCATCCTCCAGCTCGGTATGCAACTCACCTTCCAGGCACAGCAGGATATGCCCGCGCCAACACCAGTGATCAGCCAGGTAACCGGCGCTGTATTCGACCATGCGCACGCGGGTTGAACCGAACTGGCAAGTGCGCCAATACGCACTGCCGGTTTCGCCGGGATGCATCACCGGCTCGAGGGTCGACCAGTCGGTGGTGCCAAAGGGGATTGCGGTCAGGTCCATGGTTTTCTCGGCATTGAATAGGTATGGATGAACCGTATCTATAAGGTGAATGCCGCGATAGAGACAGATCCGCTGCATTTGCGGGATACAGGGCGATGACTCTTGGTATCCTGCCAAGCCTCTTCGCATGGAAGCCCGTCGATGAAGATCGATCCATCCTTTGTTGTGCATGAGACCGAGCACTGGCTGCTCAATCATCACCTGTCATCCGCACTGCCGGGCTACCTGATGCTGGGTGCCAAGGCGCCGGTTGACTCACTGGCCGAGATGCCCGATGCGGCGCTCGCGGAGCTGGGTGGGTTGCTGGCCAAAACCCAGCGGGTCATGGAGGCTCAGTTGAAGCCCAAGTGGCTTTACATCAGCCGGTTCGGGCATATGCCGGGCTTCCCGCTGCACTTTCATTTCATACCGGTGTATGGATGGGTTGAAGCGCTGTTCTGGCAGGATGAGCGCTATCGGGTGTTGCAGAATTTCGGGACGCAGCAGAAGGCTACCGACGGTGCGGAGCTGACGCTTTTTATCTGGCGGGAGTTTGGTGAGAGCCCTACGCCGCCGGTGGTTCAAGGAGCTTCGGTGAGCGAGGTGATCAGGTGTTTGCGTACGGAGTTCAATACCCAAGACGACACATGACCTGTGGCGAGGGAGCTTGCTCCCGCTGGGCTGCGCAGCAGCCCCAAGAAGGTCAGCGAGTTCTTTCAGTCAGATTGCGCTGGCTTTATTGGGGTCGCTTCGCGACCCAGCGGGAGCAAGCTCCCTCGCCACAGCAAGCCCCCTCGCCACAAGGTTTTGGGTGGGTCAGCGAACATTGTAGAGGTGTTTGCGCATAGGAATACAGGCCAGTTGCAACCCCGACGGCGAATGATAGATGGCCTGCTCGGTCCCCACATACCCACACCGTCGATAAAAATCCGCCGCGTTCAACGTCGCGTCCAGGATCACTTCCTCGATCCCCAATTCCTGCGCCAACGCTTCCAGATACGCCAGTATCTGCTTGCCAATCCCGCGTCCGGTAAACCCGGGCAGCACAAACAGCGCACCGATTTCGTTGTTCGCCAGATCCAGCATGCCGGTGGCCACAGGTTCAGCGTTCACGCAGCCCAGGTAAAAATGCTTGTCCATCAGCGTGTCGTAACCGTCCTTGGCTGCGCCTTGCGTCCACAACATCATCTGCTCGGACGTATAGGCGCCGATGCATTGACTGCGTATGGCCAACAGGCGAATGTCGAAGGCTGCCTGTGCATCTTCCAGCGTGGCGCGTCGTATCTCGAGCATCTGTCCCTCCATGGACGTCAGGCGTTCTCGTCACCCGGTCGGGTAAACGAATAGCGATCAATATCGGTCCTCAGCTGCCAGCCCTGGCCCTGCCAATAACGGGCAGCGCTGTCGTTGGTCTTGAACACATCCAGGTGGCATTTGCGGATGCCCAATTGCGCCAGGCGGGTGAGGCAGCGCTCAACCAACGCGTTCGCAATACCCTGGCGCCGATACGCGGGCAGCACCAGCAAGTGCTGCAAATACCCGCGCCGGCCATCGTGCCCGCACATCACGCACCCAACCAGCCCCCCGTCGACCTCGGCGACGAAACTCATGCCTGGATTGCGCTCCAGGTAACGCTCAGTGGCCTCGCGGGAGTCGGCATCGCGCAGGGAGATGCCAGGCGTTTTCTGCATCAGTTCGAGCACGGCGTCGTAGTCGGCAGTGCTCATTACGCGAATAGTGACCATGGTGTTCAAAGCCCTCTGGGTTCGCGCTGATTTTGCCTGTAGTTGTGCCGGCCGCGCACGCATAAATACACGACCGGATAACCGCTTGAGTCAACGCAGCTGAAACCAGGTGGTTTTCAGCTGCGTGTACTTGTCAAAAGCGTGCAGCGACAAATCACGCCCGAACCCGGATTGCTTGCCACCACCGAACGGCACCGCCACATCCAGGGCGTCGATGGTGTTGACCGACACCGTCCCGGCATTCAGGGCACGGGCCACACGGTGCGCACGGTTGAGGTCATCACTCCAGACCGAGGCCGCCAGGCCGTAGAGGCTGTCGTTGGCCTGCTGTATCGCCTGCTCTTCCGTGTCGAAAGCGCTGACGGCAAGCACCGGGCCGAACACTTCATCACGGGACAGGGCCATGTCGCGGGTCACGTCGGCAAAAATGGTTGGCTGGATGAAGTTGGAGGAGCCATTGATGGCCAACTGTTCGCCACCGCACAACAGCCTGGCACCCTCCCCCTGGGCCTGGCTGATGGCGTGCATGATGCGTGCGGTTTGCTGACTGTCGACGATGGCCCCGGCCGCACTGCCGGGGTCCAGCGGATCACCCGGCATCCAGGCGCGCGACTTGGCGATCAGGCGCTCGACGAATTCGTCATGGATGGAGCGTTGCACGTAGAGACGGGAGTTGGCCGAACACACTTCGCCCTGGTTGAAAAAGATGCCGAAGGCGGCCTTCTGCGCCGCAAGGTCAAGGTCCTGGCAGTCCTCAAACACCAGGTTCGGGCTCTTGCCGCCACACTCCAGCCACACCTGTTTCAGGTTGGACTGGGCGGAATACTGCATGAAGTATTTGCCCACCTGAGTGGAGCCGGTGAACACCAGGCAATCCACGTCGGGGTGCAGCCCCAGGGCCTTGCCGGCACTTTCGCCGAGGCCGGGCACCACATTCAACACACCTTCCGGGACACCGGCTTCCAGGGCAAGCTGGGCCAGGCGCAGGGCAGAAAACGGCGACTGCTCGGCAGGTTTCAAGACCACGCTGTTACCGGCCGCCAACGCCGGCGCGAGTTTCCAGGCGGCCATGTCGAGCGGGAAGTTCCACGGCACCACCGCCGCGATCACCCCCAGTGCTTCACGCGTGATGGTTGCCAACGCGTTGTGAGCGGTGGGCGCGACTTGATCGTAGAGCTTGTCGAGGGCTTCGCCGTACCAGGCAAACACATTGGCGGCGCCGGGCACGTCAACGTTGTAGGCGTCCATCACCGGCTTGCCCATGTTCAGCGAATCGAGCAGCGCCAGTTCCTCGCGGTGGGTCATCAGTAATTCGGAGAGCCTGATCAAAATTTTCTTGCGCTCCACCGGCGGCATCCGTCGCCAGGGGCCGGTCTCGAAGGCCTGGCGTGCGCTGCGCACGGCCAGGTCGACTTCTGCGTCACCGCAGGCTGCAACCCGCGACAGCAACTGCTGGGTCGCAGGGTTAATGGCATCGAAGGTCGCCCCGGATGCCGCATTCACTGAGCGGCCACCGATCAGGGCGGTGTTGATGAACGTCTGGCGGGCAACACGCTGTTGCCAGTAGTTAAGGTCGAACACGTTGTACTCCCAACGAATGGCGATGGATAAAAGAGGGGTTCACTCGGCGATCTGCAGTTCCGGCATCTTCACGCGCAGCCCCCGCGTGATGCCCAGCAGGCACAGGAGCCCAAGTCCCATCCAGCACAGGCCGATGGTGAACGACAGGCTGGAAAGGCTGCTCCATAGCCAGATCGTGCTGAGGAACCCCAGCGCCGGCACAACGGCGTACAGCAAGTAGTTCCTGGTACCGCGCAACTTCTGGTCGACCAGGTAGTGCTTGATCACCGCCAGGTTTACCGCCGAGAACGCGAACAGCGCACCGAAGCTGATCATGTTGGCGACGGTATCCAGCGTGATGAACAAGGCAATCAGCGAGAACAGGCTGACCAGCACGATGGCCGTGGCGGGCACGCGCTTTTTCGTCACCAGCTTGCCGAGCACACGGGGCAGCGCGCCGTCACGCCCCATGGCGAACAGCACCCGCGACACACTGGCCTGGGAGACCATCGCCGAGGCGAAGCAACCGGCGACATAGGTTGCGGTAAAGGCGGTCACCAGCAGTTCGCCGCCCACCCGGCGCATCACATCCACCGAGGCGGCATCCGGGTCGACGAAGCTGTTCCATTGCGGGAACACCATTTGCGCGAAATACGAAACCAGCAGGAACAGCAGGCCGCCGAACAGCGACACCACCATGATCGCCAACGGGATGGTGCGGCGTGGGTTGGGGGTTTCCTCGGCCATGGTCGACACCGCATCGAAGCCAAGAAACGACAGGCACAGCACCGCGGCGCCCGCCATGATCAGCGGCGCGCTGAAGCCTTCATGGTGGAATGGCGCCAGCAGCGACACGGGTGCGGACTGCTCGCTGAGGGTGTGCACCGACAACGCCACGAACACCACGATGAACACCAACTGGGCGACGATGAGTATCCAGTTGACCCGGGTGATGGACTCGATGCCCACCAGGTTCAGCGTGGTCACCAGGGCAATCGAGCCGAGCACCCACACGGCGGTCGGCACCCCGGGAAAATACTCGGACATGTAGATGCCGATCAGCAAATAGCTGAGCAACGGCAGGAAGATGTAGTCCAGCAACAGGGTCCACCCGGCGATGAAGCCGAAGTAGGCGCCAAACGCCTTGCGGGTGTAAGAGTAGACCGAGCCCGAATAGGGATGCGCCTGGACCATGCGCCCATAGCTGTAGGCCGTCAGCAGCATGGCGGCGAGAGTCAGCATGTAGGCGGTCGGCAAGTGGCCCTTGGTCATTTGGGTCACCAGCCCGTAGGTGGTAAACACCGCCAGCGGCACCATGTACGCCAGGCCGAACAACACCAGCCCGATAAGACCCAGCGGCTGACGGAAGCGGCGGGACGAGGCGGCTTTGGGTGAGGATTGATGAGCGGGTGTATCGGTCACGTTTGTTATTGTATTCATGGGTGACTCCTGGAAATGGGGATGCAGGGCGTCGCGGCATTCGATGGCATCGATGCCGTTCAAGCGTTGCCTGATGGAGATTGCGCACCACCCCTCACTTGGGGCGGCGCGCAGGTCACTTCAGAGTTTTCCCGCGATCCGTGCGGTGCGATCCACGGCGATGCGGGTCTTTTCAACCAGCTCGTCCAGCTCAGTGCGCGTGGCCACCAGTGCCGGTGCCATGATCATGCGGCCCAGCGTCGAGCGAATGATTACGCCCTCTTCGAAACCAAACGTGCGGCACTGCCAGGCCAGGTCGTTTTCGTTCTCGAAGCGCTTGCGGGTGCTCTTGTCTTCAGCAAACTGCAAGGCCGCGAGCAAGCCCGTGCCCTGGATCTCGCCGATCATCGGGTGATTGCCAAACACTTCATGGAGGATTTTTTGCAGGTACGGTCCGGTGTCGTTCTTCACCTGGCGCACGATGCCTTCGTCCCGCAGCGCCTTGAGGTTGGCCAGCGCCACCGCCGCCGCCACCGGGTGCCCGGAATAGGTCAGCCCGTGGGCAAACACGCCGCCGCGCTCCACCAGCGCATCGGCCACGCGCTTGCTCAGCACCAGGCCACCCATCGGCAGGTAACCGGAGGTCAGGCCCTTGGCGATGGACAGGGTGTCGGGCTCGAAACCGAAGTGTTGATGGGCGAACCATTCGCCGGTACGGCCAAAGCCACCAATCACCTCATCGGCACACAGCAGCACATCGTATTGCCGGCAAATGCGCTGGATCTCGGGCCAGTAGCTTTCCGGCGGGAAGATCATGCCGCCCGCGCCCTGGAACGGCTCGGCGATAAACCCGGCGACGTTTTCAGCGCCCAGCTCGAGGATTTTCTCTTCCAGCTGCAAGGCGCAGCGGCGGCCGAACTCGGCAGGCGTCAGCTCGCCGCCATGGGCGTACCAGTAGGGTTCGTCAATGTGTGCCACGTCGGGAATCAGGCCGCCCATCTCGTGCATGAACTTCATGCCGCCCAGGGCAGACGCCGCCAGCGTGGAGCCGTGATAACCATTCCAGCGCCCGATCATGATTTTTTTCTGCGGTTGGCCGACCACTTGCCAGTAACGGCGCACGGTACGGATCAGTACTTCGTTGGCCTCGGAGCCGGAGTTGGTGTAGATCACGTGGCTGTAGTGGCCCGGCAACAGGCTGAAGAGCAACTCCGACAACTCGATCACCGCCGGGTGGGTGGTGTGGAAGAACATGTTGTAGTACGCCAACTGGTCCATCTGGGCGGCAGCGGCAGCGGTCAAGTCCCTGCGACCGTAACCCAGCTGGGTGCACCACAGGCCCGACATGCCGTCCAGGTAACGCTTGCCTTCGCTGTCCCACAGGTAAAGGCCCTCACCGCGCACCATCACCCGCGGGCCTTCGGCATTCAGCGCTTTTTGATCGACAAATGCATGGATGTGGTGGGCCGCATCCGACTTCTGGTAGTCCTCGGTCAGGCGGTTCAGTTGGGCGGGTACGTTCATGGTATTTCTCTCTTATTAGTAATGACGCAAGGGCGAGCAACGCCGCTCAGCGGTGCTTGCTCATGTAGCTTTCGAGGGGATCTTTGCTCAGCACTCCCTGGGCTTCGGCCAGCGAATCGATAAACAGGGCAAACAGTTCCGATTGCGCGCCGATATCGAGCTTGGTGTAGATGTGCTTGCGGTGGGACTTGATGGTGTCTTCCGAGACGTCGAGGCGTTCGGCCAGCGAACGGGTGGAATGCCCGCGCAGGATCAGTTGGGCGATCCGGCATTCCCGCTCGGTCAATATCGACGAGCCGAAGTTGTTCAGCGCCGAGTGAATGCGCTGCTCCAGCAGGTTTTCGAATCGCGCCCCCTGGGCATCCAGGCCAACGAAATGCTTGCCCAGCACCGCCAGCACCCACGGCGCGATGCGTTTGAATTGCCCGGTGGTGGTGGCGTCGAGCTTTTGCGTAAAGGCCAGCGACACCGCCAGGCTCGAGCCGTTGCTCGACTGCAGGATGTAGTTCAGTTCATCCTCCAGATGGGAGTGCCGGTAAAACGACTGGAAGTATTCGCTGAGCTCGAAGTGATCGGGGGCGACCTCGGCCAGCTCGTAACACCCGGAGCTGACGCCCTCCACACAGGCCCCGTAAAACGGGTCGAGCAGATAAAACCCCGACAGGTACTGGCGCACATTGCCTTGTGGCAACCATGGCCCGTCCAGCTCGAACAGCGCACTGGGCATGCCGCCGCGCGGGTAGAAATACAGCGTGGTGGCCTGGATCGGCTGGAGATAACCGAGAGCCTCGAACAAGGTCGCGGCGAACCCCGATTGCCCGATGCTATCGGTCACCCGGGCCATCTGTTCGAACCATTGCGCAGAAGAAAGCCGGTCGTTTTCCACTTCAAACACTCGCTGAAAGAACTGCAAGGATGGTTGCACACCCGCTCCATCCTCGAAATCACCCGATAGGGTGAGCCTGCATCCGATATTTATGCTCACTTCCCAGCTTAATAATATTTTATTAAAAACCGCCCTCCCCCTAGCCTTGAAGCCATGCCCAAGCTGAATCCAACTGCATTACGCAAGGACAGACACATGACTCAAGCAATAACAAAAACAGACACGCTGGTGGTGGGAGCCGGTCAGGCTGGCGTCGCCATGAGCGAGCACCTGAGCAAGCAAGGCGTGCCGCACCTGGTGCTGGAGCGCAGCCGTATCGCCGAGCGCTGGCGCACCGGCCGCTGGGATTCGCTGGTCGCCAACGGCCCGGCCTGGCATGACCGTTTTCCGGGCCTGGCCTTCGATAACGTCGCCCCCGATGGCTTTGCGCCGAAAGAGCGTGTGGCGGACTACTTCGAAGCCTATGCACGCAAGTTCAATGCACCGATTCGCACCGGCGTCGACGTGACCTCGGTGGTGCGCAATGTAGGTCGCCCAGGCTTCACCATCCACACCAGCGAAGGCGTGATCGAAGCCAACCGCGTGGTGGCGGCCACCGGGCCGTTCCAGAAGCCGGTGATTCCGGCGATTGCCCCTCAAGACAGCGCGCTGCACCAGATCCACTCCGCCGACTACCGCAACCCCGCGCAACTGCCGGCCGGCGCGGTGCTGGTGGTGGGTGCGGGTTCCTCCGGGGTGCAGATCGCCGACGAACTGCAACGCTCCGGGCGCCAGGTGTACCTGTCGGTGGGTGCTCACGACCGCCCACCGCGGGCCTATCGCAACCGCGACTTCTGCTGGTGGCTGGGCGTGTTGGGTGAGTGGGACCAGGCCGCGATGAAACCCGGCCGCGAGCACGTGACCATTGCGGTGAGCGGCGCCCACGGCGGCAAGACCATTGACTTCCGCGAGCTGGCCCAACAAGGCATGACCCTGGTCGGCCTGACCCAATCCTTCAACGGCAGCGTTGCGAGCTTCCAGCCCAACCTGGTGGAAAACCTGGCCCGCGGCGATGAGAACTACCTGGCCCTGCTGGATGCGGCGGATGCCTATATCGAGCGCAACGGCCTCGACCTGCCGCCAGAGCCCGAAGCGCGTCGTGCGTTTCCCGATGCCGAGTGCATCAAGCACCCGATCCTGGAACTGGACCTGGCCAAGGCCGGTATCACTTCAATCATCTGGGCCACCGGCTTTGCCGTGGATTACAGCTGGCTGAAGGTCGATGCATTTGACGCCGCCGGCAAGCCGCAGCACCAGCGCGGCGTGGCCAGCGAGTCGGGCATCTACTTCCTCGGTTTGCCATGGCAGTCGCGCCGGGGCTCGTCGTTTATCTGGGGGGTGTGGCATGACGCCAAGTACGTGGCCGACCATATCGCCATCCAGCGCCAATACCTTGAGTACCGCGAACCCACACCGGTTGTTCACACCTCACCTGTCAGCGCCTGATCACTTTTTTCTGGAGTTTTTTTGATGCCTACTCACACTCGCATCCGCATGTTCAACACCAAGGAAACCTACCCTAACCAGAGCCTGGACAATGACCTGTGCCAGGCCGTACGCGCCGGCAACACGGTGTATGTACGGGGCCAGGTGGGCACCGATTTCGACGGCAACCTGATCGGCCTTGGCGACCCGCGCGCGCAAGCCGAACAGGCAATGAAAAACGTCAAGCAACTGCTGGAAGAGGCCGGCAGCGACCTGAGCCACATCGTCAAGACCACCACCTACCTGATCGACCCGCGCTACCGCGAGCCGGTGTACCAGGAAGTCGGCAAGTGGCTCAAGGGCGTGTTCCCGATCTCCACCGGGTTGGTGGTTTCGGCCCTGGGCCAGCCACAGTGGCTGATGGAAATCGACGTGATTGCAGTTATCCCCGAGTAACCCAAGGAGGCACGACATGACCTTTTCAATCGTCGCCCGCTGCGCGGAAACCGGCCAGATGGGCATTGCCATTAGCTCATCGAGCATCGCCGTGGGCGCCCGCTGCCCATGGCTGCGGCCCGGCGTGGGTGCGGTCTCGACCCAGAACATCACCCTGCCCGCCCTGGGCCCGGACGTACTCGATCTATTGGAGCAAGGCCTTGCCCCTGCCGATGCCGTAGACAAGGCCCTGACCCGCAACGGCTACAGCCAATACCGGCAACTGACGGCGATTGATCACCTCGGGCGCACGGTGCATTTCAGCGGCAACGAAACCCTTGGCACCCACAATGCGGTGTCGGGCGAACAGTGCGTGGCCGCCGGCAATATGCTCGCCGACCGCGCGGTGATCGAGGCGATGGTCAAGGCCTTCGAGCAAGGCGAAGGCCAACTGGCAGACCGCCTGCTGGCCGCGATGCATGCAGCCATTGCCGCCGGGGGCGAAGCCGGGCCGGTGCATTCCGCCGCGCTGGTGGTGGTGGGCGAGCTGACCTGGCCGATCATCAACCTGCGGGTGGATTGGGCCGACGAGCAGCCGATCGCCGAGCTGCAAAAGCTCTGGGACGCCTACCGTCCACAGGTGCAGGACTACATCGACCGCGCCCTCGCCCCGGACCGCTCCCCTGGCTACGGCGTGGCCGGAGACGACCGATGAGCACCAGCCGCGAACTGCTGCAGGCGCTGGTGGGGTTTGATACCACCAGCCGCGAATCCAACCTGAAGCTGATCGAGTTCGTGCGCGATTACCTGGCAGGGTTCGGCGTGCCTTGCGAGTTGATCTACAACGATGAGCGCAGCAAGGCCAATCTGTTCGCCACCCTCGGCCCGGCGAATGTGCCCGGGATTGTGCTGTCGGGGCACACCGATGTGGTGCCGGTAGATGGCCAGCCGTGGACGTTGCCGCCGTTTGAGTTGACCGAACGCGACGGCAAGCTGTTTGGCCGGGGCACGGCGGACATGAAGGGCTACATCGCCTGTGTACTGGCGCTGGTGCCGGCCTTGGCAAGCGCAGACTTGCGCATGCCGGTGCACATCGCCCTGTCCTACGACGAGGAAGTCGGCTGCCTTGGGGTGCGTTCGTTGCTCAAGGTGCTGGAACAATGGCCGGTGAAACCGCTGCTGTGCATTATCGGCGAGCCCACCGAGTTGAAGCCAGTGCTGGGCCATAAAGGCAAGCTCGCCATGCGCTGTGAAGTGCATGGCGAGGCCTGCCATTCGGCGTATGCGCCCCAGGGCGTGAATGCGATCGAGTATGCGGCCGAGTTGATTGGTGAGCTGGGGCGAATCGGCCAGCGGCTCAAGGTGCATCAGGACGAGCGCTTTGACCCGCCGTTCAGCACCGTGCAAACCGGGGTGATTTCCGGAGGCAAGGCGTTGAATATCGTGCCTGCCGATTGCCGTTTTGACTTTGAAGTGCGCGCCCTGCCCTCGATGGACCCGGGTGAAGTGGCCGAGGAGCTGCAAGCCTATGCGATGCAGCAGGTGTTGCCGCGGATGCAGGCGGTGAGCCGGCAGAGTGCGATTCGCTTCAGTGAGTTGTCGGCGTACCCGGGGCTGGCCACCGACCAGCGCAGCCAGGCGGCGGAGCTGATTGCGGCGTTTTGCGGCTCGCGGGAATTTGGCACCGTGGCGTTCGGGACCGAGGGTGGGTTGTTTGATGCGGCGGGCATTCCGACGGTGGTGTGCGGGCCTGGGAGCATGGACCAGGGGCATAAGCCGGATGAGTTTGTGAGTGTTGCGCAACTGAAGGCTTGCGATGCCATGTTGTTGCGCATGCTCGACTCGATTCGCGCCTGAAACGCGGGCCAAATGTGGGAGCGGGCTTGCTCGCGAATGCGGTGTGACAGTCACCCGATGTATTGACTGATCCACCGCTTTCGCGAGCAAGCCCGCTCCCACATTTTTAGTTCTGTGTCTAACCTAACAACCGCGCCAGCTCTTCCCGGCAATACTCCACAAACAACTGCACCGGCTTGGTCAACGGCGCCCGCCGCAACCACACCGCCGACAACCCCGACCCCGTCACCGTCTCCGCCAACGGCACGCACACCAGCTTCTGCCCGTCATAGGAATACGGCGAAAACGGCTTGGTCACCAGGATCGAAAACCCGAACCCGCGCCCCACCATCCCGCGCACCATCTCGATCGACGGCGAACTGAAGACAATATTCGGCGTCAGCCCACGCTCTTCAAAGATGCTCACGAAGTACGTCCGGCTCGGCAGCACATCCAGCAAAATCATCGGTTCCAGCACCAAGTCCGCCAACGACACCTTGGCCTGCTGCGCAAACCGGTGATCCGCCGGCAGCAACGCATAGGGTTGCTGCGGCGGCATCAGCGGCGTGGTCTCGATGGCGCTGCCCAGGTCATGCTCAAACAGCATCGCCACATCGATACTGCCGGCCGTCAGCGCCTGCACCAGTTCCTGTTGTTCGCCATCGCGCAGACGGATTTCCACCCCCGGCCAACGCTCCCGGAAACCGGCAATCAAGCGCGGCAAATACAGCGGTGCCACGGTTTCGAAGCAACCGATATCGATCTGCCCCGCCACCACGTCATTGTCTGCCAGGGCGTTCTGCTCAAACTCATGGGCCACCCGCAGCAGCTCCAGGGCCTTGCGATAGAACCGCGCACCGCTCGGCGTCAGTGACACCCCTTGGGCGTGATGGCGGATAAACAGCTGCACACCGAAGCTGTCTTCCAACTGCTTGATGGCCGTCGACACCGACGGTTGCGCGATATAGAGCTTGCGCGAGGCCTCTGCCACGCTGCCGCACTCGGCCGTGGTTACAAAATATCTGAGCTGGCGCAGGTTATAGGCAGCCATCGGGACCTCCATAAACGTGGGATTTCGCCCCAAACAAGTGCGTGAAAATCGGCCTTTTCACACTGATTCAAGTGCATGCAACATACCGGAGCAAAAAACCCCGCGAGATATTATTTTTAAGGTCTATAGCAACAAACTTACTAATTTACCTCCCTGTGACCATTGCACATGATCACTCCAACAACAAAAGCGACGCACACGCGCCGCCCAGCGAAGTACGTCAACGTACTCACCTTGCCTTGGAGCTCGTCATGGTTACCACTGCAACATCCTCCGCCCCGCTTATCGAAAAACACACGATTGGATACGTGCCCCCGGAAGATCGCCACGGAAAGGTAAGAGACCTGTTCACCCTGTGGTTCGGCGGCAACATCGCGCCGTTGCCCATCGTCACCGGCGCGCTGGCCGTGCAACTGTTCGGCCTGAACCTGGTGTGGGGCATCATCGCCATCCTCGTCGGCCACCTCGTCGGCGGCGTGCTGATGGCGCTGCACTCGGCCCAGGGCCCGCAGATGGGCATCCCGCAAATGATCCAGAGCCGCGCCCAGTTCGGCTCCCTCGGCGCACTGCTGGTGGTGGTGATCGCCGGCGTGATGTACATCGGCTTCTTCGCCTCCAACATCGTATTGGCGGGCAAATCCCTGCACGGCGTCGTCGACGTGATCCCGGTACCGGTAGGCATCGTCATCGGCGCCATCGGCTCGGGGATCATCGGCATCATCGGCTACCGCTTCATCCACGTCCTCAACCGCATCGGCACCTGGGTGCTGGGCGCGGGCATCGTGCTGGGGTTCGGCTACATCTTCACCCATGTGCAGACGGCCGACTTCCTGACACGCGGTAACTTCAACATCTCCGGCTGGCTGGCCACCGTGTCGCTGGCCGCGCTGTGGCAGATCGCGTTTGCGCCGTATGTGTCTGACTACTCCCGCTACCTGCCGGCGGATGTGCCGGTGGCGTCGACCTTCTGGACCACCTATCTGGGCACCGTGCTCGGTTCCAGCCTGTCGTTCATCTTTGGTGCGGTTGCGGTACTGGCTACGCCGGTGGGCATGGACACCATGGACGCGGTCAAACTGGCGACCGGCTCCATTGGACCGCTGATGCTGTTGCTGTTCCTGCTTAGTGTGATCAGCCACAACGCGCTTAACCTGTACGGTGCGGTGCTGTCATTGATCACCCTGGTACAGACCTTTGCCTACCGCTGGATCCCCACCGCCAAGGCGCGTGCAGTGATCTCGGTGCTGGTGCTGGCGGCGTGCTCGATTGCGGCGGTGTTTGCGTCAAAGGATTTTATCGGGCACTTCGTGGACATGGTGCTGGTGCTGCTGGTGGTACTGGTGCCGTGGACGGCGATCAACCTGATCGACTTCTATGCAATCCATAAGGGCAAGTACGACATCGGTTCGATCTTTCGCGTGGATGGCGGGATCTACGGGCGCTACAACCCTCAGGCGCTGGTGGCCTATGCGGTGGGGATTGTGGTGCAGATTCCGTTTATGAATACGCCGCTGTATGTCGGGCCGATTTCGGCGCATATCAACGGGGCGGATTTGTCCTGGTTGGTGGGGTTGGTGGTGACGTCGCCGTTGTATTTCTGGTTGGCGAGTCGGGACAGTGCGTATAAGCGTCGGTTGGAGGGGGGGAAGTTGGTGGGTGGGGTTTAATAGAGCCTGGCTCAGTTACGAGAAAACCCGCATTTGCGGGTTTTCCAGTTATCCGGCTTGGCGAATATTGATGGTGCCAGGAAGGCCGCCATCGCGGCCTCGCTAAAGCTCGACGGCTCCCACAGGGGGTCGGTGGTGTGAGTGGGTTTTGTGTTCGGCGGTGCTGTCGGGGTGTTCTTTCTTTATCATGGGGGCCGTCGTTCAACTTCTCCGGTAACCCAATGCCCGCCCTCACCTTCCGTAACGCCAACCCCGCCGACGCCAACCGTTGCTACGAAATCGAAATCACCGCCTACGAAGGCGACGAAGCCGCGACCCTGGAAAAGATCGCCACGCGCATTGCGCTGTACCCGCAAGGCTTTCTGATCCTGGAGGCGGATGGTGTTGTGGTCGGTTTCATCAACTGCGGTTGCGCCGATGAAGTGGTGATGTCGGATGAGGCCTTCAAGGAGTTGGTCGGGCATTCAGCCGATGCGCCGAATGTGGTGATCATGTCGGTGGTGGTGGATCCCGCCCAGCAAGGCAAGGGCTACTCCACGCGCTTGATGACGGAGTTCGTGCAGCGCATGCAGGCGATGGGCAAGAAGACCATTCACCTGATGTGCAAGGACCGCCATGTGGAGCTGTATAAGCGCATGGGCTATCGCTATGTGCAGCCGTCGGCGTCGGACCACGGCGGGATGGCGTGGCATGAGATGGTGATGGATATCTAGCCATCACACTTCCCCCTGTGGCGAGGGAGCTTGCTCCCGTTGGGGTGCGAAGCGCCCCTGATTCAGTGGATACGGTTTTTCAGAGACCTGGTGACTGGTTTTGGGGCTGCTGCACAGCCCAACGGGAGCAAGCTCCCTCGCCACAGGGAAAGCATTTGCCTTGGGTTACAGGTTTCCCCCGGCCCACACGTGCGGGCGACGTGCAGCCCAAGGCGTTGCCCGTTCCAGTTGCGTCGCCAGGCCAAGCAACATGCCCTCCTGACCAAACGCGCCCATGAACTGCATGCCGATCGGCAGCCCGCTCCGGGAATCATGACCCAGCGGCACCGACATCGCCGGCGCGCCAATGACGTTGGCCAGCGCGGTAAACGGCGAATGCGCAAACACTCGATTCATCCACCCTCGCCCGTCCAGTTGCGCCTGGCCCTGGTTGTAGTCGCCGATCATCGGCGCCAGCCCGGGCAGTGTGGGCGACAGCAGCACGTCATATCGCTGGAACAGGTCACCCATGTGGCGCGCGACGATGTTGCGTTCCCACAGGGCCCCCAACAGGTCTATCGCTTGCAGTGACTTGCCCAGGCGATACAACGCCAGTGTCGCCGGTTCCAGGTATTCAGCACTGATCGAACGACCCGTCGCGTCGGCAACTGCATCTATCCAGGCTGCCGTATTCGACGACCAGAAGCGCGCATTGAGTTCGACAAACGCCTCCCAACTGACGCCAATGTCCGGCTGGATTTCTTCAACCTGATGACCCAGTGCTTCCAGTTGTTTGGCGGTATTGAACAGCGCCTGTTCCACCGCCGGATGCAGCTTTTGCCCGCTTAAAGGCAGACTCTGGAGGGCAATGCGCAACGAACCGGGCGCCCGTTGGGCAAGCGCCGAAAAGCTGCTTTCCGGCGGTGCTATGTGAAACGGATCTCCAGGCGCGCCGCCATGGATCGCGTCGAGCATGCCAGCGCTGTCGCGTACCGAACGGGTCAATACCCCGTGCACTGCCAAACCACTCCAGACTTCGTCGACGTCCGGCCCCATGGGCACGCGACCACGGCTCGGCTTGAGCCCGAACAGGCCGCACATGGACGCGGGTACGCGGATTGAGCCGCCGCCATCGGTCGCATGCGCCACCGGTACCAACCCCGCCGCCACCGCCGCTGCCGAGCCGCCGCTGGAACCACCGGCGCTGCGCTGCACGTCCCACGGGTTGCGGGTGGGGCCTGAAAAGCGGCTTTCGGTGGTGGTGCTGGCGGCGAATTCGGGGGTGGTGGTGCGGCCCAACGGCATGAGGCCGGCGCGGCGCAGGCGGGTCATCAGTTCCGAGTCGGCATCGGCGGTGCAGCCCTGCGCGAGCGCGCTGCCGAGTTCATTGCGGCGGCCTGCGGCGCTGACGCCCAGGTCTTTGAGCAGCAGCGGCACGCCATGGAACGGGCCTTGGGCCGCAACCGGTTCATCGTCCCAGGCTTCCACCAAGGCGTTGATCTGCGGGTTGACGGCTAAGATGGCTTGCAGGGCGACCGCGCGCACCTCGTCGACACTGACAGCGTGGGTGTGGATCAGGCGTGCCAGGCCGGTAGCATCCTGATCGGCATATTCAGACAGGTACATGAAACCCTCCAAACGGGTATGATGAATACTCTTCGGTATCGTACGATACCGAAAAGTATCATGCGATACTCCATGGTATCGCTGTCAAGTGGAGAATGTGCATGCGTGCGCAACGGACACCTCAACTGCCGCCCCGCGAGCGGATCGTCGATGCGGCGCAAACGCTGTTTGTCGAACAGGGCATCACCCGTGTCAGCGTGGATGCCATTGCGGCACTGGCCGCCTCGACCAAGATGACCGTGTACCGGCATTTCGAGAATAAGGATGCGCTGGTGCTGGAGTGGCTGGAGCGCCTGACGGAAAGCTACAGCGATGTGCTGGATGGCCTGGCGCAGCAACACCCCGACTCCCCCAGGGAACAGCTGCTGGGCTTGGCGGGTTTTATCGTCGACGACCTGGAACGGGCGGGCTATCGCGGTTGCCCGTTTACCAACACCCTCGCGGAAATTCCGGAGGCCGATCACCCTGCGCGAGCGCTGATCCAGGCGCATAAAAAACGCCAGTTTGAGCGGGTGAAGCTGCTGTGCACGCAGCTCAAGGCGAGCAAGCCCGGGGAGCTGGCTGAAGAGCTGACGTTGTTGATGGAAGGTGCCCAGGTGGTTGCGCAAAACAAAGGCGTGGATCAGGTGGGTGAACGGCTGATGCGGATGGTGCGGGAACGGCTTTGACAGGGAGCAGAACCTGATGAAACAGCATTTGATTGAGATAGGTGACCAACCAGACGCCGAAGCCGAGCAGCTTCTCGGCAAGGGACTCGCCGCCTTCAACGAACACATCACCGGCTCCAATGACCGACGTCCGTTGACGGTGCTGATCAAGGATCCCGACACCGGTGAAACCCTCGGCGGCATCACCGGCAAAACCAGCCTCGGGATGGCGTTCCTCGACCTGTTCCATTTGCCCGATGCGCTGCGTGGTTCAGGCCTGGGTACATCGCTGCTGAAGGCGTTCGAAGACGAAGCCCGTCACCGAGGGTGCCGCTCGGCGGTGCTGTACACCATCAGTTTCCAGGCCCCGGAATTTTACGAGAAGAATGGCTGGGTACGTTTTGGTGAAATACCATGCGACCCGCAAGGCAGCAGCCGGGTTTTCCTCAGCAAAACGCTCTGACGGCTAGACGCCAAGCCTTTTGCCAAACAACCGATTTTCATGGGTTTCATTCTGGAACGTATACGTAGGCGCCCCCAATAGCTCATAACCACGACGCGGATAAAAACCCAGCGCCCGCTCGTTGCCGACCCACACCGTCGCCCACAACAAAGAAGCGCCACCCTGCCCTGCGCGCTGTTCAGCCGCTTGCAGCAAACGGTAGCCGAGTCCGAGCCCGGTAAACCGTTCCTGGATGTAGAGCCGCTGCAACTCCGCCGCCTTCGGGGTTGAGATCAGCGCATGGCCGGTGTCCATCGCCACTTGGGCAAACCCCACCAGATGCCCATTGGCTTCAGCGACGATGATGGCCGTGCCCGGCTGGGCGATCAGCGCGGAAATCGTCTGGGGCGAAAACGCTTGCAGCGCCTCGGCGGCGATTGAGTCGCGAATGCCTTCGGTGGCGTAAGTATCGAGAAAAACCTGCATGCCCAGCACACCAACGCATAACGCGTCTTCAGGCCGTGCATCGCGGATAAGCATGTCGGGAAGCATTCGAGGGGTACTCTCAAAATCAGCAAAGGCAACGTTTTAACACAACTGCACATCTCTTCAATTGCCAGCCTGAATTTGCCCCAGTAGGGTTGTCGCTTCCCCCGCCAACAGGAGCCAGCAATGACCTGGTTTTCAGATCCCGACGCTGTCGCCCGCTACGCCGAAGGCCCGGTGAGGCTGGTGCCGGGTTTCGAGTCCTTGCAGCGCATGAGCACGCTGCTGCTGCGCGAAAGCGTCCCAGCCACCGGCAAGGTATTGGTACTCGGTGCAGGCGGCGGCCTGGAGTTGAAGAAGTTTGCCGACAGCCAGCCCGAGTGGCAGTTTGTGGGGGTGGACCCGTCTGCCGAGATGCTGAAGCTGGCCGAGGCCACCTTGGGTCCGCTGATGGCCCGGGTGCAGTTGCATGAAGGCTATATCGATACCGCGCCCGAGGGGCCGTTCGATGCCGCCACGTCCTTGCTGACCTTGCACTTCATCCCGGCCGAAGAGCGTCTGCAAACCCTGAAAGAGCTGTGGCGGCGCTTGTCGCCGGGCGCGCCTTTGATTGCGGCGCATCACAGCTTCCCCCAATCCTCGCCAGAGAAAAAAGCGCGCTGGCTGAAGCGTTATGCGGCCTATGCGGTGGATTCCGGCGTACCGGCTGAAGATGCGCAGCGGGCGATTGCCGCCATCAGCAGCCACTTGCCGGTGTTGTCACCCAACGACGATGAAGCGCTGCTACGGGAGGCAGGCTTCGAAGGTGTGGAACTGTTCTACGCGGGCTTCAGCTTCAAGGGCTGGATTGCCTACAAGCCCGCCTAGCTTCCGGGGGAGGCTTACCAACTCCCCGACGCCCCACCCCCACCACTGGAACCACCACCACCCGATGAGCTGCTGCTGGAACTGGAACTCGAACCGGAGGAGCTGGAGCCCCCACCAGACCCCGACCCCGACCCGCCGCTGATACCGTGGGCAAAGATGAACAGCGCCGCGAACGAAGCGAAGGGAAACGCCAGCAGCCATCCCGTGGCGCCCTTGTCAATCAATGCCCCCACGATCCCGTACACCACCAGCACCGCCACCAGCCGCGCGATAAAGCCACCCTGGCTCTCTTTCCACATGCTCTTCATCACCAGGAACAGGCCCAGATACAGGCCCAGGACCAGCAACCCTGCGAATGGATAAGCCAGCCAGTGAATAAGGGATATCTCGCGCACGAAGTTATCGGTCAGCAGCACGCCGGCGATGTAGCCCAACAGCACCAGCACGGTGTAAAACGCCGCCCTCGCCTGCCACAACGCGCCGAAAGTAGCGCCACCGATCAGCATGCACAGGGGCAGCAACAGCAAATAGACCGGCCAGTCCTTGCCGCCCGCAACCGCGACCAGCACCACGGTGACAACGACCACCGCCATCAGGGCCCGGCGCCAAGGGAGTTTTTCGGCGCCCATCAATACCCCGACCACCCCGCCAAACATAAATGCCAGGAGTACCGCATACGCTTCAGGCGGAAAACCGGCCTTGGCCACCTCGGGCAAATTGCCCCCCTCCACCAACAGCGTCAGGTCGTCCACCGCTTGCTGCACGCCGCCTGCGTAATCGCCTTGGCGAAACGCCGGGGTGATGTGTTCCTCGATGATGCGGTGGGCCAGCAGGTCGGTGACCACGCCTTCCAGGCCGTAACCGACTTCGATCCGAACCTTGCGATCGTCTTTCGCCACCAGCAGCAGGATGCCGTCGTTGACGTCCTTGCGCCCCAGTTTCCAGGCACGGAACAGTTGGTTGGCGAAGTCCTCGATGCCAACGCCCTGGGTGCTCGGCAGCAGCATCACCGTCACCTGTGCGCCCTTGCGTTGTTCCAGACTGGCGAGTTGCGTGGTCATACGCGATTGAGTGGCAGCGTCGAGGGTTTGGGTCAGGTCGATCACGCGCTGATCCAGCGCAACCGTGACCGGCGCCGGGGGAACGGTATCGGCCCACACTTGCGAGCCGGAAACGATCAGCAGCAAGCCCAAGACACATTGCCGTAGGAACACCATCATGTTTTGTTACCTGAAGTTTCATCCTGAATCGGCCGACTTTACCCTATCGACGCTATAAACAGGTGACCCGACGCCACCGACTATCTAGACTTACGCCACCCCCACACACGCCCTACACGAGAACGCCATGGACCTTCAGCAGCGCAACAACGTCAGGGTGTATGGCAGCGGTCCCTCGACCCTGGTTTTCTCCCATGGCTTCGGGTGTGATCAAACCATGTGGAATTATCTGTTTCCTCATTTCACCGGGCGTTTCCGTGTGGTGCTGTATGACCTGGTGGGGGCTGGCCAATCCGACCTGGGCGCGTACGACAGCGAAAAATACAGCTCACTCGCCGGCTACGCCCATGACTTGGGCGAGATTGTTGATGAATACGCCGTGGGCCCGGTGGTGCTGGTGGGGCACTCCGTCAGCGCGATGATCGGCGCCCTGGCCGATCGCCAGGCGCCCGGAACAATCGCCGCCCATGTGATGATCGGTCCTTCGCCGTGCTATATCGATTCCGGTGACTACACGGGCGGGTTCACCCTCGACGATATCCATTCGTTGCTCGATACCCTCGACAGCAATTACCTCGGCTGGTCCAGCACCATGGCCCCGGTAATCATGGGCGCACCCGGGCAACCTGCCCTCGGCGAAGAACTGACCAACAGTTTCTGCCGCACCGAGCCCGACATCGCCAAGCGCTTCGCACGGGTAACCTTCCTGTCGGACAACCGCCAGGACATCGCAGGCCTGATGACCCCCACCCTGATTCTGCAATCCACCGACGACTTGATCGCACCGGTCTGCGTGGGTGAATACCTGCACGCGGCGTTGCCCGCCAGCACGTATTGCCTGGTCGATAACGTGGGGCATTGCCCGCACATGAGTGCACCCGGGGCCTGCTCAGTGGCCATGGACAGTTTCCTGTTGCCATGGGTGGGTGCCGATGCCAGCCGATAACCTGTCGTTGCCGGACTCTCAACGTTTGTTCGACGGTGCGCCCTGCGCCTTGGTCGTCACCCGGGAAGACGGCACCATCGTGCAGGCCAACCAGTGCTTCAGCGACTGGACCGGCTTCAGCGTCGAGGAGTTGAAGGAACGACGGTTCCAGGACCTGCTGACGATGGGCGGGCGGATCTTCCATCAGACGCACCTGGCGCCGCTGATGAAAATGCAAGGCTCCATCGCCGAAGTGAAACTCGACCTGCTGCACCGTGACCGGCGCACCGTCACGGTATTGCTCAACGGCGTCAGGCACGAACATGCCGGTATTGCCTACAACGAACTGGCCCTTTTCGGCACCACCGACCGCGACAAGTACGAGCGCGAACTGCTCAACGCCCGCAAACTGGCTGAAGCCTTGCTGCAGGAAAAGACCGCCGCTGAAGTCGCGCTGCATCAGGCCCAGGCCGAACTGAGCAGCGCCTATGAAATCGCCCAGCGCCGGGCGCTGTTTGCCGAGCAGATGGTCGCGATTGTCAGCCATGACCTGAAGAACCCGCTTACCGCGATCAAGATGGCCTCGGAGTTCCTCGCCCGTGGCGAGCGCAGCCCCAAGGAGCGCCAACTCCTGGGGCATATCGGCCTGTCCACCGAACGGGCGCAGCGGATGATCGCCGACTTGCTGGACTTCACCCAGGCCAGAGTCGGCCAGGGCATCAGCATCAATCCCGTAGCACTCGACCTGCACGCCGTCACCCGTGACAGTCTCGACGAGTTGCAAGTGGCGTTCCCCACGGCGACCCTCGAACATCACGCCACGGGCAGCGCCCGCACGTTCCTGGATGCCGACCGCATACAACAAATCATCGGCAACCTGGTGGCCAACAGCGTGGCGTACGGCGACCTGCAACAGCCGATTACCATCACCTCGCACCAGGACGCGCAAGAGAGCCGGCTCTCGGTGCATAACCAGGGGCCGGCGATTCCCGAAGCGTTGATGGCTGGCTTGTTTGAACCCATGACCCGAGGCACGGAGCAGGACAGTGAGGTGCGTAGCGTTGGCCTGGGGCTGTTTATCGTGCGGGAAATTGCCAAGGCCCATGATGGAGGTGTTTCGGTGAGTTCAAGCCCGGACCGGGGCACTACCTTCAGTGTGCACTTTCCATTGCGCCACCCATGAGCGCGGCCGCCACAGTGCCGTGAACAACGGTTTGGACTGACCCCGTCAACACCACGCCGCCACGCCCATCCCAATGCACCGTCACGGTACCGCCATCGCATTGCACGTCGACGGTGTCATCCAGCAGCCCACGACGAATTCCGTTGACCACCGCGCCACAACAGCACGAACCCGAGCCTTGCGGGACACCGCCGCCCCGTTCCCAGATGCGCAGGCGGATATGACCCCGGTCGAGTACCTGCACGAAATGCACATTGGTCTTGTTGGGGAACAACGGGTGGGTTTCCAGCGACGGGCCAACCGCTGCAATATCGACCGTCGCCAGGTCATCGACAAAGAACGTGCAGTGCGGGTTGCCCATGCCGCACGCCGCCGGGTCGCCCTCCAGCGGCAAGCGTTCGGTGTCCATCGCTTGCGCCAGCGGAATAGCTTCCCAGCCCAATGACGGCGGCCCCATGTCCACCGACACCCGCTGCGCCGATTCGCGCACGCAGGTCAGCAGCCCCCGGTTGGTTCGCAGCACGAGGGTGGCAGTGCCGGCTTCGCGCATCAGCATGTCTGCAACCCCGCGGGTGGCGCTGCCGCAGGTGTCGAGCGGGGTGCCGTTGGGGTTCCAGAATTTGATACGGGCGGCCGCGTCAGTGCAGTCGAGCACCACGGCCAATTGATTGAAGCCGATGCCGCGATGACGGTCACCCAGGCGGCGGGCGATTTCAGCGGTGATCGGGTCATCCTGGCCGCGCCGGTCGATCACGATGAAATCATCACCGTGGGCGTGCATCTTCACGAACTGCAAAGTCATGGTGCGTCCTGTTCTCGACCGGGCTTGGCGGGCTAGGATAGAGGGCTGGCGGGTATTTCATCAAATTCCCATCACGGGCATGGTAGCGTGGCTGCGCCCCGACCCGGTCAATCCAACACCGAGAAACTGCATGCTACAACGCTCTCTGAAAACCGTGGCCCTGGCCGCGCTGCTCGCCGCGTTCGCCAACGCCGCCTTTGCCGCGCCCCAGGTCCTGAGTGCCTGCCAGCCCGCCACCTCGAATCCGACCTCCAAATCGCTGCTGGCTGCCGCCCAGCGCCACCTCGGCGACCAGCCCGACGCCCTGCCCCATCTGCACACCGAAGGTACCCTGCCGAACCACGGCATCCGCGAGCAAAGCATCGCCGCCGAGAAGGATTGGCCAGTCATGCGCCAAGCGGCCCTGGCCTGGCGCCTGAGCAGTGACACGCGCTACCTCAAGCAAGTGGATGACTACCTGAGCGCGTGGGCCAGCACCTACCAGCCGGACTTCAACCCGATCGACGAAACCAACCTCGACATGCTGATCAGCGCCTACGCCCTCACCGCCAGCGACCTTCGCCCCCAGACCCGCGACGCCACCCGCGCGCTGCTGACCCACCTGGGCAATGGCTATATCGAGCGCATCAAGCAGTTCCACGGAGAAAAGAAAGCCACCAACACCAATAACTGGCAGAGCCACCGCGTAAAACTGGTCACGGTGGCCGCCGCCGCACTGGGCGACCGCGAGATGCTCGAACAGGCCTTCCAGCTGTTCCGGCAACAGATCAACGACAACGTACTGCCCGACGGCTCGGTGAGCGACTTCCAGGACCGTGACGCCCTGCACTATGTGGTCTACGACCTGGAGCCGCTGGTGCAGGCCGCGCTGGCGGCCAAGCCCTACGGCATTGGCGGCAACTGGCTGGACGTCACCGCGCCCCACGGTGGCTCGCTGAGCGAAGCACTGGACTGGCTGGCGCCGTATGCCAAAGGCCAGCGCAGCCACGAAGAGTTCGTGCATACCCACGTGCAGTTCGACCGGGACCGGGCCCGCGTAGGTGAGCCTGGCTACAGCGGCGAATGGAACCCGAAAAGCAGCAACACGCTGTACTGGCTGGCGGCGCAGTTGGACGCCCGGTATCTGCCAGTGGCCGAACAACTCGCGCCCAAGCCTTCGGACTGGATCAGCGCCTGTTATTTGAAGTGAGTCGCCCGGTAGACTGAGCCGACTCACCCCTTCGAAGGATCGACCATGCTTATTGTGTTCAGCGGCCTGCCCGGCACCGGGAAGACCACAATTGCCAAGGCCCTTGCCGGCCAATCCGGCGCCGTGTATCTGCGCATCGACACCATCGAGCAGGCCATCCGCGATGCAGGGGTACTGGAGCAAGGTGTGGGCAGCAGCGGTTACCAGGTGGCCAATGCGCTGGCGTTGAGCAACCTGTTGCTGGGCCGCACGGTTGTCGTCGATTGCGTTAACCCGGTGGCTGAAAGTCGTCAGGCGTGGCGCGACACCGCGCTAAGCGCCGATACGCCGCTGGTGAATATCCAGGTGGTGTGCTCCGACCCACACGAACACCAACGTCGCGTGGAATCACGCACCAGCGATATTCCGGGGCTCACGCCGCCCACCTGGCAGTCCGTCCTGGCCCATGAATATGAGCCATGGGCCGAGTCGCCATTGACCGTCGATACGGCGCGCTTGTCTCCCCATGAGGCGCTGACGATGATCAACGCTCAGCTAAGCGCCTAGAGCGCACTCTCCATCGCTTTCATCAACACCGGGTCGCGCCCGTAAATGTCCGGCGCGTAGAGCAACGCGCCCTTGCCATCGACCTGCACCGTCCAATACCCCAGCAGCACCGGTACCGGCGTCGCGAGCCGGAACTCGTGGGTGGTTTCCGTCGCCAGCAATTCTTCGGTGCGGATCTTCTCCGCCGGGCTCACCAGCAAGTCGCGCAACAGCAGCGGCTGCTCAACCCTCACACATCCCGAACTGAAGGCCCGCGGGCCCTTGGAGAACAGCGGCTGGCTCGGCGTGTCGTGCAGGTACACCGAATACGGGTTGGGAAAGCGCAACACGATCCGGCCCAGCGGGTTGCGCGGGCCGGCGCCCTGGCGCAGCAGGATGTTGCCGGGGTGCGCCCAGTCGACCTGTTCCGGTGCCAGCGGGTTGCCCTGGCTGTCGAGCACTTGCAGGTTCTGCTGGCGCAGGTATTCGGGGTTCAGGCGGATCGCCGGCAGCTTGTCCTCGCGCATGATGGTGGGCGGGATAGTCCAGGTGGGGTTCAGGGTCAGCCGGGTGATGCGCGACTTCAGCAGCGGCGTCTGGCGGTCGGCGCGGCCGACTTGCAGGCGGGTTTGCCACACGGGCACGCCGCCCTGGTAGAAGCTCAGTTGCGCCGCTGCCACGTTCACCAGCACGCCCTCGGGTTCCAGGTCCCGGGACAGCCAGCGAAACCGTTCAAGGTTGATGCGCAATTGTTCGCGGCGAATCGCCGGGCTGATGTTCAGCTCGGTGACCGTGCCGGGGCCGATCACGCCGTCGGCTTGCAGGGAATGGCTTTGCTGGAAGGTCTTGACCGCGTTGACCAACTCGCCACGGTATTGCGTCCCCGCGGAGGTGGCGCTCAGGTAGCCGCCATTGACCATTCGCCGCGCCAGTTGCGGCACCCGCGAATCGTCCATGCCGGGGCGCAACAACGGGCCGCTGGCCACGGCTTCCCAATGCTGCAACGGTTGCTGGCGCAAGGCGGCGTAGGCACTGCGCAGGCCAAGGTATAGCGGCGCGCTCGGGCGGGCCTGGTCGAAGGCTTGGGCGACGTTCTGCATGCCGGCCTCGGCCATGGCCAGCAATTGAGTGTCGGGGTCCGGGGCCGGTTGCGAATGCCAGACGGGCTCGAAGCGCGACTGCTGCAAGCGGCCGAAATGCAGGTCCTGCAGGGCTTGCAGGTACTGCTGGCTGGTACCGATATCGATGCACAGCACGTTCCCCGTGGCATCCGCCGGGGGCAGTCTATAGTGAGTCGGGTCCAGGCCATCGTCGGCCAGCAACTGCAGTTGGGCTAGCAATGCGGCGCGGCGATCCCCCTCGGACCACAGCACCACGTCGCCCTGCTGCTGATAAAACGCCTGCAAACGCGCCAGGGAAGGCGCATCGACCTGCCCGGCCGGGCCTGGGCAAACGGTCGACAATTGCGAGAGCGCCAATTGCACCGGGGCCGGCGACACCACCAACAGGTCTTCGGCTGTCGCGACCAGCGGTGCAACGAGCAGGCAAATGCTCAAGTAACATGCGTGTTTTTTGAACAATCGCTTAGCTCCCATCCACGGCGGAGATGCTTTATACATGCTGACCTTTTGCTGCCGACTCGGCCTGATCATCTCGACCTTTGCCTCGCTGAGCACCGTTGCGCTCGCAGACACGGGTAAACCTCTTACTCTGTATAGCAGCCTCGCCCACGCCGCTCCAGAACTCAACCCCGATGTACTGAAAAGAGCCTTGAGCGCCATGCAATGCGCGGTGGGCAATGGCATCGAACAGTCCGACCGGCTGGCGGTGATCGACTATTCCCAACCTTCGACCGCTCGTCGCCTATGGATCTTCGACCTGCGCAAGAAGACATTAGTGCTGCGGGATTTGGTGGCCCACGGACAAAAATCCGGGGAAAACTTCGCCACCCAGTTCTCCAACCGTGAAGGCAGTTACCAGTCCAGCATTGGCTTGTTCCGCACCCAGGAGAGCTACGAAGGCGCCCACGGCTACTCGCTGCGCATGGACGGCCTGGAGCCGGGTTTCAATGACCGTGCACGGGACCGCGCCATCGTGATCCATGCCGCCGACTATGTAAGCCCGTTGTGGAGCAAGCGCGAAGGCCGTATCGGCCGCAGCCAGGGCTGCCCCGCCGTACGCCCGCAGGTAGCGCGCCAAGTGGTGGACAAACTCAAGGACGGCCAGTTCATGTTTTCCTGGTACCCCGACCAGCGCTGGCTGAAGTCCTCGGCTTACCTCAACTGCAAGCCGCGCCAGATGGCGAGTGCCGGTACTGTCAAAGGCGGTTGATGCTCTCGCTGTTGCCGTGCACCATGCGGCTCACGCCACCAGGAACTCCACCGTGTTCCTGGGCTTGATGAGAGAGAGAACCTGAGATGCTTTTACATCAATCCACCTGGATCGAGATTGGCCAGTTTCTGGAACGCAGCCGCAGCATCGTGATTCCCATCGGCTCCAACGAACAACACGGCCCCACCGGCCTGTTGGGCACCGACTGGATGTGCCCGGAAATCATTGCCCATGAAGCGCAGAAGAACGCCGACATCCTGATCGGCCCGACCTTCAACATCGGCATGGCCCAGCACCACCTGGGCTTCCCGGGCACCATTTCCCTGCGCCCTTCGACCTTTATCGCGGCGATTGGCGATTGGGTACGTTCGTTGGCAGGCCATGGTTTCGAGAAGATCCTGTTTCTCAATGGCCACGGCGGCAATATTGCCTCGATCGAAGCGGCGTTCTCCGAGCTGTATGCCGAGGCCAGCTTCAGCGGGCGCCCGTCGGGTTATGCGCTGAAACTGTGCAACTGGTGGGACCTGGAAGGCGTGAACGAACTGGCGCACCAGCAGTTCCCGGTGGGCCACGGCAGCCATGCCACGCCGTCGGAGATCGCCGTGACCCAATGGGCCTACCCGGACGCAATCAAGTCGGCAGACTACTCGCCGCAAATCGCCAACACCGGCCCGATTCGCGAAGCCCGCGACTTCCGCGCGCGTTTCCCGGATGGGCGCATGGGTTCAGACCCGGCGCTGGCCACCCCGCAAAAAGGCGGTGAGTTGGTGGCGTTGGCGGCCAAGGGGTTGGTGAAAGCGGTCGAGACGTTCAGCAGCGAGCCAAAGCCGAGCTGAATCATTCGCTCAAGACAATGAAGATCAACTGTGGGAGCTGTCGAGCTTTAGCGAGGCTGCGATGGGATCACCTCGGTGTCACTGTCATACCGCAGCGATGCCATCGCAGCCTCGCCGGGGCTCGACAGCTCCCACAGACCACAGACTGGCCCCAGTCGATTACAGGCAATCCTGCGCCGCATGCTCGAACCGCGACGGCTTGAACGTCGATGCCAACGGCTTGCGCTCGTACAGGAACACCTTGCCGCCGTCCTGGGACTTGTAGACTTCGAGGATGTTGTCCGCGGCGATCTTGCTGCTCACCACGATCCGGGCATGCCGCGAATTCTGCGTGACCGTGGAGGTCATGCCGTTTTTCTCGAACTTGGGCACCACGCACTGCACGTAGGCTTCAGGGTCCTTGGCGGTTTGCAGGGTGAGGGTTGGGGCATTGGGGGCGGATGCACAGCCCGTCATCAATAAAGAAGCAGAAGCCATCGCTGGCACTAACAACACGCGCATAAAAATTCCTGAAAAATAAACGAAGTGGGCTAACCGGCAGCGAGCAACGCCTTGAGCGAGGCATCGAACTGCTTTAATGCGTTCAACTGAACGTCGCGCTGCTGCCCAATCTGTGCAGCGATCTGGGGCGCCGTTTTGTCATGTACCCACACATTAGGCAAGTGCATTTGCATCGAACCCTCGGCTTTGGCGATGTATTGCAGGTCAAGGTCATAGAACTTGGCAACAAACCGCGCTTCCACCAGGTCGTTACGCTGGGTCAGCAATTGGTTGTAGGTATCGAGCATCACCACCACATCCGGGTGCGCCTGCAACAGCGCATCAAGGTTGTCGTAACGGGTGACCGAGGCAAAGGTGTGCCGCAACGAAGCCATCAGCCAGTCAATCGCCAGGTCCGGGTCGGAACTGTCGACGAAGGCCTGGCGAATCTGCTCGTCCAGCTGGCCCTTGGCACCATTGACCGCCATGGCGTGGTAGCGCGCCAGGTACTCAAGGTTGTCGAGGGTGTTGTCGCTGTAGAGCACGCCGACCGATTGCGAATGCTGCAACCCGACCGGGCTGGCGACGATTGGCGCCAGGTGGCTGGCTTGAAGCCCCCCGGCCGACGCAGAGCCAACCATTGTGCTCATCAGCAGCGCCACCAGGGCCAAACCGGTAAAAGTCCTCATCGCAGGGTCCTTGCACATCATGTTCAATGATGGCAATTGTCCTCCTTTTTCAGAAAAACAGAACTCGCAATACTTGATGGTGACTATTATCTAGAGCAATAGTGTCGTGCAGGCCGCCTCACACAAAATGATAAGGAACGCCTATGAAGCCCCACCAGAAAACCTTCGATCGCATCCGTGAAGCTGTGCTTCCGGAGTTTCGCGAGCGGGTTGCCGATTACCTGGTCGACTATGAGGAAGTGCTGCTGGACAACGCCGCCGAACCGGAAGTGGTCTACGCGATTGCCCAGCAATTGCGTGGCTACTTGCGCGGCTTGAACACCACCCGGGTGCTGGGCATGGCCGACTGGGAAGACCTTGACCGCCGGGTGGTGCAAAGCTGGCTGGTGCTGCTCAAAGCCGAATAGCACCGCGCCTCAAGCTCAGCGTATATCCACGCGATAACGGAAATGTTCGGCGTGGCCACGGCCGCGTCGCAACTCCAGGGGTTGGCCGGCGTAATCCCGGGCCAGCCGCTCGATCACCATCACCGGGCTGCCCACCGGCACCTGCAACCAGCGGGCCCACACGTCATCGATGGACTCGGCGGTGAGGGCTTCCTCGGCAGAAGCGACTACTTGCCCGCAGACTTCTTCGTAAGTGGGGTACAACAGCAATCCCTGCCGGGTCAGATCCACGTCCAGCAGCGTCTGGAACCGCTCGCGCGGCAGCCAGATTTCCTCGGCCAGCACTGGCCCGGTGTCCAGCACGTGTACCCGCACGATGCAGATTACCGGCGCATCCGCTGCCAGCCCCAGCACCTCGCTCACCGACAACGGCGCCTTCACCGGCTTGACCGACAGGATCCGGCTCTGCGGCAGCTGGCATTCACCGCCCGGGCCCTGGAAGCGGAAACACCGGAACAACGACGACTGAAACTTCGGGCGGCGCACAAACGTACCACGGCCCTGCTGGCGCTCCAGAATGCCCTCGCCCACCAACGCCTCGATCGCTTTACGCACGGTGCCGGTAGACAGCTGGTACTGGGTGGACAACACCGCTTCAGGGGGAATAGCCGCACCGGCACGCCAGTGATTATTGGCAATCTGCTCAATCAGATGATCCCGAAAACGCTGGTACAGCGGCAGGCGGGAGTCACTCGACAGTATATTCATGGACCAGGATTCACTTTGTAATTGAGGAGTGTGACTACAGCGACGGTCGTGCCTGCTTGACCCATTCCTGGACCGAAGGCCGTTGCCATTGGCGCTGGGCGTATGCCACCAGGTTGGCGGGTACGCTGTCACCGTTGAGGATCAGCCGGTTGAGCATCACGGCCAGGTCCACGTCGGCAATCGACCACGCGCCGAACAGGTAGTCGCGACCGTCGGCCAACAGCGCCTGCGCCGCGTTGATCAGCGTGTGGGCCGCTGCTTCAGCAACCGGCGACAGCGGTTCGCCCTTGAGCCCGTAAAACACCACCAGGGTCGAGCGTTCCTGCCGAATCGGCATCAAGTCACTGCGCAACCACGCCTGCACCTGCCGCGCCCTCGCCCGCTGGCGGGGTTCGGCCGGGTACACCGGCACCTGCGGGAACACATCCTCCAGGTACTCGGTTATCGCCGACGACTCGGACAGCGCAAACTCACCCTGCACCAGGGTCGGTACGCGCCCGGTCAGCGACAAGTGCGTGTACGCGTCAGTCTGGTTCTCGGCCGTGTCGAGGTTCAACGTGAGCAGTTCAAATTCAAGGCCCTTTTCCCGCAGGGTCACAAACGCCGACATCGCGTAGGGACTGGTGAAATGGGCGTCAACGTACAGGCTCAGCGGGCGATGGTTCACGGCGACATCTCCTTGGTGGGAGCACCACACTACGAGATCGCGCCGCGCAAATGAAATGCGCGGTTTTTATGGGGGCATTCCTGGCTGGAATACCATCGATAATGGCAATACTATGGCCCCTTGAACCCCACCCGTAACGCCCCGAAAAGCGGATCAAGGAACGATCACTAGATGAAACAAGCGGTTGTCGTCATCCACGGAATCGGCGAGCAGCGCCCGATGGATACCCTGCGTGGCTTCGTCGAAGCGGCGATCCCGGCGGACACCCCCGAGGCGACGCCTTTCTACTGGAGCAAACCCGACCGGTTTTCGCGCAACTTTGATTTGCGCGTGTTGAAGTCGGCGGGTCGCAACACCACCGATTTCTACGAGTACTACTGGGCCCACAAGATGCAGGGCACCAAGGTCGGGCACCTGCTCAGTTGGCTATGGGACATTTTCAAGCGTCCGCGCCGGGATATCCCGACGGCCATCGTGCCGATCTGGCGCGCCACGCGCTGGGCCTTGCTGGCCCTGCTCGTGCTGCTGGTCAGCGGAATCCTGGCGACGCTGTATGGCCGATTCCCCCACAGCGACAACCCCTTCGCCCTGATCCCGGTGCTGCTGGCGGTGATCGGCCTGGCCCTGAAGTACTCGGCACTGTCATACCTTGGCGATGCCGCCCGCTACCTGAGCCCCAACCCGCAGAACGTGGTGGTGCGCGAACAGATCCGCGCCGATGGCGTCGACCTGCTGCGCGCCCTGCATGACAAGGGTGATTACGACCGCATCATCGTCGTCGGCCACAGTTTGGGCAGCGTGATTGCCTACGACATCGTCGGCTACCTGTGGCACGAGCATCACGATCAGTTACGCCCCGGCGGCCCGGAACTCGCCGCCCGCTACGCCAACCACGAGCGATTGCAACCGGTGGTCCAGGACACGCTGCCAAAGGCTGGAAACGCCCTCGACGGCCGCCTGCAAAGCCTCCTCAGGTTCCGCGAACAGCAAGCCGAAGCCTTTATCGAACAACGCAACCTCGGCAACCCGTGGCGCATCACCGACCTCGTCACCCTCGGCAGCCCGATGGCCCACGCCAGCCTGTTGTTGGGCCGCAGCGTGAGCGACTTCAAGCGCCGCATCGAACGCCGCGAAGCCCCCGCCTGCCCGCCGACGCTCGACGATAAGGGCTACGGCTACAGCGGCCGGCTGCCCGTCACCGTCGGCGGTCGCCCATTTTCCCCCCTGTACTTGCACCATGCCGCGGCCTTCGCCGTGACCCGTTGGACCAACCTCTACTTCCCCGCGCCCCTGGGCCTGTTTGGCGACATCGTCGGCGGCCCGGTCAGCCCGGTGATGGGCCCCGGCGTACTGGACCTGCCGGTCAGCGTGGGCAAATGGAAAGGCTGGCTCGCCAGCTCCTGGCTCAGCCACACCCATTACTGGAGCGAACGCGGCGGCGCCAAGGGCTACCTGAATAAACTGACCACCGATGACGCGGCGATTACCCAAGGCGAACGTCCGTCGGCGACTGAAGCGTTGCGCTGGGCGATTGATCTCAAGGGGGTGCGGCGTTTTCGCCAGGCGGGCGTCAGAGACTTAGTGGCTGAACCCGAGGCCTAGCCCGAAAAGCCACCGTCCTCCAGGAACGCCCGCTCCTCCTCTGTCGTGACCCTGGCCAACACCTCATTACGATGAGGAAAGCGCCCGAACCGCTCGATGATGCGGGCGTGCTCCTTGGCCCAGCGGTAGGTATTGGCATCAAGGTCCTTGTTCAGGGCCACCGACAGCTGTTGATCCCCGGGATCTTCAGAATGCTCGAAGGGCAAATAACAAAACGCCCGCAACGGTGTTTCGATCGACTTGTCCATCCCCGCCTCGACCATCTGCCGCGCGTACAAACGCGCAAGCGGGTCGGTGGCGAACATATGCGCCGTGCCACGGAAGGTATTGCGCGGGAACTGGTCCAGCAGCAACAGCAACGCCAGCGCGCCCTCCGGCGTTTGCATCCAGCTCTCCAGTTCGCGCCGGGCCGCCTGCAAATGCGTGGTGTAGAAAGCCTCGCGAAAACGCCGGTCAAACCCTTCATCCTTGGCAAACCAGAGCTTGGGCCCCGCCTGTTTCCAGAACTCAATAACCGCCATTGCTGCATTTTCGATCGTCGTCACAATCCTCTCCTCACTCACTCCACAAATTTCATCATCACTCTAAACAAAATCTATAAAGTTTCGGAACGTGTCTGAATGTTTCCAACGCACACAGGTAGTGTTGATGATCCTACGCCTTGCCCAGATTTTCAGTGACTCCAGCACCCAGGTTCGCGCCAAGCTGTTTGGCATCTACGGGTTGTTGATCGGCATTAACATGGTCGCCTGGATCTGGGCGCTGGTGGCGTTCCATGAGCATCCGGTGCTGCTCGGCACCGCGCTGTTGGCCTACGGTTTCGGGCTGCGGCATGCGGTGGATGCCGACCATATCGCCGCCATCGACAACGTGACCCGCAAGCTGATGCAGGAAAAGAAACGTCCGGTGGCGGTGGGCTTCTTTTTCTCCCTGGGACATTCTTCGGTGGTGGTCCTGGCATCCATTGGCGTCGCGTTTGCGGCCTCGGTGATGCAGGCGCGGTTTGAAGGGTTCAAGGCCATCGGCGGGGTGATCGGCACGTCGGTCTCGGCCTCGTTCCTGTTGGTCATCGCCTTGATGAACCTGGTGATCCTGCACGCGATCTACAAGGCCTGGCGCCATGTGCGCCAGGGCGGTGCGTATGTGGAGGACGACTTCGACCTGCTGCTGGCGGACCGGGGTTTCATGGCGCGGATTTTCCGCCCGGTGTTTCGCCTGATCAGCCGCAGCTGGCACATGTACCCGTTGGGTTTCCTGTTCGGCCTGGGCTTTGATACGGCCACCGAGATCGGCCTGTTGGGGATTTCTGCGACCCAGGCCTCTCAAGGGCTGTCGCCGTGGGCGATCATGGTGTTCCCGCTGCTGTTCAGCGCCGGCATGTCCCTGGTGGACACGCTGGACGGCCACCTGATGCTGGGGGCATACGGCTGGGCGTACATGAAGCCGATCCGCAAGATCTACTACAACATGACCATCACCCTGGTATCGGTGGTGGTTGCGGTGGTGATCGGCAGTATCGAGGCGTTGGGGTTGATGGGTGACCAGTTGGACCTGAAGGGATCATTCTGGAGTTTTATCGGCTCGCTGAACGACAGTTTCGGGATGCTGGGCTACATGATCATCGGGATCTTCGTGGCCAGTTGGGCGATCTCGGTGATGCTGTATCGCCTCAAGGGCTTTGACCGGATTGAAGTGAACGCGGGTTGACCGAGGGACATTCAGCCTTGTTGTGGCGAGGGAGCTTGCTCCCGCTGGGTCGCGAAGCGGCCCCAATAAGGCAATCGAGAGCCACCTGAAAGAACACCGTGTCCTTTTTTTAGGGCTGCTTCGCAGCCCAGCGGGAGCAAGCTCCCTCGCCACGGGTTGTCCATTCACCCGATAGGGTTTTCCAGGCTCAGAAATCCACCGTCGCCGACAATTTCACTGTCCGCGGCTCACCCTGGGTCAGGTAGTTATTGGCCGTCGACGCCGACGACCAGTACGCCTTGTTCGCTACGTTTTCGACGTTGGCGCGCAGGGTGATGTATTTGTCATCCGCCTTGAAGCCATAACGCGCCCCCAGGTCGACGCGGGTCCAGGCCGGGATGCTCAGGCTGTTGGCGGCGTTGACGTATTCGCCACCGGTGCGCAGCATCCGTGCGCTGACCGCCGCACCCTGGATGCCCGGCACATCCCAATCCGCACCGATGTTGTACTGGAAGCGCGGCACACCCGCGGCGCGGTTGCCGTCGGTGGCACCGTTGGAAGTGCTCTTCTGTTCGGTGTCCATCCAGGTGGCGCCGGCCAGCAGGCGCAGGCCGTCGATGGGCTCGCCGAACACGTTGAGTTCCACGCCTTTGTTGATCTGTTCACCGTCGACAGTGAAGGTGTCGAACTTCTGGCCTGGGAACCGGGTGGTCGCGTTGTTCGGCTGTTCGATGCGGTACACACCCAGCGTGGCGCCATAGTTTTCCCAGTCCAGCTTCACCCCGGCTTCCGTCTGCTTGCTGCGCTTGGGCGGGAAGACTTCGCCGGGGTTGGTCACGTTCGTGAGTGGCGCCGTCGGGCCCTGGGCCAGGCCTTCGATACGGTTGGCGTAGAACGACACGTGCTCCCATGGCTTGATCACCAGGCCATAGACCGGTGTGGTGATGGACTCGGAGTACGGTGTACCCCGTGCCCCCGTGGCCGTGTTCCAACTGTCCACCTCGATGGTCTGGCGCCGTACGCCCAGGGTCAACAGCACCCGATCATCCAAAAAGCCCAGGGTGTCGGACACCGCCGCACTCTTGATGCGGTTCTTGCCGACAACCCGCGGGTCGTGAATATCACTGCCGAAATAGGTGTTGGTAGGTCGCGGCGTTTGCGTCGGGTCGTACAGGTTGCCGGGCTGGCGGTTGGCTTGCAGGATCGCCTCGTAGGACGAGCGCTGCTCGCCCCAGATCCCCGACAGCCCGAAGTTCATCTGATGGGTCACCGGCCCCGTCGCAAAGTGCCCGTTCAAGCCGGCCATGGCGCTTTTGTTGTCTTCGTCATGGGGTGAATAGAGGAAGCCCACCTTGGCGCTGCCATCGTTGGCGACATACAGCGACGAATACTGGCCGTTCTCCCGAGTGTGCTTGGCGCCACCTGCCGCGTAGACCGTCCAGTTATCGTTCAAGTCATATTCGGCGTTGACCATGCCGTAGGTGTCTTCCAGCTGCGACCAGCTCCAGTCCTGGGCGTAGTTGTCCTTGGCCGACGGCGGGCTGGGCACTTTGGTGCCGGTCAGGTAGACCACCGAGCGGCCGTTATTGATGCGTTCTTTCTGGTAGCCAAAGTCGGTGGAGACCCGCAAGCGCTCGCCGCGATAATCCAGGGCGACGGCGATCAACTGCGAGCTTTTGTTTTCGTCATCCACAGCGGTTTCGCCGCCGTGCCGCGCCAGGTTGACCCGGGCGCCAAAGCGGTTGTCTTCGCCAAAGCGTTGGCCGAGGTCGATGTGGCCGCCGGCCTGGCTGTCGCTGGCGTAATCGAGGGTGACGCTGCGGGTGGGCGTGTCTTCAGCGCGCTTGGGCACCAGGTTGACGCTGCCACCGATCCCGCTGCCCGAGGGCGACACGCCGTTGACGAAGGCATTCGGGCCCTTGAACAACTCCACCCGTTCCAGGGCTTCGGTAGTGATGATCTGCCGGGGCAGCACGCCGTACAGGCCATTGAATGCGATGTCATCGGTGCTCAGCGGCAGCCCGCGAATGGTGAACACCTGGGAGAAGTTGCCAAACCCGGACGACTGGCGCACCGACGCGTCGTTGAGCAATACGTCGCCGACGGTTCGCGCTTGTTGGTCGGCGATGGTTTTCGAGGTGTAGCTGACCACGCTGAATGGCACGTCGTTGATGGACCGATTGCCCAACACGCCGAGGCGTGCAGAACGTGCCACCTGGCCACCGGCATACGTGTCTGCCTGCGCCCCGCTCGCTTCACCGCTGATGGTGGTGGCGCCCAACTCCAACGCACCGCCGCTGGCCTGGGGCACCACGGTATAACCGTTGGTGCCGGTGCCTTGCAGGGTGTAGCCGCTGCCTTGCAGCAACTGGGCAAAACCCGATTGTGCGCTGTAGCTGCCTTGCAGCCCCGGGCTTTGTTGATCGTTGAGCAACGTGGAATCGAACGACAACGGCACCCCGGACAACGCCGCAAACTGCGCCAGCACATTCCCCAGCGGCCCCGCCGCGATGTTATAGCTGCGCGCCGCACTGCTTGGCGCAGCGTCTTCTGCCTGGGCGTTCTGCAACGGTGCGACGGCGGCAAGGGCGACCGCCAGGCTCAGTGCCTTCAACGGACGGGGGCAGTACGGGAGCGGTCTGGCGGTCATGGGCATTCCTGTCGGCGCGGAGCAATGTTGAGGGTTCTCCCCTACACCGGGCGACAACGAAAAAGGTATCAGCGAAAGTTGAAAAAGATCAGCGCGGCTCGACCGTCACCCAATACCCCGTCAGGCTGCTGACCTTGACCGGCAAGGTTTCCTGCAACAGGTGCAGGCTGGCATCGGTATCGCGCAGGGGAAACGCACCCGACACCGTGAGGTCGGCAACCGAGGCATGGCAGCGCAATACGCCGGCGCGATAACGCCCCAGCTCATCCAGCAGTTCCGCCAGGCGCATATGCTGGGCCAGCAGCATGCCGTTCTCCCAGGTCAGGGTGCTGACATCCAGCGGCTCGACGGCGGCTACCCGGTCAACACTGAAGGCGCCCTGCTCGCCCGCCTTGACGATCACCCCCTGGCCGGCATGCGCCGCCAGCAACTCCACCGCGCCTTCGGTCACGGCCACTCGGCTTGCCTGCTCACCCACCCGCACGCTGAATCGGGTGCCCAAGGCCCTGGCGGTACCGTGGCGGGTCTGGACGATGAACGGGCGATGGGCCGAATCCTTGGCGGTGGTGATCAGCACTTCGCCTTTGAGCAGCTCGATACGCCGCACCTGCTCGGAGAACGCGATATTCAGCGAGCTGCCGGTGTTGATCAGCAAGCGAGTGCCGTCGGGCAAAGTGAGGTTCCTTTGTTCGCCGATGGCCGTGTGCTGGTCGGCGGTCCACTGCTGCCAAGGCACCTGCCGATACGCCAGCCAGGCCGCCGGGCCGGCCGCCAGCAACAACCCGAGCGCCTGGCGTCGGCCGAGGGATTTTTTGCGCCCGATGCGCTTCAAGGTATCGCCGGCAATCGCCACCGGCACGCTGTTGAAGTCCCCCAGAATAGCCTGCGCCCGTTGCCAGGCCTGGGCATGCTGGGCGCTGCGGCCCTGCCACTGGGCGATGGCGCGGCGGTCCTCATCGGTGGCGCTGCCGGACTGCAACTGCACCATCCAGTCGGCGGCTTCACCGAGGATCAACGGATCAATCGACTGGCTCATGCCACGCTCAGGCAGGCAAGGAAGGCCTCGCGCATGTAGCGTTTGACCGAAATCAGCGACACACCCAGGGCATCGGCAATCTGCTGATAGGTCAGGCCGTCGATCTGCGACATCAGGAAGGCCTGACGGGTTTTTTCCGGCAGATCCCGCAGCATCGCCTCAATGCGGTACAGCGCTTCGAGGATCAGCCAGCGGGTTTCCGGCGAAGGTACATGCTGTTCGGGCAGGTGGGCGATGGTTTCCAGGTAGGCGCGTTCCACTTCCTGGCGGCGCCAGCTGTCGATCATCAGGCCCTTGGCGATATGGGTCAGCAATGCCCGTGGCTCGGCGCCCAGGTGGGTGCTGGTTTGCCGGGTGAGCAGGCGCATGAACGTGTCATGGGCCAGGTCTGCGGCATCGCTGGCGTTGCCCAGCTTGCGGTCCAGCCAACGGTGCAACCATCCATGGTGTTCGCAGTACAGGTCCTGGATATGCAGATTGAGGGGAGACGACATGCCGATCACCGGGGCGTGCCGGGCGGTGAGACCCAAGCGTAATTAAGAATTGATCGCATTCTAGACTGCGCGGGGTAATGCTGGCAATTTCATGATTTTGATAACGCCGGTGACCCAATGTGGGAGCGGGCTTGCTCGCGAATGCGGTGGGTCAGTCGACATCTCCAGCGGCTGATACTCCGTATTCGCGAGCAAGCCCGCTCCCACATTTTTGATCTTCACCCGGCGTTTGATTCCGGGTGTCTGATCAGGCCAGTTCAGCCCGCAGTTGACGCGCCGCTGTCACCATGTGAATCAGCGCCGCTTCAGTCTCCGGCCAGCCACGGGTTTTCAAGCCGCAATCCGGGTTGACCCACAGGCGTTCGGCCGGGATGCGTTTGGCTGCCTTGCGCAGCAGGTTGGCCATTTCCGAGGCATCCGGCACCCGTGGCGAGTGGATGTCATACACACCTGGGCCAATGTCGTTCGGGTAAGCGAAGGCTTCGAATGCCTCCAGCAGTTCCATGTCCGAGCGCGAGGTTTCGATGGTGATCACGTCGGCATCCATCGCCGCGATGGACTCGATCACATCGTTGAACTCGCTGTAGCACATGTGGGTGTGAATCTGGGTTTCGTCACGCACACCGGAGGCGCACAGGCGGAAGACTTCGGTGGCCCAGTCCAGGTATTCCTTCCACTGCGCCCGGCGCAACGGCAAGCCTTCGCGGAACGCGGCTTCGTCGATCTGCACGATCTTGATCCCGGCGGCTTCCAGGTCCACCACTTCGTCACGAATCGCCAGGGCGAGTTGCCGCGCCTGTTCTTCGCGGCTCACGTCTTCACGGGGGAACGACCACATCAGCATGGTCACCGGGCCGGTCAGCATGCCCTTCATCACCTTGTTGGTGAGGCCCTGGGCGTAGCGGATCCACTCCACGGTCATGGCTTTCGGACGACTCAGGTCACCGAAAATCACCGCCGGTTTCACACAACGGGAACCGTAGCTCTGCACCCAGCCGAAGCGGGTAAATACATAACCGTCCAACTGTTCGGCGAAGTATTCGACCATGTCGTTACGCTCGGCCTCACCATGCACCAGCACGTCCAGGCCAAGGTTTTCCTGCACTTCGACAGCGTGGCGGATCTCGCTGTGCATGGCTTCGACGTATTCGGCTTCGCTCAACTTGCCGGCCTTGTAGGACTGGCGAGCCAGGCGGATCGAGGCAGTTTGCGGGAACGAACCGATGGTGGTGGTCGGGAACAGCGGCAGGTTAAGGCCGGCACGCTGTTTCTCGATACGTTGGGCAAACAGCGAGTCACGCTGGCTGTCCTTGGCGGTGATCGCCGCCACACGGGCTTGCACCGCCGGCTTGTGGATACGCGGCGAAGCGGCACGGGCCGCCTGCACGGCACGGCTTTCGGCCAGGGCAGCGATCACGTTCGGCGCTTCAGGCTGGTTCACGGCCTGGGCCAGCACCGCCACCTCTTCGCACTTCTGCACGGCAAACGCCAGCCAGCTTTTCAGCTCGGCATCCAGCTTGTCTTCACGGCACAGGTCTACCGGGCTGTGCAGCAACGAGCAGGATGGCGCCACCCACAGGCGATCACCCAGGCGCTCATGAGCATGCTGCAAGGTGGCCAGGGCTTTTTCCAGGTCGCAGCGCCATACGTTACGGCCGTTGACCACGCCCAGGGACAGCACCTTATAAGCCGGCAGGCGATCGAGGATGGTCGGGTACTGATCCGGTGCACGCACCAGGTCGATGTGCAGGCCGTCCACCGGCAGGTTGGCTGCCAGGCCGAGGTTCTCTTCCAGGCCGCCAAAATAGGTGGCCACCAGCTTCTTCAGCGGGTCGCGCTGGATCAGGTTGTAGGCACGCTCGAAGGCGTTTTTCCAATCCTGCGGCAGGTCCAGCACCAGGATCGGCTCGTCGATCTGCACCCACTCCACGCCCAGGTCCGCCAGGCGCTGGAAGATCTGGCCGTACAGCGGCAGCAGGCGGTCCAGCAGGTCGAGTTTGTCGAAATCACCACCCTTGGCCTTGCCCAGCCACAGGTAGGTCAGCGGGCCGATGACCACTGGCTTGACGGTGTGGCCGAGGTCACGAGCTTCCTTGACCTCTTCGAACAGTTGCTTCCAACCCAGCTGGAATTGCTGGTCGGCGCTGAATTCAGGGACCAGGTAGTGATAGTTGGTGTCGAACCACTTGGTCATTTCCTGGGCGTGGGCACCGCCGCAGCAGTTGTCACTGACGCCACGGGCCATACCGAACAGGGTGTGCAGGGTGGCTTTGCCGTCGGCCGGGCGGAAACGCTCGGGGATCACACCGAACATCAGCGAGTGAGTCAGTACCTGGTCGTACCAGGCGAAGTCACCGGCGGGCAACAGTTCGATGCCGGCTTTCTTTTGCAGGTCCCAGTGCGTCTTGCGCAGTTCACGACCTACGGCGCGCAGGCCGGCTTCGTCGAGCTCGCCCTTCCAAAACGCTTCCTGCGCTTTTTTCAGTTCACGATCGCGACCAATGCGCGGGAATCCAAGGGAATGGGCAACAGCCATGACGTAAAGCTCCAATGTGTTTGTATGGGAGCCATTGTCGGGATCGAGTGATAGTGAGACAAACTCATTTTATTTGAGATGATCACAAGTTCCACTCATGATGAAATGCACCGCCCAGGCTTGAGTGATCGCGCGGCGCTCACGCTCCATGCGCACGGGAGTGGGTGGGCCTTGGTTTTGCTTATCACTGAAATAGCTGGCGGCGTCTGTTTCGGTGCCCGGCCGCTCAGCATACTTTTGCTTCCCAAGCCCCAAGGAAGCCCCCACATGGAACAGCAGCCGCCACTGACCACCCTCCTCGTTCACTTCGTAGCCCTTGGGCTCACACTCCTCGGCATCGGCAGCCTGGCGCTGCTGATGGCCTGGGCCGGGCGTCTGATTTTCTAGTTCAATCGGCGGGAATATCGGCGCTCAACGTGCGGATCAACGCTTGCGCCTGAGAGTCCCGCTGCGCCGTATACAGCACCACTTCGCGACTGGGCAGCGGCGGCAGGTCGAAACGCTGCTCCACGTCGACGCAGCCACCGGGCGCCATCCGCCCCACCATCGCACCGATGCCAATCCCCGCCACCACAGCAGCGCCGATCGCCAGGATCCCGCTGCCCACAAACGCCTCTTCCCAGGCACGGTTCTGCTCGGCCAGCGCCGCCATCACCATGCTGCGCATGCCGCAGGGTTCCGGCTGGATCGCCAGGGGCAACGCCCCGCCCTGGCGCAATTCGAAGTCGTGGGAAGCCATCCAGCCAAAGCGTTCGATGCCCACCACTTCGCCGTCCTGGCGACGGTTGTCGTGCCGCAGGATCATCGCCACATCCAGCTTGCCCTGCTCGTAGTTCATCAACATATCCCGCGAGGTGCCGAGGCTGAACGCCACGATCACGTCCGGGTCGGTGGTCGCCAAACGTCGCAGCCACAGGCTGAGATCGGCGCCGACAATGTGGTGGCTGACGCCCACGCGCAAGGTGCGTTTCTGCGGGCCAAAACAATTCATCGCATCCTGGTAGTTGTCCAGCAAGCGGCGGGCGCTGGCCAAAAACATCTGGCCATGGGCCGACAGCGTGACCCGTCGCGGCGTGCGCTCCAGCAGCTTGCGGCCAAGGCTTTCTTCGAGGCGTTTTATCTTCAGGCTGATAGCCGCCTGGGTGCCGCCGATGGCATCGGCAGCGCGGGTAAAGCTCTTGAGTTCGGCGACCAGGACGAACGCCTGGATGGCGTCGATATCGGGCATTTTCATGGATGGGCTGGCGATAGAGAGTCAAGACGTGACGTTAGCATGCCGCGCCTGCTGACCAAACCACTGCATGATGAGCACGCAGCCTGGGTGTGACGCCGCCGATGACTGCAAGCACAATGCATACACCCCGCCGGTCACCAGCGGCTGACCAAACGGCACCACCAACACACCCCGTTCGATCGACTCGGCCGCCAGCGTCAGATCCGTCATCGCCACCCCAAGCCCGCGCGCGGCGGCATCCAGCGCCAATTCGTCAAGGTTGAACGGGATATGCCGGTAGTCGTCCAGCGACCGCGCGCCATTGGCCGCCAGCCAGGTCATCCAGTCCTGCTTGTCGGCTGAACGATGCAGCAGCGCAAAGTGTTCGAGCTGTTCCACGGAAGCCAGTGGCCCCAAACCCGGCGCGCAGACCGGCACCAATGATTCGTGGAACAAGGTCAGCCGCGCAGGATCGTTGTCGGGCTTGGGCAGGTAAAGGATGTAGGCATCGCTGTCACTCGCCGGCTCGACCACCTCGGTGGCGACGGTCTCGATTGCCAGGGAAATATCGGGATGGTTGCGATAGAAATCGCTGAGCTTGGGCAGCAGCCAGCGCACCGCCAGCGACACATGCAGGCGGATGCGAAACGGACGTTTACGAGGCGAGAGCCGATCCTCCAGCCCCTTCAGTTGCGCCAGGATGCTCCGGGCACTGGCCAGCACCTGCTCACCTTCGGAGGTCAGGCGCAGGCTGCGGCTGGTCCGGGTGAACATCGGCACGCCGAAATGGCTTTCCAGTTGCTGGATTTTGCGGCTCACCGCGCTTTGGGTCAGGCACAGCTTCTGCGCAGCCACGGTGAAGCTCGCGCAGTCGCTGACTTCAACCAACGCCTGAAGGCCCTGCAGCGAAGGCACGTGACGGATGTTATCCATGCGTTTTCCGAATGGCTGGATGATTTTATAACGTTGGTTGTATCACCGCAGGCCCTATAGATTCCAGCTGCAGCCCGAACTTATTTATGCCAGCAACGCATACAGCCGAGGATCTTCATGGAAAACACATGTGGCTGGATTGCCCAGACTGAAAGCCTCCCCGCCCGGGACCGACTCACCGGCCTACAAAAAGCCGACTGGCTGGTGATCGGCGCCGGCATCACCGGTTTGTGTGCGGCGCACAACCTGGCCGAGATGCACCCCGAGGCGCGCATCGTGATCGTCGACCGCCAGCGCGCCGCCCAAGGTGCCTCAGCGCGTAATTCCGGTTTTGTGGTGGCCCATGAGCATCCCGCTGCAAGTGAACTGATGGGCAACGCAGGCTTCGCTGACTTTGAGGTGGACACCGCGATCTCCCGCGCAGCCAGCGATGAAGTGCGCGAGCGCATCGCCCGCCATGCCATCGACTGCGACTTTCGGGACAGCGGCTACTACTTCGCCGTGCACGATCGCGACAAGCTTGCGCATGTGGATGCCAAGTTGGCGACCTTGCGTGCCGCGGGTGCTTCAGCGCAGTTCCTGCAAGGTGCCGCACTCGCGCAGACACTCGGCACCGAGCATTACCAGGCCGCCATCTGGTGCGGCCACGGCAACGCCTTGCTGCAACCGGCGAAGTATGTGAAGGGTTTGCTCGAAGCGCTGCCGGACAACGTGACGCTTTATGAGAACACCGACATCACCGGCCTTGAGCGCATGGCCAATGGCGGCATTCGCGCCAACGGCCTGGACGCCTGCATTGAAGCCGGCCAGGTGCTGGTGTGCCTCAACGCCTTTATTCCACGGGTGGGCCTTGAGGCCAGTGCGACGTTCCCGATGGAACTCAGCGCCAGCCTCACCCGCCCTCTCAGCGATGAGGAATACCGCCGGATCGGCGCAGTGGAACCGTGGGGCGTGCTGTCCACGCGGCCACTGGGTGCCACGGTGCGCCTGACACCGGACCATCGGGTGATGATCCGCAACACAGCGGAGTACCGCACCCGGGACTTGTCCAACGGCGACCTGTTGCACCGGCGCCAACACCATGTAAAGGGCTTGCAGCGACGCTTCCCGTGGCTGAGCGAACAAGACATCCACTACACCTGGACCGGCCACTTGAGCGCCTCCCGCAGCGGCCAACCGTATTTCGCGCGGATCGAAAGCAACCTGTATGCCGTCGCGGGCTGCAACGGTTCAGGCGTGGCCCGCGGCACGCTGTGGGGTCGACTGCTGGCCGAGTGGGCGTCGGGCCAGACTTCCTCGCTCCTGCACTCTGTGATGCACAGGGCACAGCCCGGCTGGCTGCCACCCCGGCCGTTGTTCGACATCGGTGCCATGCTGCGTATGGGCGTGGAAACGGTTCGAGCACGGACAGAAATCTAGAACAAGAAACCTCGATAAAGGTGATTCACATGCACATCAACAGTCTGTCCCTGGCGGTCATCCTCAGCGCGCTCCCGGCGGCTGTGTACGCCGCCGAAGAAGTGAACATTTCCAACTGGAACGGCTACATCGCCGATGACACCTTGACCAGTTTTACCAAAGCGACCGGGATCAAGGCGACCTACGACATTCACGACAGCAATGAAGTGCTGGAATCCAAGCTGATGACCGGCAATACCGGTTATGACGTGGTGAGCCCGTCCAACCACTTCCTCTCGCGGCTGATCAAGGCCGGGGCGATCCAGAAGCTCGACCGAAGCCAACTGCCCAACTGGAAAAACCTCGACCCGTTGCTGATGAAAAAGCTGGAGACCAACGACCCGGGCAACCAGTACGGCTTCCCGTATATGTGGGGCACGGCGGGGATTGGCTACAACGTCGAGAAGATCAAGGCGATCTTCGGCACCACCGACGTCACCCATTCCTGGAGCCTGTTCTTTGATGAAAACAACATCAAGAAACTCAGCGCCTGCGGCGTGGCGATTATCGACAACCCCACGCAGATCCTGCCGATCACCCTCAACTACCTGGGCCTGCCGCACCACAGCCACGAACCGGCCGACTACAAAAAGGCCGAGCAGGCGCTGTTGAAAATCCGCCCCTACATCCAGTACTTCCATGCCTCCAAGTACATCAGCGACCTGGCGAACGGCAATATCTGCGCAGTGATCGGCTTTAACGGCGACGTGGTACAGGCTGCCGCCAGCGCCAGGGAAGCGAAAAACGGTATCAGCATCGCCTACTCGATCCCGGACGAAGGCTCGACATTGTGGCTGGACATGGTGGTGATGCCCAAGGGTGCACCGCACGAGAAAAACGGCTATGCCTATATGAATTACCTGCTGGAGCCCAAGGTGATTGCCAACATTAGCAACAGCATCCACTACGCCAACCCCAACAGCGCGGCGGATGAGCTGGTGACCCCTGAGGTGAAGCAAGACCTGGCGATCTACCCGCCGAAAAGCGTGATGGACAAGCTGTTTATCGTGGAGGACCTGCCGCCAGCGATTGCGCGGCTGGCCACTCGGTTGTGGACCAAGTTGAAGACCAATACGTGATACCGAAAACCGGACTTGCTCAAGGCTCATGGGAGAGCGGTATAGTCACTCCATTGAGCTTGGGATTGAATCAACATGGAAGGACTTCACCAGGGTAGCTGCCTGTGCGGCGCGGTCAGCTACCGAGTATCGACACCGCTGAAAGCTGTGACGCATTGCCACTGCAAAAAATGCCAAAAGAGTCATGGCTCCGCCTTCGCGACATACGCGAGTGCTCCGAAATCGTCGGTGCACATCGAGTCTTCGCTGCAAACGCTCAAGGCTTATGAATCTTCCGAGGGTGTGTTTCGTGAGTTTTGCTCACGCTGCGGCTCGTCGATGTTCTGGTCCGATATCAATGGTGTTTACCCAGACTGGGTCTCGATAGCAATCGCTACACTCGATACGCCGCTCTTGCCTGGCAAGCAGGAGCACTCCTGCGTTGACTCCAAGGCCGCTTGGCTGGATCTGGAGAATCGCAGTGGCTGAATCAGAGGACGGTTTGTCGATACGCACCCTCTCGGCGTTGCCCGAAGAGATCCTGGTATTGGAAGCAGAAGCCGTCGCCGAAGGATTCAGGTTTCTCACGCGACTCGTTGCAGAGTGGCACAACGGCGCCAACCGATTCGACCAGCCAGGCGAATGTCTTATGGGCGTATTCAGCAACGGGCAGTTGATCGCCGTTGGCGGTTTGTCCCATGACCCTTACGCCGGTCCGGAGGTTGGCAGGCTGCGCCGGGTGTACGTCGCACGGGCATCAAGGGGACGCCAGGTGGGCAAAGCGTTGGTGGGCCAGCTTTTGGCACGCGCTGCGCAATCCTTCCATGTCGTGCGCCTGTCTACCGACACCCACGAGGGCGCAAGCTTTTATCTGCGCTGCGGGTTTGAGCCGGTACAGGACGAACATGCAACCCACGCTAAATCATTAATTGATCAGGAGGCTTCATGCAGGTGATCAACGACAACCGGCCTGAATACGTTCGGGGGAGATGACGGTTTGATGTCAGTGTGGGTGCGTTTTTGTCATGTGGGAGCTGTCGAGCTTTAGCGAGGCTGCGATAGCGGTGTGTCAGGCAGCTTATTTATCGGCTGTGCCGCCGCCTTCGCAGCCTCGCTGAGGCTCGACAGCTCCCACAGGGGATAGGGGTTGTTTGGTGGGCTTGTGTTTCAAAGTCAGGCCACCAACCCCGCTTTGGCGGCATTGGCGAGTATGTCTTGGGCGGGTACATTGACCCATGTGGCGGCGTCCACCTCGCCCTGTTTTGCCAGCCAGGCCTCCACCATCTGGTAGCCCAGCGTGTATCCCAGCCATCTTGGCCGCGCGCCGGTACCAAAGAACCATTCGCTGTGATCGTAATACGTGGCGTCTAGAAGCTGGCGGTCTACCGGGGCACTCAGCAGTTCCTGGGGTGCAAGCGCCCTCTCCCACTGCTCCGGCTCACTGCCCAGCACCTGCCGCACAAACTGCCCGGCCAGGCCCTCACTGACCATCGCCTCCCCCAGCGTCCAGCCATAACCGGGGCCCGCCATGCGCAGGCAATGGTGCACCTCATGCACCACGTGTCGACGCAATGCACCGCTTCGCAGGCTGGTGAGGAAATTCGGGTTATCGGGATCAAGGGTCATGCTGAACATCGTGCTGCGATAAGCACGGCCCACCAGGCCGAGTTCCGGAAGGGTCTCCCCCGGCAACCGCTGGATCAGAATGTCCAGCCGCGGCGGCGGCAGCAGTTGCGCGATTGCCTCGTAGGCAACCTCAAACTCTCGGATCAACTCCGGGCGAAACTGCGCCAGGCTCCCCGAAGCTTCCAGCCAATGCAGCGTCCATGCGTCCATTCTCACCTCTCGTCGCCCAAGCCGTGGTCCGTTATCAAAGCGGCTCATCATACCTACGGCCTGTCATATTCACAGGCCAGCTTATAACCGGGCCAGCAAATTCCGCTGACTAACCTTTCGATCTGTCCCAAGTGCGGGCACAATGCGTGTCCTTTTTTGGCAGGCACCGCCGCAGGCTCTGAAAATGATCAAAACGCCGTACTACCTCATCGACAAACAGAAGCTTCTGGTCAACATGCAGAAGATCGCCTACGTGCGCGAACAGTCCGGCGCCAAGGCTCTGCTGGCCCTCAAATGCTTCGCCACCTGGTCGGTGTTCGACCTGATGCAGGAATACATGGACGGCACCACCTCGTCGTCGCTGTACGAGCTCAAGCTGGGTCGCCAGAAGTTCGAAGGTGAAGCCCACGCCTACAGCGTGGCCTGGGCCGACGATGAAATCGAAGAGATGCTCGACAACTGCGACAAGATCATCTTCAACTCCATCAGCCAACTGCAGCGCTTTGCCGAGCGCAGCGAAGGCAAGACCCGTGGCCTGCGCGTCAACCCGCAAGTGAGCAGCTCCGACTACCTGCTGGCCGACCCGGCGCGCCCGTTCAGCCGTCTGGGCGAGTGGGACCCGGTGAAGATCGAAGGTGTGATCGAGCAAATCTCCGGTTTCATGTTCCACAACAACTGCGAGAACGGTGATTTCAACCTGTTCGACCAGATGCTCAACACCATCGAAGAACGCTTCGGCGCGCTGCTGCACAAGGTCAACTGGGTCAGCCTCGGCGGCGGCATCCACTTCACCGGTGAAGGCTATGCCATCGACGCCTTCTGCCAGCGCCTCAAGGCGTTCTCGCAGAAGTACGACGTGCAGGTGTACCTGGAACCCGGCGAAGCGGCGATCACCAACAGCGCCTCCCTGGAAGTGACCGTGCTCGACACCCTCTACAACGGCAAGAACCTCGCCGTGGTAGACAGCTCCATCGAAGCCCACCTGCTGGACCTGCTGATCTATCGCCTGAACGCCAAGCTGGCGCCAAGCAATGGCGAACACACCTACATGGTGTGCGGCAAGTCGTGCCTGGCCGGGGACATCTTCGGTGAGTACCAATTTGATCAGCCGCTGGCCATCGGCGATCGACTGTCGTTCATCGACACGGCAGGCTACACCATGGTCAAGAAAAACTGGTTCAACGGCCTGAAAATGCCGTCCATCGTAGTGAAACAACTCGACGGTACAGTCGAAGTGGTTCGTGAATTTGGTTACGACGACTACCTGTCCAGCCTTTCGTAAAGCGGACAGATAAAGGAGAGATAAAGCAATTGAAAAAGAACGTTCTTATCATTGGTGCAGGAGGTGTCGCCAAGGTGGTGGCCCACAAGTGCGCGCAGCACAACGACGAACTCGGTCGTATTGCTATCGCGTCGCGCAACATCTCCAAATGCCAGGCCATCATCGACAGCGTCAAGGCCAAGGGTAGCCTCAAGGTACCCGCCGACATCCAGGCCTTCGCGCTGAACGCTTTGGACGTGGAAGCGACCAAGGCACTGATCCGCGAGACTGAATCGCAGATCGTCATCAACGTCGGTTCCGCGTTCCTCAACATGTCGGTATTGCGTGCCTGCATCGACACCGGCGTGGCGTACCTCGACACCGCCATCCACGAAGAGCCGGGCAAGGTCTGCGAGACCCCGCCGTGGTACGGCAACTACGAATGGAACCACCTGGAAGAGTGCAAACAGAAGAACATCACGGCCATCCTTGGCGTGGGCTTCGACCCGGGTGTGGTCAACGCTTATGCAGCGCTGGCGCAACAAAAGCATTTCGACCGCATTGATTCGATCGACATTCTCGACGTCAATGCCGGCTCCCATGGCAAATATTTCGCCACCAATTTCGACCCGGAAATCAACTTCCGCGAATTCACCGGACAGGTGTGGAGCTGGCAGAACAGCCAGTGGACCAGCAACACCATGTTCGAAGTCAAACGCACCGACGACCTGCCTGTGGTCGGTTCGCAGAACCTGTACCTGACCGGCCACGATGAAGTGCACTCGCTGTCGAAAAACCTCGACGTGCCCAATGTGCGTTTCTGGATGAGCTTCGGCGAACACTACATCAACGTGTTCACCGTGCTGAAAAACCTCGGCCTGCTCTCCGAAAAACCGGTCACCACCGCCGAAGGCCTGGAAGTCGTGCCGCTGAAACTGGTCAAGGCCGTGCTGCCTGACCCGTCGTCGCTGGCGCCTGGCTACACCGGCAAGACCTGCATCGGCGACCTGGTCAAGGGCACCAAGGATGGCCAGCCACGCGAGCTGTTCATCTACAACGTGGCCTGCCACGAAGAAGCCTTCGCCGAGACCGACAGCCAGGGCATCTCCTACACCGCCGGCGTACCGCCTGTAGCCGCAGCGCTGCTGGTTGCCCGTGGCGAGTGGGACGTGAAGCACATGGCCAACGTCGAGGAACTGCCGGCTGAGCCGTTCCTGAAGGCGCTGGACGTGATGGGCTTGCCGACTCGGATCAAAGACGAGAACGGTGACCGTGCCTGGGATGCGATTGCCTGATAGGCGATAGTTGACCGAACAAAAAAATGCGCCCTCAGGGGCGCATTTTTTGTTGGGGCTCACATAAATATCAAAGAACAATGAAGATCAAAATGTGGGAGCGGGCTTGCTCGCGAATGCGGTGTGCCAGTCACTGCATCTGGCGACTGATACACCGCATTCGCGAGCAAGCCCGCTCCCACATTTTGGATTTGCTGTGTTCTTGAGAGCGGGTTACTCCAGGTTACGCGCCGAATTGCTCAACGCTCTTGAGCACTGCAACAACGCCGGCGCCAACTGTTTCTCTGCATCCGCCCGGCTCCAGCGACTGGTCGGCGCCACCACATGCACCGCCGCCACCGGCCGACCGTTCGCCCCCAGCACCGGCGCGCCGATGGTCATGTCCCCCAGGAACAGTTCCTGGCCATTCACCGCATAGCCCTGCTCGCGCACCTGCTGCAACGACTCCATGATCCTGTCGACCTCAGTCAACGTCTGGCTGGTGTGCGCCACCCGCTGGCTGTGCTCGATCAATGCCAGCGCCTCATCCTGCGGCAACGCACTCAGATACGCGCGCCCCGACGCCGTGCAATACATCGGCACCCGCGAGCCAATCGGCATGTGTACCGGCACGAAGCCCGAGCTGACAAACCGCGCGATATACGTCATGTCGTAACCCGCAGGCTCGGTCAGGCACGAGGTTTCTCCCGTCAGGCGGGTCAATTCCGAGAGGAACGGGTTGGCCACTTCAATCAGCGAATGCGCATCCAGATAACTGAAGCCCAACTCCAGCACCCGTGGTGTGAGTTGGTAATGACGGGTGCGCGAGTGTTTCCGAAGGTAACCCAGGCTCTCGAGGGTAAACACCATGCGCTGGGCCGAGCTTTTGGTCATCCCGGCGGCCTCGGCCACCTCTGCAAGGCTCATGCTGCGGCGCTGGGCGCTGAATGCCTTGAGCACCGACAGGCCCTTTTCCAGGGATTGGTTGTGCAAGCTGTTGCGTTCTTCGGACATGGCGAACTCGCGGTCAGGTCGATCAAGCGTGGCGATATTTCTACACGAAATCGCAAAATTCGACCACTAAAAATCGCATACCGATACGAATGGTTCATTTTCTTCAATTTCCATAGCGTAAAACGATTTTGTTTAATCGAAATGGCACAGAGCTTGCGGTTTGCTCGGTAACCGCTCGCGGTACTGACGATCCGTTTTCCTTCTGGAGTAACCCGATGAACAGTCTTTCGCCCTTGTTTCGCCGCCTCGCCTTCGGTCTTTGCGCCACCTTTTGCGTGGCCACCGTGCACGCCGCCGGTGCAGCCTCGTACAAAGTCGGTGCAACGGCCAGCGGTTCGCCGTTCACCTTCCTCGACATCAAGAGCAACAGCATCCAGGGCGTGATGGTCGACGTCGCCAACGCAGTGGGCAAGGCCGGTGGTTTCACCAGCGAAATCGAGCAGACCAACTTTGCCGCGCTGATCCCGTCCCTCACCTCGGGCAAGCTCGACTTCATCGCCGCCGGCATGCTCAAGACCCCGGAGCGTGCCCAGGTGGTGGACTTCAGCGCGCCGGTGTACGCCTACGGTGAAGGGCTGATCGTGAGTGCCGACGACAACGCGACCTATACCGACCTCAGCTCCTTGAAGGACCAGGTAGTGGGTGTACAAGCCGGCACGATCTTCTACGACATGCTCAACAAGCTGGGAATCTTCAAGGAAATCCGCACCTACGACTCCATCGGCGAAATGGTCCGCGACCTGAGCCTGGGCCGCATCAAGGCCGCCGTGGGTGACCAGCCGGTGGTGGCGTACCAGATCCGCCAGAAGCTGTTCAAGGGCGTGAAGCTCGCCGCCGACTACAAGCCGGTCAACGTCGGCGAGGTGTGCCTGGTGGTGCGCAAAGGCGACAGCGAAACCCTCGAACGCCTGAACCAGGCCATCGCCAGCATCAAGGCCGACGGCACCCTGGACGCGATCCTGAAGAAGTGGGGGCTTGATGCCCAGGTGCAGCCATGAACCCGGCTGAATTCCTGCAAAATGCCCGGGACTTCCTGCCGATCCTGCTGCAAGGCGCCTGGGTGACGATCCAGATCACCGTGCTGTCGTTCCTGCTCAGCAGCGCGATCGGCCTGGTGCTGGCGCTGCTCAAACTGTCGCCGATCAAGGCGCTGTCGTGGGCGGCGAGCACCGTGATCAATGTGATTCGCGGCCTGCCGATCATCGTGCAGCTGTTCTACATCTACTTCGTGCTGCCGGACATGGGCGTGCACCTCAGTGCATTCCAGGCGGGTGTGATCGGCATGGGCATCGCCTACTCGGCGTATCAGGCGGAGAACTTCCGTACCGGCATCATCGCCGTCGAACAGGGCCAGCGTGAAGCCGCCGAAGCCCTGGGCATGCGCTCGGTGCTGATGATGCGCCGGGTGATCCTGCCCCAGGCGTTTCGCATCGCCTTGCCGCCCTACGGCAACACCCTGGTGATGATGCTCAAGGACTCATCGCTGGTGTCGACCATCACCGTGGCCGAGATGACGCGCCAGGGCCAACTGATCGCCTCGTCCACCTTCCAGAACATGACCGTCTACACCCTGGTCGCCCTGCTCTACCTGCTGATGAGCCTGCCGCTGGTGTATGGCCTGCGCCGCATGGAACAGCACCTGGGCCGGAGGAAAAAAGCATGATCGAGATTCGCCAACTGCAAAAGCACTACGGCACCCATCGCGTGCTGCACGGCGTCGACCTGGACGTGGCCAAGGGCGAAGTGGTGTGCCTGATCGGCCCGTCCGGCTCGGGCAAATCCACCCTGCTGCGCTGCATCAACGCCCTGGAAGCCTACGACGGCGGCACCATCAACGTGTTCGGCGAAACCGTGCAACGTGGCAGCAAGACCGTACACGCCCTGCGCAGCCGCATGGGCATGGTGTTCCAGCGCTTCAACCTGTTCCCCCATCGCACCGTGCTGGAAAACGTGATGGAAGGCCCGGTGTACGTCAAGGGCGAACCGCTGCAACAGGCCCGGGAAGAAGCCTTGGCGCTGCTGGATAAAGTCGGCCTGTCGGCCAAGGCCGATGCCTACCCGGAACAACTCTCCGGCGGCCAGCAACAGCGGGTTGCCATCGCCCGCGCACTGGCGATGAAACCCGACGCCATGCTGTTCGACGAACCCACTTCGGCCCTCGACCCGGAACTGGTGGGCGATGTGCTGGAGGTCATGCGCACCCTCGCCGACGAAGGCATGACCATGATCGTGGTGACCCACGAAATGGGCTTTGCCCGGGAAGTGGCCGACCGCGTGTGCTTCCTGCACGGCGGCTACATCGTGGAGAGCGGGCCGGCCGAGCAGGTGCTGGGCAACCCGCAACAACCGCGCACCCAGGACTTCCTGCGCCGCGTGCTGCACCCGACGGCCAACACCCGGAGCCTGCCATGAAGTCACTCTGGGCCGCGACGGCGCCCGCTGCACCGCCGACACCCGCGCTGGCTGAGTCATTGAAGGTGGACGTGGCCATCGTCGGCGCCGGGTATACCGGTTTGTCCACGGCGCTGCACCTGGCGGAGCGCGGCGTCAGCGTGTGCGTGCTGGAGGCCAACGAACCTGGCTGGGGCGCGTCGGGGCGCAATGGCGGGCAGGTCAACCCGACACTCAAATACGACCCGGATCAACTGGTGCAGATGTACGGTGCCGAGCGCGCCGAGCCACTGATCAACACCGTGTCCAACTCTGCCGACCTGGTGTTCAACCTGATCGAGCGCCATGGCATTGACTGTGCGCCCACACGCAAGGGCTGGATGCAGGTTTCCTATTCCGAAAAAGGCGTGGCGGGCCTGCACGCCCGGGCCGAACAGTGGGCACGTCGCGGGGTGCCGGTGCAGCGCCTGGATGCCGGCGCGGTGTCCGCCCGCATGGGCAGCCAGGCGTTTGCCGGTGGCTGGCTGGACGGTCGCGCGGGCGCCATCCAACCCTTGGCCTATGCTCGGGGCCTGGTGCGTGCAGCCCAGGCGGCGGGCGTGCGCATTCATGGGCAGAGCGCAGTGACCGCGATGCAACAGGCGGGCGCGGGCTGGAAGTTGCAGACCGCGAGCGGCGCGCAGGTGTCGGCCGGCCAGGTGGTACTGGCCACCAACGGCTACAGCGGCGACTTGTGGCCCGGCATGGCCCAGAGTGTGCTCGCGGCCAACAGTTTTATCGTCGCCACCCGGCCCTTGAGCGGGCCTGCGGCCGAGAGCATTTTGCCGGGGCAGGAAACCGTCTCAACCGCACAGCGCCTGTTGCTTTACTTTCGCAAGGATGCCCATGGCCGCCTGCTGATGGGCGGGCGCGGGTTGTTCGAAGATCCCACCGGGCCCGCGGATTTTGCGCACCTGGAGCGCTCGCTGGCACTGTTGTTTCCCCAGTTGGGCAAGCTGGACTTCGAGTACCGCTGGGCGGGCCGGATCGCGATCACCCGGGACTTTATGCCCCACGTCCACGAGCCTGCACCGGGGCTGACCCTGGCACTGGGCTGCAACGGGCGCGGGATTGCCTTGTGCACCAGCCTCGGCCAGCAACTGGCCGGGCGCCTGTGTGACAGCCGCTCCGACTTCGCTTACCCGGTAACGCCTTTGCAGCGGTTGCCACTGCATGGCTTGCAACGCTTCTACATCGGCGCGGGCGTGGCGTGGTACAGCCTGCTGGATCGCCTCTCCCTGTAGGAGCGAGCTTGCTCGCGAAAAAACCGAAGGCGCCGCGTGTCCTCAGGAGACCGGCGCCTTCGTCAAAGCTCGCAGACCTTTCCCTCATCACTGAAGAAATAGATATTTTCATGCTTGTAGCCCCAGCGACCGCCTCGCTCGCGAGCATGCGGCTCGAAGGTAAAGCACGTCACCTCCTCCAGGCGCCGATCATTGCCCGCCTCGATGTAGAGCCTTTGGTCACGCTGCTCGCAGATGCTGTGGCCGACGTTGCCGGCGAAATCGAGGTTCTCGAAACCCTCGGATGCGATCAGGTCATTGGCGAACGCGTGGAGATCGTTGAACGTGGTTTCAGGCCGGGCGAATGTGCGCATCATCGCGTGTAGCAGGTGCTCGACTTCATAACCCCTGCTGAACTCGGCCCCCACCGGCACCGCCCGGCACACGCCCTCCTCCACATAGAAAGAGCGGGCACAGTCGCCCCACACATTGCCTGCTCTCGGGCTCAAATCCACCGTGATCAGATTGTGTAAACCAACGGCTTCATCACTGGGCCGATAGTCGCGTCCCGACACCGAAAGCGCACTGCGCGAACCCAGCAATACGAAGGCCGGGCAGTCGTAATACCAGGTCTGCGGATAGCCGGAATCCGCGAGCATCTGCGTCGCCATTTCGGCGATGGAGGCTTCGGTGGACTGTGGCGTGATTCGCGTAACGAGGTGCTGCAGCACCGACTTGGCTGCGGCCTGGACCACGCGATTAGGCAACATGGATTGTCTCTGACTGATGAGGGATTGCGTCGATGGTAGCAGCACTCTCCTCGACAGCGAGACGCACTCGGATTTTAAGCTCGTTCCCACGCTCCGCGTGGGAATGCCTACGGTGACGCTCCGCGTCACAAAGGCAGACGCAGAGCGTCCAGGGCTGCGCTCCCACGCAGAGCGTGGGAGCGATCAATAGCCGGAGCACCGACTTGGCGGGGCCTGGACGACACGATTGGGCAACATGGACCGTCTCTGACTGAGGGAGACATGCTCGGATTTTTCCGACAACTGTTTCAGGTTGTCGGTCGGACCCGGGCTGACTAACCTCCCGCAGTCGCTGCCAATTCAGCGACCGGATTTGACCGTCCGACCAATCGACGACTGCAACGCCCACACCTATTCCAGGCGTTTTTTTTATGCCTGAGGTATCGTGTCGCGGCGGCTGTGCGCGGGATACCTTCGGGTATGCCGGGTTCGTTGATAACCGGTCGGTCAACCCGCGTACAGCTGCCACCCTCCTCGTTTGACCGCGAACGGTGGTGGCTCCACTTATCGACGGAGCTTCACCATGATTAAAGACAGCCCAAATCCCCCACCGCATACCGACCGGCTTCAAGAAGCCGCTTACCGCGCCATTCACCACTATCTGAAACCTGACGCCCAACCCCAACCGCCTGAACCCACCGAGCTACCGTTCGATGGATTATTTACCGTGCGTACGGACCTGGACACGGAAACCTTGCTGGCCAATGCCTCGCAAGACCTGGCGTCGATCAATGTCATCGCCGCTCACCTGGCCTTCGAAGTCGATGGTACCCAGCGCAACGTGGCGCTGGGCATTTGCCGGATGCTGGAAGGTGTGCAGATGCTGGTCGACAAAGCGCTGGATCGATGCGCGCAAACCAGCCCGCGCTGAGCTCGTTCCCACGCTCCGCGTGGGAATGCAGACCGTGACGCTCCGCGTCACAAAGGCAGACGCAGAGCGTCCAGGGCAGCGCTCCCACGCAGAGCGTGGGAGCGATCAAGTCTCTTCAAAAAACCGACCATCCGATCCGCTCGCTCAACAACTCCAACGCCTTCATCCCCGCCAGCGAATTGCCTGCCGCATTCAACTCCGGCGACCACACGCACACCGTAAACTGCCCCGGCACCACCGCGAGAATCCCGCCGCCTACCCCGCTCTTGCCCGGCAACCCGACGCGATACGCAAAATTCCCCGCCTCGTCATACAGCCCGCTGGTGGCCATGATCGAGTTCACTTGCTTGGTCTGGCGCGCCGTCAGAATCTGCTCGCCGCTGTGGGTGCACACCCCCTCATTCGCCAGGAAGCAAAATGCCTTGGCCAGGTCCAGGCAGCTCATCTGCAATGCGCAATAGTTGAAGTAGCTGTGCAGCACTGCATCCACGTCATTGTGGAAGTTGCCGAAGGACTTCATCAGGTACGCCATGGCCGCATTACGCGCACCGTGCTGGGCTTCGGATTCGGCCACCACGCTGTTGACCAGAATCTGCGGGTTGCCCGAAAGCCGCCGCACAAAATCACGCATGGACAAAATAGGCACGGCAAAGCGCGATTGGTTGATGTCGCAGATCACCAGCGCACCGGCGTTGATAAACGGGTTACGTGGCCGCCCACGCTCGAACTCCAGCTGCACCATGGAGTTGAACGGCTGCCCCGAAGGTTCGTGGCCCAGGCGTTCCCAGATGCTTTCGCCGCCATGGTCGATGGCCTGCACCAGGCTGAATACCTTGGAGATGCTCTGTACGGAGAACAAGGTGTGAGCATCACCCGCGCAGTAGGACGAGCCGTCATTGCCATACACGGCAATGCCCAGTTGCTGGGCCGGCACGTCGGCGAGCGCGGGGATGTAGTCGGCGACCTTGCCGAGGCCGATCAGTGGACGGACTTCGTCGAGGATCGACTCCAACAGGGCCTGCATGTTGTGTTCTGGCATGGTTTGGGAATAGTTGTTGAGCGGGGCGCGGAGGATACCTGAAACGCCGGGGCCAGGCAGGCTGCCGGTGCAAAGATGGACGCTGTGCAGGCCGTGCTATATCTTCGGGGCGCCGCCGGCTCAGGCGAAAAACATGAAGGAGTGAAACGTTGAAGAAGCAGGACGCCTTGAGAGGACGAAGCTTTGCGGTGCTGATGGGCATTGCGTTTATCGCCGTGGACCAGTTGATCAAACTGCTGGCGCTGTTTTCGCTTCAAGCCACAACGTTCCGGTTCGGTTCAAGCCCGGTCAACATGGCCTTGGAGCTGAGCTTGAACCCGGGTGCGTTCCTCAGCTTGGGCGCTAGCCTGCCAACCCAGGTCAAGCAACTGATCTTTATCGTCGGCGTGGCCGCGGTGGTGTGCTGGGCGGGTTATTGGGCCTGGACGAACTGGAACCATTCCCTGCGCAAGGCCGCACCACTTTTCCTGATTGCCCTGGGCGGCGCCGGGAACCTGATTGACCGGGTCTTTCGCGACGGCCATGTCGTCGATTATCTGGTGGTGAATGTCGGCCCGCTGCATACGGGTGTGTTCAATCTCGCCGATATCGCGATCACTCTGGGTGCGTTGTTGCTGATGCTTGATCTGTTCAAGAGCCCCGGTAAAGCCTGAGTTCCACACCAGCCAACAACACGCTCAAACAGGCAAAGAGAATCAGTGTGGGAGCTGGCTTGCCTGCGATGCAGACACCTCGATGTATTTGTTGCACCGAGGCGATGTTATCGCTGGCAAGCCAGCTCCCACCTTTGATTTTGGCTGGCCTTGACATCGTACTCAGTCAGCCAGCCACCCGCTCCCGCCCCTTGAACGCCAGCGAAAAACAAAAAAAGATCACCAGCGCAAACCCCGCCGGAAACAACCAGATGCTGCGCCAGTCATGGCTGCCACCCGCCGCCACATAGTGGTCGGTCACCTGCCCTGCCACCCAGAACCCAATCAACATGCCCACACCGTACGTAGCCAGGGTAATCAGCCCCTGCGCCGAACTCCTGAAGCGCTCCGGGGCCTTGGCGTCGGTGTAGATCTGCCCCGAGACAAAGAAGAAGTCATAGCAGATGCCATGCAGCGCAATCCCGGTAAACAGCATGAAGGCCAGCTCGCCATTATTGCCGTAGGCGAACAGCGCATAGCGCAGCGCCCACGCCAGCATGCCCACCAACAGGGCGACCTTGATGCCAAAACGCTGGATGAACAGCGGCAATAGCAGCATGAACAGCACCTCGGACACTTGCCCAATGGCCATTTTTGCCGTGGGGTTGGTCACGCCGATTTCCGCGAGAAACGGGTTGGCGTTCTGGTAGTAGAACGCCAGGGGAATGCAGATCAGGATCGAGGCGATGAAGAACACCAGGTAGCTGCGATCCTTGAGCAACCCCAGCGCATCCAGCCCCAGCAGTTGCTTGATATCACCCTTGCCCGCCTCGGCTTTCAAGGGCGCGGTACGCGGCAAGGTGAAGCTGTAGAAACCCAGCATCACTGACGCGATGGCAGACATCAGGAAGGTGTTGCGCAACGCGCCCGTGGTGATCGACTGCTGCGAATCCCAGGCGAACACAAAGCTGATCACCAGCCCCGCAACAATCCAGCCCAAGGTGCCCCACACACGGATGCGCGAAAACTCCTGGGCCGGGTCGCTCATTTGCCGGAAGGCCACCGAGTTCACCAGTGCCAGGGTCGGCATGTAGATGACCATGTATGCCAGCACGTAGGGATAAAAGCCGACGAAGTCCGGCGCGCGGTACAGCTGGTACAGCAGCACCGCGCCGATCAGGTGCAGCACCGCCAGGATGCGCTCGGCGTTGAAGTAGCGGTCGGCGATCAGGCCGATGATAAACGGGGCGATGATCGCCCCCCACGACTGGGTGGAAAACGCCATGCCGATCTGCCCGCCGCTGGCCCCCAGGTTGCTGGCGAGGAAGGTGCCGAGGGTGACGAACCAGCCGCCCCAGATGAAGAATTGCAGGAACATCATGACGCTCAGTCGCGCTTTCATTGTGGTCACCGTTTTATTGTTATTTTGAGTCAGAAGCGCTGTTCAGGCGTCGGGCAGGCCCAGCAGCCGTCGGTTGGATTGCTCGTCGGATGTCACGCCGGCGAAGTCATCGAATGCCTTGCTGGTCTTGCGGATCATGTGCTGGCGGATGAACTCCGCCCCTTCTGCCGCGCCTTGTTGCGCGTCCTTCAGGCAGCACTCCCACTCCAGCACGGCCCAACCGTTGAAGTCGTATTGGGTGAGCTTGCTGAAGATCGATTTGAAGTCGATCTGACCATCGCCCAATGAGCGAAAACGGCCAGGGCGGTCGACCCATCCTTGGTAGCCGCCATACACGCCGGAGCGCGCGTCGGGGCGAAACTCGGCGTCCTTGACGTGGAACATGCGGATGCGCGCGTGGTAGCGGTCGATGAAGCCCAGGTAATCCATTTGCTGCAGCAGCAGGTGGCTGGGGTCGTAGAGAATGTTGGCCCGGGGATGGTGGTCGACGGCTTCGAGGAAGCGCTCGAAAGAGGCGCCGTCGTGAAGGTCTTCGCCGGGGTGGATTTCGTAGCACAGGTCGACGCCGGCCGCCTCGAAGCAATCGAGAATCGGCAGCCAGCGCTTGGCCAACTCGGCAAAGCCTTGCTCCACCAGGCCGCTGGGGCGTTGTGGCCAGGGGTAGATGTACGGCCAGAGCAGCGCGCCGGAGAAGGTCGCGTGGGCCGTCAAGCCAAGGCGCTGGCTGGCGCGGGCGGCGAGTTTCAATTGGTCGATGGCCCACTCGGTCCGTGCCTGGGGCTGGCCGCGCAGATGGGCCGGGGCGAAGTCGTCGAACAGCGTGTCGAATGCCGGGTGCACGGCCACAAGTTGGCCCTGCAGGTGGGTCGATAGCTCGCTGATTTCGACGCCGGCATGGGCGCAGGTCGCCTTGAGTTCATCGCAGTAGGCCTGGCTTTCTGCAGCGCGGGCCAGGTCAATGTAGCGGGTGCCGAGTGTGGGCAACTGGATCGCCTTGTAGCCCTGGGACGCCGCCCATTGGGCGATGTTGGCCAGGGTGTCGAAAGGCGCTTCGTCCGAGATGAACTGGGCGAGAAAAATGCCTGGGCCGCGCATGTCTGTAGTCTCCTTCATGGGTGGTTCGCCAAGGTGGTCCACTTCGCCTCGCCGTGATGGTTGGCGATCACGGCTTCGATAAAGGCCATGCCGCGCACGCCGACTTCGATGCCGGGTACGCCAACGGCCTCGGTGCCTTGGCGAATGGCCTTGGCGAAGTCGCGGTAGAGGTTGGCCATGGCTTCCAGGTAACCCTCGGGATGCCCGGCGGGCAGGCGCATGCGCTGCAATGCCGCGTCGCACAGCCAGGGCTGGCCGACGCCGGAACGCAGGATGCGCAGCGGTTGGTCGAGGGAACGATGGATCAGACTGGCGGGTTCTTCCTGGCGCCATTCCAGGCCGCCCTTGTCGCCATAGAGGCGGATCTTCAGCGGGTTCTCTTCACCGGCACACACTTGGCTGGCGATCAGCACGCCGCTGGCGCCGGAGGCCATCTTGAACAGCATGGCGGCATCGTCATCCAGTTGCCGGCCGGGTACATGGATGCCCAGGTTCGCGCAAAGCTGTTCGATCGGTTGGTCGGCGATGAACTCGGCCAGGGAAAAGGCGTGGGTGCCGATGTCGCCGATGCAGCCGCCCAGTCCCGACAGCTCGGGCCGGCTGCGCCAGTCCGCCTGTTTGTTGCCCTGCCCGCCCACGTCCTGGCTGAGCCAGCCTTGTGGGTACTCGACGATCACTTTGCGCAACGCGCCGATCACGCCATTGCGCACCATGTCGCGGGCCTGCCACACCATCGGGTAACCCAGGTAGGTGTGTGCCAGCCCATAAAGCCCGGAACTGTTTTTGACAACGTCTGCCAGCGCCTGCACTTCAGCAAGATTGAGCGCGGCCGGCTTCTCGCTGAACACGTGGAAGCCCGCCTGCAGCGCCTGGGTCGCAATCGGTGCATGCAGATGATTGGGGGTGACGATCACCAGCAGCTGCATGCGCTGCTCGGCCGGGAGTGCCTGTTCGCCGGCGAGCATCTGCTGCCATTCGCTGTAACAGCGGGACGCGGGCAGGCCCAGCGCATTGCCGGTGCTCCGGTTGTTCTCGGGCTCACGGCTGAAGGCACCGCACACCAGTTCATAACACCCATCCAGCCCCGCCGCCTGGCGGTGAGCCTGGCCGATGAAGGCGCCTTCGCCGCCGCCAACAAAGCCCATTCTTATTTTTTGCACAGCAACCGTCATCGCAAGTCTTCTCTTTATGGGCAATTACCGATCATGATGTAACCGGTTACATCGTGCCGGAAATTTAGGCCTGGTTGCTCGCGATGTCAAACCCCGACTGCGGTAAACTTGCAGGCTGCTGTTCTGATAATGAGGTGGTCTTGTCCAATATTCGTGAAGTCGCCCGGCTGGCCGGGGTCTCGGTGGCCACCGTGTCCAGGACCCTGGCCAGCCCTGAACGCGTGTTGCCCGAGACCCGCGACAAGGTCAACGCCGCCGTGGAACAGACCGGCTACCGGCCGAACCGCATGGCGGTGCAATTCCGTTCGCGGCGCACCGGCAACCTGGTGATCCTGGTGCCGGCGATTGCCAACACGTTTTTCGCCCGGGTCATCAGCGGTGCACAGCAAGCGGCGCAGGCATCGGGTTATCGGTTGCTGTTGTGCGACACCCGGGGCCAGGCAGAAATCGAAAAACAGTTCGCCGAACTGGTCCACGCCCATCAGGCCGACGGTGTGATTCAGTTGCGGGCCTCGGACCCGTTCAGCGACTGCAGCGACTCACCGCCACTGGTGAACGCCTGCGAGGTGATCCAGGACGGTCGCCACCCCACCATCAGCCTCGACAACCGTGGCGCCGCCCGGGCCATGACCCAGCACTTGATCGACCTCGGCCACCGCCGCATCGGCTTGATCAAAGGCCCGAAAAGCAGCCCACTGACCCGTGACCGCGTGGCCGGTTATGAAGATGCCTTGCTCGCGGCGGGCATCCCCCGCGACCCGGCGCTTATCTGCCACGGCGACTTCACCCTGCACGCCGGTTTCGAGGGCGCAGGCAACATGCTCGCCCTGCCCAAGCGGCCCACTGCGCTGTTCTGCGAGAACGACGAAATGGCCATCGGCGCCTTGAAGCGCATCAAGCAACAGGGCCTGCGCGTGCCCCAGGATATTTCCCTGGTGGGCTTTGATGACATCCCCTTCGCGGCCTACTGCGACCCGCCCCTGACCACCATTGCACAGCCTGCCGAAATCTTCGGCCGCAAGGCGGTCGAGATGCTCATCGCACTGATCGAGAAAACGCCGCTGTCGGAGCGTCAGGTTGTAGTGCCGTTCGAACTCACAGTACGCGGCAGCACGGCAGCGCCCCACACTCAATAGTGCGCCACATCCGACACCTGGGTATCCAGCACGTCCCGCGCCAATGCCCAGGCCTGATCCGTGGATTCCACCACCAGCAACGGGTAGCCCCACGCCTTGCCGAACATCACGGCAAACGGCTTGAGCGCCAGGCGCTTGGCTGCGCTGGGCTCCACCTGGATCATGCCTTTGACGAAAGTACGCAGGGCCACCTTGTGCTTCTTCATCCAGATCGAGGCCTGTTTGCGTTCTTCGTGTGAATGCTCGTGAGTGCTTTCATCCACGGCTTTCTCGTGCAGCAGGACGAAGGGTTCCTCGCGCTGCAACAAGGCCTCGAATGCGCCAAAGGTATCTTGCGGGGGAGTGTCGCTGGGGGCGTCAAACACGATTTTCACCACGGGGAATGTTGAACTGTCGAGTTGCATGGGAAGCTCCTTTAACGAGAATGTTTCTCATGATAGCCATGCCATCACTGGACGCCATTGCACAGAATGGCCAGAATGTTTCGCATTCCAGCCAAGACGCCGCGCCGCCATGTACAACCACCGCCTCGAAACCCGTGACCCCTTGCGCCCGGCCCTTGCCGATGCAATTCCCCGTGCGGTGGTTGCAGTGAGCGCTTCAAGCACCTCTGCGAGTTGGGAGCACGCACCGCACCAGCACCGCAAGGGCCAGTTGATGTACACATTGCGCGGGGTGATTCATTGCGTCATCGAAGAAGGTATCTGGATCGTGCCCCCCCAGTGCGCGTTGTGGATTCCGGGCGGCCTTTCCCATGCCGCGCGCGGGTCGGGGGCAGCGGATGTCTACTGTCTGTTGGTCGACCCCGACGCTGCCGGCGCCCTGCCCCGGCAATGCTGCACCCTGGCGGTATCGCCGTTGTTACACGAATTGATCAGCAAGGCCGTCAGCTTCCCACCGCTGTACGACACCGAGGGCGCCCAGGGCCGGTTGGTGGCCACGCTGCTGGACGAACTGGCACTGGCACCGGTGGAGGCCCTGCACCTGCCCATGCCCCGGGACACTCGGCTGCGGCGCCTGGCCGACAGTTTGCTGGCCAACCCCAGCGACAAGGCCACCCTGGGCGAATGGGCCGTACGCATCGGCATGAGCGAACGCAGCATGACGCGCTTGTTGCTGGAGGAGATCGGCCTGAGTTTCGGCCGCTGGCGCAGGCAACTGCATGTGATCCTGTCACTGCAGCGCCTGGCGAAAGGCGAAAGTGTGCAGACGGTGGCACTGGACCTCGGCTATGAAAACGCCAGCGGCTTTATCACCATGTTCCGCAAGGCCATCGGCCAACCGCCGGCGCGCTACCTGGCCGACCGCGCGAGCATCCCCCAGCACACGACGCCCGCTATCGCCTTGCTGGATTATTATAAATAGTCACGTATAAGCATTTTTAGAGCTAAGGGACTAGAAGGCTTAAATCATTCCAGCCAAAAAAAATCAACCCGCCTAAAATACTTATCGCACACTAAAAAATTTGCACTAGCATATGAGTACTCCGGTCCACAAACCCGCTCTCAACACCCGCCTGAAATCCGCCTTACCCCCCGCAAATAAAGTGCCGAATGTTAAAATTTGTCACGTTTTGGCGTATTCAATTCGATTAACATCTAAACGCCTGCAGCGATTGAATTGACGGCCTCGCATGCCGGAAAAGGGAGCAACGTGATGCATTTTTCCAACGTCCTCGCTATTGCACGGACCCCATCGAAATCCGAGGACTTCAGCGAGCTTATAGTTCGTACTGTACCGAAAAATCTAAAAGTCGATACACGCTCCTACGGCCAACTAATCGGTCCCTATGCAAGCCATGGACATTACCGTGCCATCATCATAGAGATCGACACCCCCTCTGCCAGCACCCAAACGCTGGACATCATTAAAAAAACCAGATCGGAAAATCCTGGCAGCACCATTTTCCTGGTTGTCACCTTCGCCACTACACTAAGCAAAACCAAATATTATCTCGCAGGCGCTGATTACTGCATAAAGGTCGTCGAGAGCTCGCCCGAGAAAAAACTTGCCCTGTTTGCCGCGTTCCTCAGCGAGACATACTGGCTAAGTAATACTGATTTGCTACTCGATCAGGACCGCATGTGCATCTACGGGGGTGGCAAAAAGCTCGAAGTGTCCTTTGTCGAAATGAAAGTACTGGAAGCGCTCATTCATAATCGATTGCTCAGCCATGATGAAATCGCCGTGGTAATGGGGCTGAATCCCCGATTTTATGATTCAAGGGCCCTCGAAAAATCGATTAGCCGGTTACGTGGCAAAATAAAATCACATTACGGAAGCAATATAATTCAGAGCATTCGCGGTTACGGCTACAAACTAAGCAGAGGGCTGGCTTCGGTTAATCATATCCACCCCGTCAGGGAGCGGTCGAACCGTGAATAGCGGAACCTTATTACGTGAGGCGTCAGCCTGCTTCACCTTTTCGCGGCAAGCGATACTTGAACGAAGTTGCACGCTGTGGGGCAGTGAGATCCGCGTCCACGCCGAGCCTGCGCTCGACAGCCCGCGTGATGGCGCCTGCCCGTTTTATTCCGAACAACTTAAAGACGCCTACAGCGAAGCCCTGCAACATGCCAGGCCGAGTTCATTTGCCCGCACAAGTAAACGTTTGCGCGCGGATAAAAGCCCGGACCTCCACAAGTTTTTCCGAGTTGAGCAATCGCTGTTGATGAATGAGGACCTGCTCAAGGAAATTATCGATACTTCACACACGCTGGAAAAAAACAGACAACAACTCATTGTCAGCGTTGAAAATACACTGGACACCCTTCCGGGCCCGCTGGAACGCCGGAGCATGATCCGTCAACTGTATAGCCTGAAAGACCAGAGCAACCTGAAGCTTGCCTATAACAATTACACATTAAATACAAAAAACACCGACCTGCTGATCGACTTGAGTCTTTATGACTATATAAAAATGCCTTTTCCAGACTCGGCCCTCAGGCTCAGTCTGAACACCCGCTCGGGCCTGTTCGACCGGCTTTACGACCAGATGCTGGGGCTGATGAGCGCCACCCGGGTCTCCTTCATCGCCGACAACGTCGAGCACGCCGACAGCGCACTTCTCGCCAGACGCTTGCCTTTTGACTATTTTCAGGGCCCCTACTTCTCCCCTGCTGATAGTTTATGAACCCCCGTACTTTCCTGGAATCGGTGAATGCCATGAGTTCTCTCAAGAAACACACATTTACATCGACGTACCCGTCAATCGCACTGCACGATTTCACGCCAAATGTGGCATTTTTACATTACGACGTTGACAGCGGGCCGCTGATCGAAACCGTGGAAAAAACATCGGACGCTTCGACCAGTTCCTACGCTGTTACCAAAGAGCAGAATTTCAATCTGTGGCTCAGTAACTATGTCGCCGCCAAAAGACTTTACGAAGCCAGTAATCGACTGACCCGACAACTTTACGACGCGTCAAAAAAACCTAACATCACGGCTCTAAAATCAGACGTCACACACCCGGACCTGAATAACACCACCACGGAAACAGTTAACTCATCCTCTGCATTACGCGGCCCCGATGTCTGGCTACTTACCCAGCAAGATCGTGCGCTGGTGAAAGGTGGGCTACGCATTTCCTTGACCACTATTGAGTCGGCATTGATTAAGAAAATGTTGAACCATGAAGAACGTGTGGTCAGCAAGGAAGAACTTATCCGCAACATCGGACGTGAGCCCGACCTCTATCGCGGGCTTGAAATGTGCCTTAGCCGATTGCAGGACAAGTTCAAACGCGTGAATGATGGCGAACGCCTGTTCCGCGCGGTGCGTAACCGTGGCTACTGCCTGACACAAAAAATAAAAAGCCCGCTGAGCAGTCGCGCGAACGTCACAGAACAATAATTATTTCATAAAAATTACAATTCACCCTGCCTATTAGAACGCCTTTCTATCTGCCATTTTATAACAACATGACCGCGTTATAAGTCGTCAGCCATTGCTCCCTGCCATTTATTACTATCAATACGCACGCCTACGCGTGCGCCTGTCATTTGATAGTCATTAAAACCACGCCTCGCTTTAACCTGCCAGCACGTGAGTGGATACCACAGGGAGCAGAAGTATGCTTAACAACAGAAGAATGCATCGTAACCTTACACCCAAAGGCCTGACCTTTTGGGGACAGTGGGCAATTGCCCTGAGTGTGGTCGTTGTACTTTTGTTTTCACTGGTACTTTTCAAGACCGGGCAATTGGAATCCCACTACCGGATATTGGCAGCCATTACAATACTGGCCTCTATACCGGCCTACATGTTATGTGACGTCTATAGCAAAAAAGATGACTTTTTTGTTGGGTTGGGACGATTATTCACCGGCTGGTTATTGACCCTGGGCATATTGTTCGCGGTCGGCATAGCCTGTAATGCCAGTTCGCTGTTTCCCTTCGAGATCCTGCTACTGTGGGCCGCTGTCAGCTATCCAATACTAGCCCTTTGCTACATTCCCATTCACAGTCTATCCAGGTACTACCACCGGCAACTACATGAGCGCCAGAAATCGCTGATTATTGGTACGGGAAAACTTGCAACCGACTTGGCCAATACTCTCGCCAGGCAAAAACGCTCCCCTCTGGTCGGTCTCGTAGGTCCCCGCACCACCTCCCCCCAGGCCGGCACCCAGCCTCAGATCCTCGGTGACTTGCCCGATCTTCCCGCGCTGATCCGCCAGCACGGTATCCGCCGCCTGTACATCACTCACTCTCTCCAGGAAGCGACCCACATCGAGGCGCTGTACCTCAACCTGCTGGAGATCAGCGTGGACGTGATCTGGGTGCCCGACCTCAACAACATGCTGCTGCTCAACCACAGCGTGGCCGAGGTGGATGGATTGCCCGCGATCTTCCTCAATGAAAGCCCGCTGACCAGCCGGCCGACCGCAGCACTGAGCAAGTCGCTGCTGGACAAGAGCCTGGCCCTGTTGGCGATCATCCTGCTCAGCCCGTTGCTGCTGCTGTTCGCCCTGCTGATCAAACTTACCTCTCCCGGCCCGGTAATTTTCAAGCAGGATCGTCACGGCTGGAACGGCGAGGTGATCAAGGTCTGGAAGTTCCGCTCGATGCGCGTGCATGACGACCACGAAGTGCGCCAGGCGAGCCGCAACGACTCACGCATTACCCCCGTAGGGCGCTTTATCCGCCGCACCTCCATCGACGAGCTGCCCCAGCTGTTCAACGTGCTGCAAGGGCATATGGCACTGGTCGGCCCACGCCCGCATGCCGTCGCCCACAATGACTACTACTCGGGCAAGATTCGCGCGTACATGGCGCGGCATCGCATCAAGCCCGGCATCACCGGCCTGGCGCAGGTCAATGGCTGCCGGGGTGAAACCGAGACCCTGGAGAAGATGCAGCAACGCGTCGATATCGACCTGCGCTATATCAACAACTGGTCGCTGTGGCTGGACATCAAGATCCTGTTCAAGACGCCGTTTACCCTGCTGTCCAAAGACATCTACTGACCCCGCCCTTCCCCGTGCCGCTGCATCGGCGGCGCGGGGCACCAGGCGCGCTTTGCGCCCTCCCCGCCACCACTCCCCGCAAGGCGCAACGATAGCGCCCACAGCAACGCCCGGCCCGGGCCATTCGCATAGTCATCAAAGAGGAAAGTCAGGCAAGTGTTGCGCGCCGGCATTGCACCTGGCGCTGTAGCGTTCTGGCTTGGCGACTGCCCGGCGCATTCAACGCCGGGCAGTCGACAACCTGGTCGGCAGATGCCGCACCGTCACTCAGTGATCTTCTCGAAGTTGTTGTAGAACAACTCGCTGTCACGCCCGTCGGTCATGGTCTGCAGCGAATAGCCGCGGTTCAGGCGTGCGCCGCCGTCACGGGTCAGTGGCGCCCATACGACGTTGGCCCGACGCATCGTCGAGGTGCTCATCAATTCGTCGAAGGGGACGGAAATATAGATACCCTTGTCGAAGCTGCCTTCGCCATATTCTTCCTTCGAGGCGGTGGTCAGCGTCACCCAGCCACCAAACTTCACGCCGTTCTTGAACTGGCGCGAGATGTCGACGGTGGTGCCCCAGTCCCGCGCCAGGTAACGCCCCACACTGACGGCGGCCAGGGTGTCATAGGGCAGCTCGGTATAGCTGGTGACATGGCCGGTGATGGTCTGGTAATCCCGCAGGCCGAAGCCCTGGTTGAAATCACGCTGGCGCACGAAGTTCAGGTCTGCGCCCACTGACCAGTGCTTGCCCGCCGGCCGGAACAACACCTCGCCGCCCACCCCGGCGTACATGGACTCCAGGTAGCCGCCGTAGACCATGCCATACAGGTCGCGGTCCAGGCGCTGCGCATGATTGACCTGGAAGTTCGGCATCGTCACATCGGACGTGGTCATGTATTGGCGCAGGTCGGTGCGTACTCGCGGCAACCCGCTGGGTGCGTCGTAGGTGAACTTGTCGTAGTTGTTCAGCAGGTTGGCGCTGAGCAAGCCGCTCCACCAGGTATTGCGGGTAAAACGGTACTCCGCGTCGGCGTCGGCAGTGAACTGATAAAGCAAGCCGTCGGGGCCACCGATGTTCTGTTTGTAACCCAGGCCAAGGCCATAGTTGAACGGCTCGGATTGTCTGCTGTAGAGCGTGGTTTCCCGATGGGCAACCGCCGGGTTGACCTCGGTATTACGGTGCAGGTCCGTCAACGGCTGCTGGTTGTTCACCACTGCGCGGAAGGTGTCACGGGGCACGCTGGTTTCTTCGATGGGCATGTCATAGCGCTTGTTCACCAGGGTGAACCAGTCGATATCCTGATTGGCGCTGTTGTCGAGAATCCGGCTGGCGCGTCCCACGGCCTTGGCTGAATAGAAGTAGCGTTGCTGCTCGCCATACACCATCAATTCCGAGCCGCGCCGGGCAATGCGCTCCACCTTGTAGCCGGCATTCTGCTGCAGCCTGTCGGCGACGTTGGCCCAGTTGACCTGGTCGGCCGGGGTGGTGGGCATGCGCGCCGGCAACGGTTCGGCGGGCGGGTCATAGGTCTTGACCGGTGCCTTGCGGCTGACAAAGTTGGTGTGCAGGGTGATGCCGAACATCGCGGTATTCCCGCGTTCCCAGGCCGCACTCAGGTCGACGCTGTCAGCCAGCTTATAGACCACGCCAATGTTTACCGGCGAGTCCTGCTTGATCGGGTTGTCCAACGGCTCGTGCTTGTAGTCATTGCCCTCGTATTCGAGTTTCAGGCTCAAGGGTTCCCAGGGCGTTTGATAGGCGATCCCGCCGAACAACGAAGGGCGGCCCCTGAAATAGGCGTTGGAGTTCACATCCCCTGCCCTGGCGACGACCGCAGTGCTCTTGGGCCGGTCGTTGAACTTGCTGCCGAACACCGACAGCGGGTTGCCGAAGTCGCCTCGGTTTCCCAGGTAGCCCCAGGCGATGCCGAGGCTGAAATCCAGGTTGCCGTGGCGCTTGTTGGCGACAAAGTATTCGCTGGAAAACAGCCCGGTACCGCCGATGTCCCGGGCACCGAAAGCCACCTGCGGTGCCCACCGGCTTTCCTCCCAGAGCCGCGCCTTGAAGTCGATGGCCTTGTCCTTGAAGCTCTGGCTTCCGCTCAACGCCTCGGCGCCGTACCTGCGGTTGCTGATGGCGGTATAACGAAACGAACCCTCCAGCCAATCAAACGGTTGCAGGGAAAAACTGTAGCGCGAGTAGGGATCGGTGCGGTTGGCGTTGGCGCTCAACTCTCCCGCCGGGGCCATGCGTGCGGTGGGGGTCTGTAGCAGGCCCACGCCGCCGAAATCATTTTGGGTGTAACGGGGGTCACCGTGAGCCAACCCGCAAGGCAACAGCAGTACAGCCGCAAAACGTAAATTCAAGGGTTCACCTCAGCCAACGGTTGAGTGGCGAAAAACTCGGCCAGTTGTTGGTTGAGATCAGGGGTCGGCGTCTCAAGGTCGTCGCTGCGGATCGGCACCAGGATCCTGCTGCCGGGGGCCGCCACCACGCCGTCCTCGCGATTCCACGCCGCCACGCCCACGCGCCGTACCTGGCCGTCGGGCTGGATCAGCCACAGGTCATCGCGCTCGGCGTCATCGAGGACCGTGCAGTCGCCAACATAATCCCGCACCTCGCGCATGGCCCGGTACGGCACATCACAGGACTGCGCGACCGCCCCGAGCACCTGCACGGTGGACGGCCTCACGGGGTAGACCAGCCGGTCCCCGTCATCCAGCAATGCGTTGCGCGCGAACCCCGTCTCCACGGCGATCGGGTCCAGCACTTGCACCTGGCGGCCGGTGACCGGCAACTGTTCGACCTGTCGATACAGACGCGCACTCAAGTCCGCCCGGGAGCCACGGTCATCCAGCAAGGCCCCTCGTTGCAGCAGTTTCAGATCGAACAAAACCCCTGCCTTCAAGCGTTCCTGCGTGCTCACCAACGACTGGTGCAGCCACGCGGCGCCCAACCAGTAGCTTTCTGCATTGGGTTGGGCCACACGAATAACGTCCAGCAAACGCGCCCCCGGCTTGACCTCGAAGGCGCCAGGGCTGCGCACCTCGCCACTGACTGTAACGGCCGCCTGGCCAGTGCCGGGGCCGATCAGCAACAGGCCCAGCCATAAAAGCTTCGAACACTTCATCGGGCTGCCTCCCGGTCGGGACGCAACTGCACGATTTTCAGGGCCAACCGGGGCGTCAAATGCTGCTCGCTGCGCCAGATGAAACCATCCTGCGGGTCGACCCAATAATGGTTGGTGGCGCGGAAATTCAAGGTGGGAGCGTCCACCTGCTCGTCGATGCGCAGCAAGGCGTAATCCTTGTCCAGAATGCGGAGGGTCTCGATACCGTGGCTGCTGAAACGGCTGTTGACCGCGATACCGATTCGGTTGCCGTCGTAGAGGTCGATCCAGCGTGTGCCGGTGTAGCCGTCGGGCAGATGCTGGAGCCCGCGCTTGAACGGCGATTCGCCACTGAAACGCGTGCCATCCAGGGAAACACCCAGCCCGACAGTGCGTACCACCAGGCCGTCACGCATCATCACCACTTGCTTGCCGGAAGCGACCCAAAACTGCAGGTCGCCCCGGCGCCGGGCCATGGCCATCACGCCCTCGCTGACGGCGGTGGTCACCAGGATCTGCGGGTATGGCACCGCGTCGACCTGGGCGCGGGTCACGTTGATCGGGGCCGGGCCCGTCACAGAGGTTTCGAGGGTGTACCACGACGCCCTCATCAACGGGTTACACCCGCACAACAAGAGCGCCATCGACAGGCAGGCGCTGGTAGGCAACATTTTCACCACGGGATAACGCCTTATCTGCTGTTGACTTCACTGAGGTCATTGGCCGATCGGGCACCAATCCCAATGGCACTGGCGGTCGGCAGCAACTGGCTGATCAGGCGGTTCCAGCGCGTCACGCCGGCCGGCCCGACGTACACGATGTCCTGGGGTTGCAAGTCGAACCGGGTGGCCAGCACCAGCGCGGAAGGTGATTGGGCATCGAGTTGGAACACCTTGGCCGGTTCGGCTTCCAGGTTGTCCACGCCGCGAATCACATAGACCGCATTGCCATTGGAAGTGGTCTGGTTCAAGCCGCCTACGGTACCCAGGGCATCGGTCAGGTTGATCGACTTGCCCTTGAAGCTCAGGGCCCGGGGCTGATTGACTTCGCCCATCAGGTAGACACGTTTCTGGTCGTTATAGGGCAGGTACAAACGGTCGCCGCCCTTGAGGTAGATGCCCTGCAGTTGCGAGCCCTGGCGATTGAGGCTGTCCAGGTCAAGCGTGTACTCACGGCCGTCGCGCGTCAGGGTCAGGCTCGAGAGGTCGGCATTCGTGGGGTCGACACCGGCCGCCCCAATGGCCTCGACGGCGCTCAATGGCGTGGTGGTGATCGGCTGTTGCCCGGCCTTGATCACCGCCCCGGTCACCACCACTGTCTGGCTGGCAAACCGCAAGACGCTGACGTCGACCTGTGGGCTTTCAATAAATTGCGACAAGCGCCCGGCGATAAAGGCCCGCAGCTCTTCGATGGTCTTGCCGGCCACCGGGACGTTGCCGATATACGGATAAAACAACGTGCCATCGGGGCGAACCAGGCGCCCGTTGGCGTCGATCTGCTGTTGCGGCCCGGACGGTGCCGTCAACTCGGGATGGTCCCAAACCGTGATAAACAACAGGTCATTGGCACCGACGCGATAGCCACCGGGCACATAAGACAACAGTTCTGCCGGCACCGATTCACGAACATGCGTGGCGGCATCCATGGCAATCAATTTGGGGGTGATGGGAATCAACTCTACCCGAGTACTTTCGGAAGAACCCTCACTGGACATTTGACTGGTGTCCATATGTTGACCAGGCGAAAACATGCAGCCGTGCAAGCTGAAACTTGCCAGCAAAAGAACAGGTAACCTACGAATCATAATGGCACTACGCTAGTCGAGGGCGAGTCTAAAAAAGATCACCCAGAAGTTCCGGGTGATCTTGAACAACACACATTGCGGGTTATTAGTTGGTACCGGTGGTACCGCCTGTACCGGTGGTGCCGCCGGTGCCGGAAGTACCGCCATTGGAACTGCCGCCCGAGTTGGAAGCCGCCGCCGCAGCGCCGACTACCGCGGTACCGACCCCGACGGTTTCACCGAGCGTCACGCCGCCCACGAGCGGGGTGCTCAACGACAGGGGCTCGCTCGCGCCGGCCGCATCGCTCAAGGCCTCGCTCGCGACTTCACCTGCCGCCAATGCCGCAGTACTGCTAAAGGCCAGCACGCCGGCCAACAGTATTTTCCTCATATCAGACTCCTTCTCGATATTTACCCCTTATCAAATAATGCAATAAGGGCGTAGTGATGGAACGGAGATAAACAGGCTATGCAAACTGCGCAAAGATCCTGTTGGATCACGCACTTAACCTCCTCGAAATCATCTCACTTGTGGATAGCTCAAACCACCAATGTTAATAATCGTCAGGATTAAACAACGGGGCGTACCGATAACCCGCGACCAATACCGTAATACTCGAAACCATTGGCTTTCATACGCTGCGGATCAAATATATTGCGGCCGTCAAAGATCACCGGCGTGCTCAGTTTTTCTTTTATCAAGTCCAGGTCCGGGGCCTTGAACTCCCGCCATTCGGTCACGATCACCAGCGCATCGGCACCTTGCAACGCCGCTTCCTTGGTGCCCATCAGCAACAGGTCTTCGTTCATCCCGTAAATGCGCTGGGTCTCGGCCATCGCTTCGGGGTCGAATGCCTGGACCCGGGCACCCACGCTGCGCAGTTGTTCGATCAACACGCGGCTCGAGGCTTCGCGCATGTCATCCGTATTGGGCTTGAAGGCCAGGCCCCAGATGGCGAAGGTCTTGCCCTCCAGCTGGCCGCCGAAGTGGTGGTGAATATGCCCGAACAGGTGCTGCTTCTGGCGCTTGTTGACTTCCTCGACGGCAGACAACAGCGTTGCCTGATAGCCGATCGACGACGCGGTGCGCTCCAGCGCCTGCACATCTTTCGGGAAGCACGAGCCGCCATAACCGCAGCCTGGGTAGATAAAGTCGTAGCCGATCCGTGGATCGGAGCCAATGCCTTTACGAACCGCCTCAATGTCGGCGCCCAAGCGTTCGGCGAAATTGGCCATTTCATTCATGAAGGAAATCTTGGTGGCCAGCAGGCAGTTGGCCGCGTACTTGGTCAGCTCGGCACTCCTGATGTCCATCGTGATGATCTTTTCGTGGTTGCGGTTGAAGGGTTCATACAGCTCCCGCATGCGGTCCACGGCGTAACTGCTGTCGCTGCCGATGATGATCCGGTCGGGCCGGGTGCAGTCGGCGACCGCCGAACCTTCCTTGAGGAACTCGGGGTTCGAGATCACGTGGAACTCCACCTCGAGCCCCCGCGACGTCAACACCTCGGACACCTTCGCCCGGACCTTGTCCGCCGTCCCCACCGGCACCGTGGACTTGTTAACGATAATCTTCGGCTCGGTCATGTTGAGCGCAATGGTCGCGGCAACGGAGAGCACGTACTTGATGTCTGCGCTGCCATCGTCATCAGGCGGGGTGCCCACGGCGATGAACTGCACCTCTCCATGCCGCACGCCTTGCGCGGCGTCGGTGGTGAAGTGCAAGCGTCCGGCATCATGGTTCTTCTGGACGAGCGCACTCAGCCCGGGCTCAAAGATCGGAATAATGCCGGCCTTGAGGTTCTCGACTTTAGTCGCGTCCACGTCGACACAACACACCTCATGCCCCGCGTCGGCCAGCACCGCTGCCTGCACCAGACCCACATAGCCGATTCCAAATACAGTTACATTCATTTCAATCTTCCTTTAAACAAGCTCGAGGCGGCCATAGCGGTCTTCAAAGCGGATGATGTCGTCCTCGCCCAGGTACGAGCCCGATTGGACTTCAATCAGCTCCAGCGGGATTCGCCCCGGGTTTTCGAGGGAGTGCACAACGCCAATGGGGATGTAGGTGGACTGGTTCTCGGTCAGCAGCACTTGCTTGTCGGCGATTTGCACATTCGCGGTGCCGGACACCACGATCCAGTGCTCGGCCCGGTGGTGGTGCAGTTGCACCGACAGCTTGTGCCCCGGCTTCACCGTGATCCGCTTCACCTGGTACCGATAGCCCTGGTCCACCGAGTCATATTTGCCCCACGGCCGATAGACTTCGCGGTGGCTGGTGCTCTCGATCCGGTGCTTTTCAGTCAGCTGCGCGACTATTTTCTTGACGTCTTGCGCGTGGTCCTTGGTGGTCACCAAAATCGCGTCGGCGGTCTCGACGACCACCACATCATTAATCCCTGCAACCGTGACCAGGCGGTGGCTGGCATGCACATAGCTGTTGGTGACGTCCTGCAGCAGCACGTCGCCCTGGGTGCAGTTCTGGTTCTGATCCTTGAGGCCCGCTTCCCACACTGAGTCCCAGGCACCCAGGTCGCTCCACGGCGAATCGAGGATGACCACCGACGCGATGTCGGTCTTTTCCATCACCGCGTAATCGATCGACACGTTGGGTGCGTTCACAAAATCCACCTGGCTGAGCCGGGTGAAATCCTGGTCATGGGCCGCGTTGGAGAGGGACAGTTCCGCGGCCACCATGATCTCCGGGCTCAGGCGCTCCAGCTCGGTCTTCATCACCGAGGCGCGGAACATGAACATGCCGCTGTTCCAGAAGTAGTTGCCTTGTTCCAGGTAGCCTTGCGCGGTCGCCAGGTCGGGCTTTTCCACGAAGGCATCGACATGCGCGGCGCCGTCCACCGCAGCCTCTTGAGTACGGATATAGCCGTAGCCGGTCTCCGGCTTGGTGGGCACAACCCCGAAGGTGACGATCTTGCCTTTGTTGACTTCCACCTTGGCCAGCGTCAAGGCCGCATTAAAGGCTTGGGTATCGCCGATCACATGGTCCGCCGCCAGCACCAGCAGGATCGGATCGTCCCCATCCGCCAGCGCCGACAGGGTTGCCGCCGCAATCGCCGGGGCGGTGTTGCGGGCGGTCGGCTCAAGGAGGATTTTCTGCGGGATCACGTCCAGTGATCGACTTTGCTCGGCCACGATGAAACGGTGTTCTTCGTTGCACACAATGATCGGCGGGCTGACGGTCTCGCCCTCTATCGACAGGTTCTTGATGCGATCCAAGGTGGCTTGAAACAAACTCAAGTCACCGTGCAGCGCAATAAACTGCTTTGGTTTAAGCGCTCTTGAAAGCGGCCACAGGCGCGTGCCTGAACCGCCAGACAATATAACTGGGATCATAACGATTACTCGATGATTAAAGGCAATAAGAGCGGATTGACAAACAGCCGAAACTTAAGAAGTGAATGACTTCACATAACTGATCAAGCGGTCCCTTTCGGTAAAGTCCAGTGAACTTTCGGCACTGCTGTAGTTAAGCGCCGAATCAATCGCCGAAAAGAACGCATCTTTATCATGGGCGATAAACACAGAGGGAAGGTCTGAAAAGTTTTCGGCGGTGTCGTACTGGTGATTATTGATGTGTTCACCGCGCCGACTGTCGCGCGGGACAATAACAATCGGTTTGCCCAGTTCAAGGGAGCGAATGATATTGCCCATGCCCGCATGGGAAACAATCACCTTTGACGCATTGAAGTTTTTGGAAAACAGCGGCTCGGCGATGGTCTTGTAAGCCGTAATGCGCCCCAGGTCATTTTCGTTATTGCCCACCTGGGCAACAATCGGGACCTGCGGGTTTGCATGACTCCACTCATGCAAGTAGCCGAGCATTCTTTCAAAGGGTGCTTGAGTGCCAACGCTGCAAAATATCATTTATACAATCCTCCCTTTATATTGGGCGCGGCTGTTTTGCGACAGCGTGGGCCACTGGGTCAGCAACTCATCGACAAAATACACAGCGATCCTGCCGGACAACGAGAGCTTCTTGGGATTGGCAATGCTGTCGATCCACAGGGTCTTTTTGCCCATCAGTTTTCCCGCGACCAGCCCCAGCAACCCCGGTGCCGCCCCGGTGGAGATCACGTACCTGGCCTTGCTGCGGTAAACGATCGCAAAGATCTGGCAAAAGCCCTTGATGATCTTCAACGGTTCACTGCGATTAAAGTCCGGGACTTGCGCGAAGGCATGGGTTGGATACTGCGAGCCAATGCTGATATCCACGGTGGCGATGGTAACTTTTTGACCGTCGAAGGCAGGCAGCAACTTGCTCATTTGTACCCAGTGCCCACCTCCAGAACAAATCAATAAAACATCACTTGATTGACTCATGACGGTTCCCTTCCTGTCAGGTGTAATAGACATCATTAAATAGTGGCGGCAGTTCTTAACAGTTGGGCCTGGCCTTTCCAGCGGGTTATTCGCTTGGCTTTGAGCAAGGCCGATTTCTCTTTATAGGTTTCTTGATTGGCGATGAGCTGCGCGACGCCGGCCTTGATGGACAGCGGGTCCAGGGTGTCGACAAACACCGCCGCCTCGGAAAACAACGAGCGCAGTACCGTGGTATTCGAAAGCGCCATCGGCCTGCCGGCGCTGACCGCTTCGTTGGCCACGCTCAGTTGGACGTTGTCGCGGGTGGTCAGGCCGAGCACCACATTCGCGTGGCACAGCAGCTGTTCAAAGGTCGCCTTGCTGAGGAAGCCGGTCAGCTTGATGTTCTCGGGGAGTGACGCCACGAGCTCCTCGGAGAGCTTGCCCTGATGCTTGCCGGTGATCAGGAAGTCGACACCGGGCATTTCCCGGGCGGCGTTGATCACGATCTCGATCGGTTCATCGATATCAAACGAGCACGGAAACAGTACATAGGGTGTCTCGCGCTCACTGGCGGGCGCCGCGTGAAAGTCACACGGCAAGTCTTCCAGGATAAAGATATTGGTGTCCTTGACGCCCAGGCCGGCCAACTCTTCTTTGACTTTAAAATTATGAACGACGACGGCATCGATTCTATTCAACAGCGCTACCGTGCCCGGAAAGCCTATCCATTGTTTGCGCAACAGGCTGTTGTGGGCATCGGCGATAATCTTCAGCCGCCGGTTGAATATAAACTTGTAGGCCAGTGCTATATGCAATACCGGGCTCGGCGGCAACTGCACCCACAGCACGTCAGGCGAACCGGCCAACAGGGTCTTCAGGGTTTTAAACGACTTGATCAAGTAATCCAGCGGCCGCGCGGATTTCTTCTTGAACTGGTTGGGCAGATGCAGAATGTCATACGCCCAGTATTGCTTCATGGTATCGGCGCGTCGTTGATAGCCAATCCATGCAATCATTAATGATTTCACGTCAGAGTCCTGCATAAATAAAGGTGGGGCCAGTGAGATTGCTTACACTGCAAACCAGATCGGAAAGTCGGCGTTGTATCGAATAGTGTTGTTTCTGAAGCGGATATGTTTGGCCGGATTGCCACCCACGATCGAATACGCTGCAACGTTGCGCGTGACCACACTGCCCGGATAAACAACCGCGCCTGTTCCGATGGTGACGCCTGGCATCACCATCACATTGGGAAAGATCCAGGCATTGTCTTCAATCAACACCGGCTTCCCCACCAGGCAACTCATGGGGTCATCGATATCGTGGCCCAGCGTATAAACCCGGGTGTTATGGGAAATATTGACGTTGTCGCCGATGCGGATGCCCGCCCGGTTATCCAGGTAGCAGTCGTAATTGACCGTGCAGTTTTTCCCGACCGAGAAGTTGCCGAAGGAGAAAAACACCACGTTGCGGTGGATCGTGGTCCGGGCGCCCACCCGGCATCCGGTTGCCCGGAGCAACGCGCGTCGCAGATTGAAAAACAACGCCAGGCTGAGCAGCGTATTGAACAGCGCAACAGCGGCCTTCTTGATGTTCAGTTTCAGGTTCTTCATCTACTCACCCTGCCCTGAAGTATCCGTTACGCGCTGTGAACTCATCACAAAATTCCTGAAGCGGATATTGGTACTCACCGGCGTGGCGAAAGACGGGTTATTGCCACCGAAGAACGTCGAAAACAGCAAGCCGTCGATGGTGATCTCCGGCGTGTCTCTAAACGTCAGCCCGGTTTCCGAGTGCACCAGCTGGTTGTCGTACCAAATGGAAATCACACCGTCGGCCTGCCCCGGCGTATTCAACTTCACCAGTTGCTCCAACCTGTGCCATTGCCCCACCGTAAAGATCCAGGAACCCAACCCGATTGCCGTGCCCCAGGTTTTACTGGTGGGCAAATACGCGTAAATGGCGCCGACGCCCTTTTCTTTCCAGATGTAGCGCGTGGAAAAGCCGTCATGGCCGTTCGGTATCTTGCCGCCCGTATTGCCGGTGCCACCGTAGAGGCCCGGGAGCTTGCCGCCTTTTACAAAGTCGAAATTCCTGTCGAACTTCAACTCATAGGTCAGTACCAGGCATTCCCTGCCCGGTTGCGGCAGTGGGGATTTGAATTCAATGCCGCCGTAGGGCAACCCAAGGCGCACCATCGAACCCGGGTCATAGGAGCCGGCCGGAAAATGCACGGCAATGTCCTTGATCTTTTGGCTGTAGGCCTTGTTCGTCAGATTGGCCCTGCCCTTTATGCTGCTTTGCGCCTGGGGCCCGTCGGCCATCTGCGAAATGTCCGGCAGTAACGGGTAGATGTTCTTGATGCCTGGCTCGCAACGGTCGTTCAACTCAGATGCGCCGCTGGCAGCCACCTGCAGGGCGAACGCCACAATGAGTAGCGTCGAGGCTGTCTTTTTCACGTCGGTTGCCCCTCCACTTTATTTTTCATCGACCCATTTCAAAAAGTCGTCGACCGCTTTTTGCGCAAGGGAAGAACGCTGGGCGATCTCCTGCTTGAGGTGCTCGGCCATTTGCGCCTTGGATTGCCGGAATTCGCTGATGGTGGCCTTGATCACCTCAGGGTCTGGGGTGCTGACCAGCCGGGTGCCCTGCGGCAGCATTTCATGGACTTTTTTCAGCTTGTTTTCGATTTCAACCGCGATGGTGGGAAAGCCCAGGGAAGCCGGCAGCAGTACACCGTGTGCACGGGCGCTGATGATCACGTCGGACTCGACGATCAGTTTCGCCATGAAGGTTTCTGGCGTATCGCCCGCCGCGTCCCAGCACAACCATTCGAACGTGTGGTACTTGTCGATCAGGTGCTGGTCACGTTCCTTGTACAGCGAGACCAGGCGTACCTGCTCGCCACGCTTGGCGAGCTCATCCGCGGCCTGGACCATCGCCTTGATGAACTGTTGCCCGTTCGCGTCATGGGGCCAGTCGCGCAGGATGAAGGACAGGTACTTGCCCTTCTTGAGGCTGCCGACCTCCAGGTCTTTGCTGGAGATCCACAGGTCGGAAAGCAGGCTGGGGTCGGTGTACACCTCGACGTCGGACTTTCCGAAGGCCTTGCAATGCTGCTGGCTGGTACCGTCCCGCACGGAAATGTAGTCACAGCGATTGATCACGCTGACGGCGCGGGTCAGCAGCTTGCCGCCGCCATCGAAGGGGCCCAGGCCAATGCAGAACGCTGCCAGGCGCCGGTGGAAATAGATCCTGTCGACACCACCGCGCAACCCGACATACAAACGCAGAAGCGTGGACTTCAGGTCGGTCTGCGCCTTGATGCTCTTGCACAGCTTCGCCACGATGCCTTTGTTGGCAGCCGCCTCTTTGGCCGGTGGGATAAACGAGAAGAACTGGCCCCCACCGCCCAACACCACCAGGTCAGCCTTGACCGGCTCCTTGATGTGCAGCCACTTGATACGCGGGTTGAAGTTCCTGGCGATCTGCGGATGATCGACACCCACCGCTATATCCGATTCCTTAAAGCGTTTTTTCAGAATATTGATCACGCATAGCATTAATACGTCATCACCCAAATTACCAGGACCGTATGCCCCCCGGATATATACTTTGCTGACATTCATGCTGGGCTTCCATTTTCCACGGGGTCATTAAACACGGCATTCAAGGCAAACGTTGTTGCGAGAATGTAGATAAATATCAGCGCCATGATCATCAATCGATACAGCACACTTTCGACGTAGGCGCTTGATATGAAACTGATGAGAGGCAATGTCCACAAGATCAGGATCCTGGGAGATACGAGCAACTCCAGAGGTAATATCTTCTTGTAGACGAAATACGGCAGTCCCAGCAGGAAGTGAATAAACTGCGAACCGATAAATGCCTTGGCAATCCCGATTGCACCTTCTTCCCGAAGCCACAGTGCTCCGGCAATGAATAACACTCCCCATAGAATGTTACTCATCACACTGAACCAGGCCAGGTTCATCACGATCATTTTTCTTGAAATACCGGACTTGAATGCACTGAGCAGCGAACCCAGGATTACCAGGACTAATGTCACTTCAAAATCCCGCCCCAGGAAACTGCTGCCATACAGTTTGGCCAGCAACTCGGGGAACATGATCACCGGCTGTATGATCACCAACACCACCAGCCAGCCCGACAGAAAGTTCAAGGCGTCCAACTTGCGGCTTTTACCGCCCAGCGCGGCGGCCAGCATCGGCACCAGCACAGAGCCCAACACCACGGAAACATGGGAAAAGATCGCGTTCCATTGCATCGCGGCGGCGTACATGCCCAATGCGGCAAGGCCGTTAGTTGTTTCCGCCAGCAACTTGTTGGCGAACCAGTTCATCGGGGCGACCATCAACCCCGTCAGCAATACCGGCAGGCCAACCGACAGCACTGCGTGCTTTTCAGTCATTGCACCTTTGAAACTCAGCGTGGTATTTCGGGCCTTCAATGTCTTCCAGCAGGCCAGTGCGCTGAAGAACACGATCAGCAATTGAGAACCGGCCAAGCCCAGCAGCGCACCGTTGAGTCGGAACTGCAGGGTCAGGAAGTACGTCGCCGGAATCGCGACAATCGCAATGATTCCGTTGATGGTCGCGATTGTCCGGTATTGGCCCCAACCGGTCAGGCAGCCCTGGGTCCATCCCGACAGGATAATCAACGTGATGGTGCTCAATACGATCAGCGATGCAGCGCTGAGGCTGTCTGCCCCCAGGATAACGCTGGAGAAAAAGTGCGGGAAAAACAGCGCTGTCCCGATGATCATCCCGCTGAACACAACCGAGAACAGCAGCGTCAGCGCGATGCCCCTGCCGGTCTTCTCGGGACAGGTCTCCTTGAACTGCCCGATATGCTTGGCCGTCGCCGTGGTGGTGGCTTGGGCGGCGACGTTGGCAAGCATCACAATCGCGCTCTGGATCAAGCCATACTCGCCAAACGATTGCGCACCCAATACCCGGGCAACCAGGATGCCGGTGATGACCACCGACACTTTGGTGGCCACGGCAGAAACGAAACTCCATGCCGTACTGGACACGAACTTTTTCAACAGTGTGCTGTTCATCCGGCATTCACCTGCAAGGGTGTGGTTATCAGCGGCTGGTCAGGCTTGAGGATCTTTTTGCGTTGCCTGGCGGTGTGTTCGGAACAGACCCGCAGCACAATCGCGCCATACGCGATACCGATGGCGTACGGCTGATAAGGCGTGGCCGAGACAACGAACATCACCCCCAGAAAGATGGCGATCGAAACCGCCACCCGGCTGTTCATGTGCTGGGTAATCGAGGTAATGAACACGTACAGCAAGTACACGCCGATCAGCCCGTACTTAACGAAGTAGGTTAGGTAGGCACTGTCGATATTCGAGTTCTTGTCATCGAGGCCACGGTACTCGAACCAGGGAATCTCGAACGGCGTGCCCGCGCCCAGTCCCACAAAGTAATGCAGCGGGTTCATGCCGCGGATCAACTCCAGCGCCGGGCTGAAGCGCGTGGCCAATTGGGCGGCCATGCCTTCGGACGACAAACCATCATTGATTCGATCAGCCCCGATCATATTGCTGATGCCAATGAACGCCATCAGCACCACCGCCCCGGCCAGGGCAACGCCTATCATGCGGGCCGGCCGGGTGTATTGGTGGATGATGATCGCCGCAAACACCGAGACAAAGATGAAGCGAGAGTTGGCAATGAACAAACAGATGAATGAAGTGGCCAGGCAAATGCTTGCGAGCTTTTTCCTGTGTTCGAACAGCCGTGGGTCTATGAAGTAATAAATCAGATAGGCCACGGCGGCGTACGTACCGCCGTCCAGGTAGCGGTAGGCGTTTTCTTCATAGTAGACGTCTTGAAACTTGTACAAGCCCAAGCGTAACCAGGCAATGTCCAGCACATTGAAGGCGGTCATCGCGATCAATAGCAGGAGCACTGTCTGCAACTTCAGCGTTTTTGCGGCAAGGGTCGCGATGTTCGAGAGCACGATAAATGACAGGATCATTATAAACGGCCGAACATCCTTCAACAGGTACTTGTTCGAGGACTCCAGCAGGCCGCAGGCGAGTAACACCACATACAGCCCGCACCCAAAAAGCAGGCCGCCTGGCACCGTCAATTGTTTCTTCTGTGTAGCCACCTGCCGGATCAGCAGTGCGCCCAGCCCGCCGACGATATAAAAGTCAAAGAAGTAGATACCCTTGAGCGAGATTATTTCGCTGTAGGAGTTACCCGTGGGAATAACAGCCAGCATTATCCCGAACACTACGATTGAGTATTTTGGATTTTTCGCCGCGAGCAAACCCGCTGACAGCGCGATAAGGGATAACAGGTAAAACATGGCTGGGTATTCTTTATGCTGATTTGAATTTGGCACGCTACCGCCCCAGGATTTTTCGTTCATTTCCTGAAAACGTGACCTCTATCCTGCAATTACAGTGGTGAATCAGCTCCGATCAGCCTGGTATTCGTACTGGTAATACCCGTAGTTGCCGTAGCCATATTTGGCCGACGCTTTCTTTTCAACGCCGTTGAAGATCGCGCCCCTGAGCACGATGCCGTTCTGGGCAAATCGGCGCATGGTGTGCTCGATCTCTTTTGCCGGGTTCAAGCCATAGCGGGTGACGATCAGGTTGGTCCCCGATTGCCGTCCCACGATGGCTGCGTCGGTCACGGCCAAGAGCGGTGGCGTATCCAGAATCACCAGGTCATACCGTTCGCTGACCTGCGCCAACAGCTCGGTCAGGTTGCGGTGCATCAGCAGCTCGGAAGGATTCGGCGGTATTTGCCCGCGGCTGATGATGTCGAGGTTTTCAATGGCGGTTTTGTGGATGGCGGATTCAAGGGTGCATTGATTGGAGAGGATGTCGGAAAGCCCATCCTTGGCCGGCACACCCAGCACTTTGTGCAGGTAGCCCCGTCGCATATCCACGTCAATCAACAACACGCGCTGCCCGGTTTGCGCGATGACCGCCGCCAGGTTCACCGAGACAAAGGTTTTACCCACCTCGGGGCTGGGGCCGGAAATCATGATCCGGTTATTCGGCGCCTCGAGCATCGCGAAGTGCAAACTGGTGCGCAAACTGCGCAAGGCCTCCACTGCCAGGTCCGTGGGGTGACTGATGGCCAGCAATGAAGAACCGGCATCGGCACGCCCACGCCCGCGGGTGATTTTGTCTTCTTCGACCTTTTGCAGCGTGCTGTACGGAATCGACGCGTACACCGGCAAGCCCAGTTGCTCGATGGCCTCGGGGCTTTCCAGGCCACGGTTCAGCGCCTTGCGCAGCAGCACCAGGGTCACCGCCAGGAAGCCGCCCAGCAGCGTCGCGATCAGCACGATGAGGATCTTTTTCGGCTTGATCGGCTTGAAGAAATTGACGTCTGCGGTGTCGATCAGGCGCACGTTGCCCACGGTGCCCGCGCGCATCACATCGAGTTCCTGGGACTTGTTGAGCAACTGGGTGTAAATGGCCGTGCCGACCTCGACATCCCGGGTGAGGCTCAGCAGCTCCTGCTGGGTGGAAGGCAGGCTCTCGACCCGGCTCGCCAGGCTCTGCTGCTTGCTGGTCAGCTCGCCGATCTGGGTCAGCAATGCGCGATACGCGGGATGCTGGCGGGTGAACTTGCGGTCCATCTCGGCCTGTTGCAGCTTCAGCTCGGAGATGCTGGTATCGAGGCCCACGATCTGGTCGAGAATCGCCTTGGTTTCCAGGGTGATGTCCACCGACTTGCTGCGGGTCTGGTATTCATTCAAGGCCTTCCCGGCTTTTTCCAGGTCCTTCTTGACCTCCGGCAGTTGCTCCTTGAGAAACGCCAGGCTTTGCGCCGCCTCAGCCGAGGTGCGCTCCACGTTCTGCCGCACGTAGATCGCCGCGATCTGATTGAGGATTTTGATCGCTTGGTCCGGCTCGGTGCTTTCCAGCGCCAGGCCGATCATGCCCGACTCCTTCCCTCGCTCGACCACATCCAGGTTCTCCTGATAGTCGAGGATGCTGGTCAGTCGCGCATTGCGGATCACCCGGAAACGCGTGCCGGGCTTGGCGCGCAGTTCTTCAATCTGGAATGCCACGCCATTTTGCTCGAACGGCTGCCCGGCCTCGCCGGCCGCCAGCACCTGGTCATCTTCATCCACCAGGGTGTAGTGCGCGTTTTCACCCACGGTCAGGGTCAGCTTTTTGCCCAATTGCCCGTCGGGCAGGTCCAGCTTGAAGATCTTCAGCGACTCGCCGCCCCAGGCGAAGCTGTCCAGGCCCAGCAGCGGCTCGGCGATTGCACCGGGGTTGGCCTTCTGGAAGCGGCGCGCCAGGAACTCACCCACTACCGGGAAGTACATCGGCTGTACGACGATATCGAGTTTCAGGTTGTCGACGGTTTTGCCAATCACGTAGCGGGACTGGATCAGCTCGATCTCGGTGGCCGACGGCGACTCCTTGCCCAGCATCCCGCCGATGTCCGAGAAGCCCAGCAAGTCGTTCTTTTTCGCTTCGACCTGCAGCAGGGCATTCGCCTGGTAGACCGGGGTTGCCAGCACCGCATAGGCGACGCCAGTGACCATAAAGGCACCGGTCACCGCAGCGATCAGCCATTTATGGTCGATCAGTGTTCCAAACAGACCGAGGAGATCAATCTCCCCGTTATCGTCTTCCTGTACGGTGACTGCTGGCGTTTGCTGCATAAGTCGGATTCTTAGCCTTTATTTCGATTCAAAAAGTAGTGGCGATCAGCGTGCAAGACGCTGCGCCCATGCGTTTACAGCTTCTTCGATCAACGCATAAGCGTGCACAAACGCGGCCTTGCCTTGACGGTACGGGTCGCTGATCTCTCGCTCGTTTTGCCATTTGCCCAGCAGCAAGACCTTGCCTCGTGCCTCGGGCGCCATGCTGAGTACGGCATTGATGTGCTGTCGTTCCATGACCAGGATCAGGTCGGCTTCACTGATCGCCTGTGGCGCCAACTGGGTGGCCTGGTGCTTGTCGGCCGGATGACCGTGGGCTTCGAGTACCGCACGGGCGGTGGTTTCAATCGGCTTGCCGACCAACGCGGCAATACCTGCAGAACTGATCTTGATATCGGAGCACGGGAGTGCGCCACGCAAAAGACTTTCCGCGGTGGGACTACGGCAAATATTGCCAATACAGACAATCAACACTCTTTTAAACAAGGCACTATCCCCGGGCCATCCATTACCCCATGAAGCAACCTCTTCAACTTCATTACTTCACGGCAGTATTTATTAACACGTAACCCTTACTTCCCCCAAAATTATCTCCGGACGAAAAATAACAACCACCGCCTTCAACCCGACAATTTATAACATTCATTACTTCGTCACTCCCACCGGCTTTAAATTACAGCCTTGTCACGTATCGTCTTATATAGGAAGAGGAACGCCCATGAGCGCAAATGCCAACAAAGCCTGGTACCTGGTCCAGTGCAAATCCCGGCAGGACGAGCGCGCCGAGGAGCACCTCCAGCGCCAGGGCTATACCTGCTTCCGGTCTACCTATAAACGCGAACGGCTGTTGAAGGGCCAGCGCAGGACCACCCGTGAATCGTTGTTCCCCGGCTATCTGTTTATTCAAATGAGCCAGCAGGACAGCTGGAGCTCACTGCGCTCGACCCGCGGTGTGTCGCGGGTGGTGGCATTCGGCGCGCACCCGTTGCCCATCAGCGACACGCTGGTGGACGAACTCCAGGAGCGCGATCACCAGGCCGTGGTGAGCGCCCTGTTGCAGCCCGGCGAAAGCGTGCGCATCAATGAAGGGCCGTTTGCCGAACTTGAAGCGGTCTTCCTGGCCATGGACGGTGAGGAACGGGTGGTGTTGCTGATGAACTTCCTGCAACGGGAACAGCGCATCAACTTGCCATTGGCAGAAATCAGCCGAGTGCAAAGAAGTGACTGATAGCGGCGCTGAACAGACAAGAAATAACATTCAACTTAATAACAGACTAAAAATAACATCCGCTTACTTTTTCACCTCTTGAGAATAAAGTAATACGTGAATTAACAGCGAGGGACGGCCATGAAAAGTTCAAAGCTATTGGTAGAGCGTATCGGCCTGTTTCCTTCTTCGGGAAACATTCACGTCAAGGTTAATAGTTCAACCACCGTTGTAGAACGCATGCAGGTGTTATACGCCGGCCATTCCCTGGACAGTGACGAATCCTGTACCGGGCTTTCAATGGTGTTCGCCGACTGGCGCTTCAAGTTGCAGGTGAGCAATCCCCTGTCCATCTGCCTGTGCGTGGAGAGCCGCGGCGACAGCCACCTGATGCAAATGAAGACGGCCGAACTATTGGCGAATATTTCCTGCACCGAGGAGCGGCCATGAGCATTTATGAGGATCTGAAACGGGCCTACGCCTTGAAAAGGCTGACGAACACGTTTGAAGGTTTCGTGGGCCTGGCACCGCACGAACAACTGCCGGCGGAGCAATATGCGCACAACACCCGGATCATGTCCCACTGGCTGGATCAGTTGCGCGGCAACTCACCGCAGGACATAACCGACACGTTGTTCAAGCAGATGAAGCGTTCGCAGCGCCGTGGCGATGCCCGGCGCTTCAATTGCCAGACGGTGCTGCTGGAGCTGCTGGTGGAAAGTAACCTGGCCCTAGACCTGGCCACTTACTCGGCGTTCAACTGCATGGAAGAGGCCCGCCAGGAAGGCTCCTGATGGGCCTGGTCGGCACCTGATACGGCCACTGCCACATGGTTGAGCAGCTTCTCGGCGTTGTACTTGGGTGCCATCGCACTTAACAACAGGATCACCATTCCCCCACCGATCAACGATGGGGAAACCCGCACTTCAACCACCTCAAGGCGCCACAGAAACGCCAGTGCCGCCATGCCGCCCAAAAAGCCACCGGCCAGTGCTTCGTTGAGTGGGTGAATATAGGGTGCCACGCAATAGGCACTGAACCAGCCGGCGATCAACATCCCGGCGATAGCTGCGGGCCAGCGCCACTCGGGGTTGACCCGGCGCGCCACCAGGCTCATCGCCACGGGCACCATCAACGACGTATTCATGGCGTGACCGCTGAGCACCGCAATATCCAGCTGCTGGAGCGCCACGCCCCAGCCCTTGAACAGCAACTTGCTGAACGCCACGATGGAATAGGTGCAGGCGATGGTCATCAGCCACCACTTGACCGCCTGGGGCCGGGAATACCAGAGCCAGACGGCGATCACCACTGCGGCCGGAATCATGACGGTGATACCGCCATATTGCGCCAGTTCTTCCCGTATCAAGTGCTGTTCCCTACCCGCAAGTTTTTCCCGGACCCATGAGACCTCAGGTCCGGGCAAAACACAACGACTTCAGGGCGTGCCAGCCAGCGATTGCGGCGAAAACACCTCGGTATCCGTCAGTTTCCGTACCTCTACCCGGTGCGGGAAAATCTTCTTTTCCACAAACAAATCATCCACCTGCTGCAACGCCTGCACATCCCGCTCCTCTACCGGCAGCAGCGACTCATCACCCCATGTGCGCAGCAACTGTGAAACCTTGAGCGGGATATCGTTGACCGTGGCAAACACCCGTGCGTATTCCTCGGGGTTCTGCTGCGCCCATTCAAAAGCCTTGGCGAACCGCTGCAAAACGTCACGCAACGCCTGGCGCTTGAGCGGGTCGGTGAGCACTTCATCGGACGCGGTAATAAACGTCAGGCCGGTATTGATGCCCTCCCCGCTGATCAGCACCCGCGCGCCCTGCTGTTCGGCGAACGCCTGGTACACCCCGAAGGTCGCCCAGGCTTCGATCTTGCCGGCGTTGAACGCAGGTAATGCATCGGTGGGCAGCACGAAGCCGACGTTGACGTCCTTTTCATCCACGCCGGCATTCGCCAGGGCGCGGATCAGCAGGTACTGGGAAATGCTCCCACGGGCCGACGACACCACCACATTGCGTCCTTTCAGATCGGCCACGCTGTGGATCGGTGAATCGGGCGGCACCAGGATCGCAATGCTGCGCGCCTGACTGCGGCGCACCGCAACGATACGCAGCGGCGTGCCTCCGGTGGCAGCCGCCAGCACCGGTGTATCCCCGGCCGGGCCGAGGTCCACGGCGCCGGCGCGCAAGGCTTCGAACAGCGGCGCGGCGCCCTGGAAGTTGGCCCACTGGACCTTGTAGTCGATGCCATCCAGGGCGTGTGCGGCCTCCACCACCGTACGCAAGCCCTTGGCCTGGTCACCGAGGATCAGGGTCACACCCGACAGATCCGATGCAGACTTCGGCGCTTCAGCGGCTTTGTCGCAGCCGCCCATCAGCAGTGCAGCCGCCAACAGGCAAAGGGTTCTGAATTCAACCATGGGCAAACCGCCTGACGCTGGCGTTCGCAGGCTGGGAGGCCGGGGCGTCCACTTCAACCCCCAACAGGCTCAGCAAGCGGGCGCGAATCGCCTGGAAACCGTCCTGGCCGGTATCCCGTGCACGGGGCAGGTCGATGCGCAGTTGCTCGGCAATCTTGCCCTCCGCCAGCACGATCACGCGGTCGGCCAGCAGGATCGCTTCGTCGACGTCGTGGGTCACCAGCAACACGGCCGGCGTGTGTTTGCGCCAGAGTTCGATGATCAGGCGATGCATCTTGATGCGGGTCAGCGCATCCAGCGCGGCGAACGGTTCGTCGAGCAACAGCAGCTTGGGCTCGCGCACCAGGCCGCGGGCCAATGCCACGCGCTGGGCCTCGCCGCCGGAGAGGGTCGCCGGGTACGCCTCCAGCCGATGGGCCAGCCCGACTTCCGTCAACGCCTGCACCGCACGGGCCTTGGCGTCGGGAACCCGCAGGCCGAGAATCACGTTTTTCCAGGCGCGCTTCCACGGCATCAGGCGCGGCTCCTGGAACACCGCCGCCCGGGCCTTGGGCACGCGCAACTGGCCGCTGTCGATGCTGTCCAGGCCCGCGAGGCTGCGCAGCAAGGTGGTCTTGCCGGAACCGCTGGCGCCCAGCAACGCAACGAACTCCCCCGGGGCGATATCCAGGTCCAGGCCGTCGATGACCCGCTGCTGGCCGAACTGGCGCACCACATTGCGCAACTGCACCGGTGCTGTTGAAGCTTCGAGAATCGACATGTCAGTTCCTCACAAACGATGGGCGCCAGGCCAGGGCAAAACGTTCCAGGGTGCGGATCAAGCCGTCGATCAGCAGGCCCAGCACGCTATAGATCAACAGGCAAATCACGATCACGTCGGTGCGCATGAAGTCCCGCGCATCACTGGCCAGGTAGCCGATACCGGCGGTGGTGTTGATTTGCTCGACAAACACCAGGGCCAGCCAGGAGATGCCCAGGGAATAGCGCAGGCCGACAAAAAACGAAGGCAACGAGCCCGGCAGGATCACGTGCCAGATCAGCTCGCGACGGTTGAGGCCGAGGGTGTTGGCGGCCTCGATCAGTTTGGGGTCGATGTTGCGGATGCCGGCGAACAGGTTGAGGTACACCGGAAAGGTGGTGCCGGTAACGATAAGTGCGATCTTGGTGAACTCGCCGATGCCAAACCAGAGGATGAACAACGGCACCAGTGCCAGGGAAGGAATGGTGCGCAGCATCTGCATCGGTGAGTCGAGGATTACCTCGCCGCGCTTCGACAGGCCGGTGATCAACGCGGCCACCACCCCGATACTCACGCCAATGCTCAAGCCCAGCAGCGCCCGTTGCAGGGACACCAGCAGGTGCTTGCCCAGCTCTCCGGAGACGATCATTGCCCACAGGGTGCCGCCAATCTGAGAAGGCGCGGCGATGATCCGTGCCGGGATCAAGCCCAGCTCGGAGGCCAGTTCCCACAGCAACAGCAACACAATCGGGCTGACCAGCCGCAGCAACACATCGGGGGTGCGCCAGTTGCGCAGCCAGCGCGGAATCAAACGGGATGCAACGCCGGCTTGACCCTCGGCCTTGTCGACGGAAAACGAACTGGCGTTAAGGGACTTTTCAGTCATCGGGCTTCCTTCCTCATCAAGAACACGGCCAGGAGCGCCGCTGCGGTTTCATGCTATTCGCATAAAAAACCTCAGTGAAATTCTATTTGGGAATAACCTAATACGATTAAAATGCGCATTACTGATAACGATCTAAAACTATGATTCTGTATTTTTATAATTAGGATAGAACCAATCGGCATTTTACAGGCCCGGGTGCGGCCCCTATTTTCGATAGCAGCTTTATTCCTGCCCTCAACAAGGACTGACCATGAGCATCGAATTTATCGGCTATATCGGCGGCCACCACGCCTCCGAGATCCACCCTCGCAGCGGCCCGACCTTGCAGCCCGACTACGTGGAGACCGTGGCCCGCGCCCACGAAGAGGCCGGCTTCGACCGCGCGCTGGTGGCCTTCCATTCCAACAGCCCGGACAGTACGTTGATCGCTGCCCATGCGGCCAGCGTGACGAAAAAGCTGCAGTTCCTGATTGCCCACCGGCCCGGCTTCGTCCAACCCACCCTCGCTGCGCGGCAGTTCGCCACGCTGGATGTGTTCAACGGCGGGCGCACCGCGGTGCACATCATCACCGGCGGCGACGACCGTGAACTGCGGGCCGATGGCAGTCATATCGACAAGGATGAGCGTTATGCGCGCACCGACGAGTACTTGAGCGTGGTGCGGCAGGAATGGACCAGTGAAAAGCCCTTCGACCATCACGGCACTTACTACCGGTACGAGGGTGCGTTTTCGACGGTGAAGTCGCCGCAGCAGCCGCATATACCGTTGTATTTTGGCGGGTCTTCAGCGGCGGCCATTGCGGTGGCGGGCAAGCATGCGGATGTGTATGCGCTGTGGGGTGAGACCTACGAGCAGGTGAAGGAAGTGGTCACCCAGGTGCGGGCTGAGGCGGCCAGGCATGGGCGTACGGTTCGCTTCAGTTTGTCGTTGCGGCCGATTCTGGCAGAGACTGAAGCGCTGGCTTGGGAGCGTGCGGACAGCATCCTGGAGCAGGCGACGGCGCTGGCGCAGAAGAATGGGTTTGTGAGGCGTGAACCGCCGAATGAGGGGTCGCGGCGGCTGTTGGCGGCGGCGGCCCAGGGGTCGCGGTTGGATAAGCGGTTGTGGACCGGGATTGCGGGGTTGCTGGGGGCCCAGGGTAACTCTACATCGCTGGTGGGTACGGCCGATCAAGTGGCCGAGGCGTTGCTGGATTATTACGACCTGGGTATCACGACGTTTTTGATTCGTGGGTTTGACCCGCTCAATGATGCGATCGATTACGGCAAGCGGCTGATTCCACTGACCCGGCAGTTGGTGGCTGAACGGGAACGCCAGGCGGCGGAAAAAGTCGCCTGAAACCACCTGAAGGAGCTGCCCACGCAGCTCCCGCAGAGAAAATCGCTGATTGCATCCAACCCTCTCGCCACGCTAAAGTTGAGAATAATTATCAATCACTAGCTGGCACCCGCATTCCATGAACAACCGCAGCAGTTTCGAACAGGACGTCGAACACCTCTACCTTGAACACAGTGGGTGGTTGAAAAACTGGTTGCGCAAACGCCTGCACGAAACCGCCGATGCCGATGATCTTGCCCAGGACACATTCGTGCGAATCATCGGTGCGCGGCGTCCGGTCAATGAATTGCGCCAGCCCCTGGCCTACCTTGCCACCATCGCCAACAGCCTGCTGATCAACCGCTGGCGCCGCCAGGCAGTGGAGCGCGCTTACCAACACGTGTTGGCCGAGCAACCACAAGCGCTGGAGATATCGCCGGAAGACAAATACCTGCTGATCGAAACCCTGGTGGAGGTCGATGAACTGCTGCATGGGATGCCCGCCGGCATGCGCGAGATCTTCCTGCTGTCGCAGCTCGACGGGCTGACCTACAAGCAGATCGGCAGCCAGCTGGGCCTGAGTGTGGACAAGGTGCAAAAGTCCATGAGCAAAGCGTTCGCCCTCTGCTATGCCAGCCAGTTCGAGTAAGCGCCGTGTCGGTTCAGGATCATCAGGAACACCCCATCCCCGAATCCGTGCGTGACCAGGCTGTCGCCTGGTTCACCCTGGCGCAATCGGGTGAGATCAGCCCCCAGCAGCAGGAACAGTTGCAACAGTGGCGCCAGGCCGACCCCCAACACGAACGCGCCTGGCAACGCTTCACCACCCTCACCCAACAGTTGCAACGGCGCAGCCAGCAACTGAGCACCCCGCTGGCACGCCAGACCTTGCAACAGACCCGAACCCTGGAGCGTGATCGTCGCCAGGTGCTGAAACTCGTGTTGGGTGCCGGCTTGTTGGGCGGTACCGCCTGGCAGGCCAGTGACAGCTTTTGGGTACAAAGCGTCCTGGCCGACTACCACACCGCAACCGGCGAACGCCGCCACCACACGCTGAGCGACGGCACACAAATCTGGCTTAACACCCGAACGCTGCTGGATGCGCAATACGATACCCAGGAACGCCGCCTGACCCTGCGTCAAGGCGAAGTCGACATCCTCACCGCCAGCGACCCCGCCGGGCGCCCCTTGCTGGTGTACACCGCCGAAGCGCGCCTGCAGCCGTTGGGCACGCGGTTCACCGTACGGCGCGAAAACGATGGGCACGGAACCCTGGTGTCCGTCAGCAGCGGCCGGGTCGCCGCCCGCCTCAAGGCAGGAGGCGAGGCGCTGGTGGTAGACGCCCACTCACAGGCCTGGATCAGCAGCACTCGCGTCTACCCGGCACAACCGGCCAACCTGAACGATACGGCATGGATCGACGGATTCATCGTGGCCGAACGCATGCGCCTGGAGGATTTCGCCCAGGAACTGGCGCGGTATCTGCCAGGCATTTTGCGCTGCGAACCGGCGGTCGCCGACCTGCGACTGAGCGGCTCTTACCCGCTGAACAATCCCGGGCAGATCTTCTCGATGCTTGAACAGAGCCTCCCGGTGAAGGTGCAGCAGCGCACGCGTTATTGGGTCACCCTCACCGCGCGGTGAGCCTGCCATGAAAATAAACTGAAAAAAGCCGCAGGTTTTTCATTCTCGTTTGGCTTATGGGCGACTCCCGCTCATTGCAGTGGCGGGAAAGCCCTCCTCCTGACTCCGGAAACCTGCCATGAAAGACCGCTCCGCCCCTCGCCCACGCAGCAGCAATCATCGCTGTGCATCAACCCTCAGCCTGGTCCTGTTCAGCGGCGCGGTACTTGCGCAAAGCGTGCTCGCACCGGTAGCCCTGGCGCAAACGGCAGACAGGCAGATCCACTTCGCGGTCGGCGCAGGGCCGCTGGACCAGGTGTTGGGCCAGTTCGGATTGCAAGCAGCCATTGCGGTGTCCGCCAACGCGAGCCTGACCGCCGGCAAAAACAGTCCGGGCCTCGAGGGTGCCTACACAGTAGCCCAAGGCTTTGCGAGGATTCTGGCGGGCAGCGGTTACACCGCCGCGCTGCAAACCAACGGCAGCTATGTGCTGGTGCCCGAGGCCGACAGCACTGGTGCCCTGGAGCTCGGCGCCACCAACATCAATGCCACGGGGCTGGGTGCTACCACGGAAAATACCGGCTCCTACGCCACAGGCTCAATGCAGACCGCCACCAAGCTGCCGCTGTCGCTGCGTGAAACGCCGCAATCGGTGACCGTCATCACCCGTCAACGCATGGACGACCAGGGCATGCGCAGCCTCGACGATGTGGTGCAGGCAACCCCAGGGCTGCGCATGTCCGCAGCACGGCCGGCCAACAGTGAGTATTTCTCCCGCGGTTTCCCCATCAACAACCTGATGTTCGACGGATTGCCCACCACCTACAACGCCGACTGGGTCGCCGCTGCCGACATGGCGCCCTACGACCACGTGGAAATCGTGCGCGGCGCCACCGGTCTGATGCAAGGCGCCGGCAACCCGTCCGCGGCGATCAACATGGTGCGCAAGCGACCGACGCGGGAGTTCCAGGCCAGCGTCACTGGCAGCGCCGGCAGCTGGGACAATTACCGCTCCGAGCTGGACGTGTCCGGCCCCCTCAACGACAGCGCCAGCGTGCGTGGACGGTTTGTCGGGGCGTACCAGGACAAGGACAGCTTCCAGGATTACGCCGGCCGCGAACGGGGGGTGTTCTACGGCATCAGCGAGTTCGACCTGAGCGACAGCACCACCCTGACCCTGGGAGCTTCGGATCAGAACGATAACAACAACATCAACTGGGGCGGGTTACCGGTCAACAGCGACGGCAGCCATGCCAACTTTTCCCGTTCAAAGACCTTTGGGTATAGCTGGAGCCACCAGGACATCGACAACAAAACCGTATTTGCCGAGCTGGATCACCGGTTCGACAATGACTGGCGCCTGCACCTGGCCGCGTCAAAGAACTGGTCTGACTTCGCGCTGACCGGTGCCGTGCTGGAACACTACGGCGCCTACCAGCAGCGGGTGTTCAACCAGACCCGCAACTACGATCAGTCCACTTATGATGCCTACGCCAGCGGACCATTCAGCCTGTTGGGGCGCCAGCATGAACTGGTCGTGGGTGCCAGCAAGCGCCAACTCAAGACCAGCGGCAAGGGCGGCAACACCTTCATTCCAGTGGCCGACATCATCAACTTCAGCCCCCGCAGCGTACCCAAGCCCAGTGTTCCGGACAGCTACGACCTGAATGAAAAAGTCGACCAGGAAGGCATCTACATCACCACCCGCTGGAGCATCACCGACCCGCTGAAAGTCATTCTCGGCGCACGCCTGGACTGGTACGACACCACCTCGATCTACAACCAGATCAATGACGGTTACTACACCAACAGCCAATACAAGGTCACCCGCAACCTGACGCGCTACGCGGGCGTGATCTATGAACTGGACGAGCACCACTCGGTCTACGCCAGCTACACCGACATTTTCATGCCGCAAAGCGAGGTCGCCAACGACAACTCGGTGATCAAGCCGATCGAAGGCAAGAACTACGAAATAGGTATCAAGGGTGAATACTTCGGCGGCGCGCTCAATGCCAGTGCCGCGCTCTTCCAGATCGACCAGGAAAACCGCGCGGCCTTGCTCGACAGCCAGTCCCAGTGCGCGCGCAGCAACGACGGTGTGTACTGCTACGAAGCCGCCGGCAAGGTCCGCAGCCAGGGTATCGACCTGGAACTGATCGGCGCCCTGACCCCTGATTGGCAAGTGGGCGCCGGCTACACCTTCGCCCAGGCCAAGTACCGCAAGGACGCCGATCGCACCAAGGAGGGCCGCCTGTTCGACACCGACCTGCCACGCCATATGTTCAAGTTGAACACCGTGTACACCCTGCCAGGGGAGCTGGATCAGTGGCGTGTCGGCGCCAACCTGTATGGCCAGAGCAGCATGTTCAACAAGGGCAGCAACTCAAGTTTCGGCCCCTACCATATCGAACAGGAGGCCTATGCACTGGTGGGATTGATGGTGGGCTACAAGGTCAATCAACACCTCGATACCCGGCTGAACGTCAACAACCTGTTCGACAAAAAGTACTATCAGGGCATCGCCAGCAACAGCACCTGGAGTCCGTATGACGTGTACGGCGATCCACGCAATTTCACGGTGACCGCCAAGTACAGCTTCTGACCCGACCTGCGGTGAGGGAGCAGTCTCTCTCACCGCATCGATCAGTTCTTGTAATCGGTATCGCTGCGCTCCAGCTGCCGAATCAACGCATTCCAGTGCCGCGCCACCCCCGGCCCATCCCCGCTCTTGAACACTTCTGCCTGCTTCTCCACCTTGGCCACCACCTCCGCCGGCGGAAAGATCAACTCGGCATTCCCCCCCGCCTGCGCCGCAATCTGGATATTGCACGCCCGCTCCAGCCCCTGCAGCTGCTGGAACGCATGCTCCACACTCACCCCCGCCGTCAGCAATCCATGGTTGCGCAAGATCATCACACTCTTGTCCCCCAGGTCCGCCACCAACCGCTCACGCTCATCCAGGTCAAGGGCCACACCTTCATACCCGTGGTACGCAACGCGCCCGGAAAACCCGATGGAATGCTGGGAGATCGGCAACAACCCGTCCTTCTGCGCCGACACCGCAATACCGTCGCGCGTATGCGTATGCAGCACGGCCTGCAAATCGTGGCGAGCCGCATGGATAGCGCTGTGGATCACATAGCCCGCATAGTTGATCCCCAGGCCCGTAGGGTCATCGACAATCGTGCCGTCGATATCCACCTTGACCAGATTCGAAGCGCTGATCTCATCGAACAACAGCCCGTAGGCATTGATCAGGAAATGCTCCTCAGGCCCCGGCACCCGGGCGGAGAAGTGGGTGTAGATGTGGTCGGTCCACTTGTACAAGGCCGCCAATCGATAGGCCGCCGCAAGTTTAACGCGCACCTCCCACTCTTCCGGGGTAACCCGCTGGCGGACGTTGTTCGAGACACTGGAGATCGAGGTGACGCTGCTCATGGCAAAACTTCCTGGATGGCCTTAAGGACTTCCAGGCAAGCCTAGGGGATGACCAAAAATAATAAAAAGCACATTTTAATCTAAGCTAATTATTATTTTTTTTCATATCACGCCGCATTGCGCACCTTGTGCAACGACGCCGTCACCAGCTTGCCAAACGCGTCCACCGGCCCTTGCAGGTTGCCCAGGAAATGCGGGTAGATCAGCCACAGGTCCATCACCGGCTTGAAGTCCTTCAGTGGCATGGCCGCCAGTTGATCGCGATGGGCACTGCGCTCCAGCAGCGGGCGTGGCACCAGGCCGAGGCCCAGGCCGTCAGCCACCAGGCCCAGTTGCAGCTCGGTGCCGAAGGTCTCCAGGTTGACCCGCAACGCCAGGCCCTGGTCCGACAGGGTGCGTTGCAACCCGGCACGGAAACCGCAGCCATCCGGGTTCAGGATCCAGCCATTCTGGTACACGTCCGCCAGCTTGCAGGGCTTCTTCGGCAGTTGGGCCTTGGCACACACCACCACCAGTTCCATCTTGCCGATGGACTCGCCGACGATGTTGTCCGGGAAGATCTTGCCCGCCGGAAACAGCGCCGCCGCCGCGTCCAGTTCGCCGCGCTCGATCTTGCCCACCAGTTGGCTGCCCCAGCCGGTAGCCACCTGAGCCCGCAGCTCGGGGAATTCACTGCGCAGGTGCTTGAGGGCGTCCAGCAACACCACGTCGCCAATGGTCTGCGGCACCCCCAGGCGCAGCAGGCCGGTGGGCGGCGCGTCGGTGGCCACCAGTTCCCGCAGGGCGTCCATTTCCCGAAGGATCGAACGGCACTGTTCATACACCCGCGTTCCGATCAAAGTAGGCTTGAGCGGCTTGGTGTTGCGGTCGAACAACTCCACCCCCAGCGCCTGCTCGAAGTTCTGCACGCGACGGGTAATGGCCGGCTGGGTCAGTTGCAGCGACTCGGCGGCATGGCTGATGGACTGGCAACGAATCACTTCGACAAAGGCATCGATATCGTCAATTTTCATTTGGGCCGCACATAGAGAACAGTCATTAAGATGTGTGAAAAGCATAGTTCCATAAACGGTGGCTGGATAGCCCAACCCGCGGATCGATAACGTCTAACGCTATTCAAACCGGTTCTAAATTACTTTCCGCTATAACCTAATCATTAAAAAATAGCATATTAACTATAAACATTATGCTTAGATAAACCCATCACCACGAACCACCCACGATGGAATTGTCATGACCCAGGCCCGACACCCGGAGAGACTCAGAGCATTCATTGGCGCCCTGGCGGAATTGATCGACGGCAACCCTCGCGAAGGCGACCTGCTGCACCGCGGCGGCAAGCTGCTGGCGCAACTGGTCAGCCACGATGACTGGCTGCCGGACGAGTTTGCCCAACCCGACCCCGAGCGTTATCAGCAATTCCTGCTGCACGCCGATTCGCGCCAGCGCTTCAGCATCGTCAGCTTTGTGTGGGGGCCGGGGCAGACCACGCCGATCCATGACCATCGCGTGTGGGGGCTGATCGGCATGCTGCGCGGTTCCGAGTATTCCCAGGGCTTTGCGCGTAACGCCGAGGGCGCACTGGTCGCCGACGGCAAGCGCATCCAGCTGGAACCCGGCCAGGTGGAAGCCGTGTCGCCGAAGATCGGTGACATCCATCAAGTCAGCAATGCCTTCAGTGACCAGGTGTCCATCAGCATTCATGTGTATGGCGCCAACATCGGTGCGGTGCGCCGCGCCGTGTACCAGCCGGACGGCAGCGAGAAACTGTTTATCTCCGGTTATTCCAACGCTTTTCTCCCGAACATCTGGGATTTGTCCAAAGACGCCCTGTCCAAAGAGAGCCCTGCCCCATGACTCTATCGAACCGCAGCTTCGCCCAGATTCGCCAGGCCCTCCTGGACCGTGAAGAAGTCGCCCTTGTGGATGTGCGCGAGGAAGCGCCTTTCGCCGAATCCCACCCGCTGTTCGCCGCGAATATCCCGCTGTCGAAACTGGAACTGGAAGTGTATTCACGCATCCCACGCCGGGATACCCAGGTGACGGTGTACGACAACGGTGAAGGCCTGGCACAGATCGCCGCCCAGCGTTTGCAGGCGCTCGGCTATACCGAGGTCAGCCTGCTGGAAGGCGGCCTGGACGGTTGGCGCAGCGCCGGTGGCGAGCTGTTTATCGACGTCAACGTGCCAAGCAAATCCTTTGGCGAGCTGGTGGAAAGCCAGCGCCACACACCGTCGCTGGCGGCTGAAGAAGTGCAGGCGTTGCTCGACAGCAACGCCGACGTGGTGGTGCTCGACGCCCGCCGCTTCGATGAATACCAGACCATGAGCATTCCCACCGGCATCAGCGTGCCCGGCGCCGAACTGGTGCTGCGCGCCCGTGAGCTGGCACCGGACCCGGCCACGCGCATTATCGTCAACTGCGCCGGGCGTACCCGCAGCATCATCGGCACCCAGTCGCTGATCAATGCCGGCATCGCCAACCCGGTGTCTGCCCTGCGCAACGGCACCATCGGCTGGACCCTGGCCGGGCAGAAGCTGCAACACGGCCAGGCTCGACGCTTCGCGCCGACCTCGGAAGAACACCGCCAGATCGCCGCCAGGGACGCCCGCCAAGTCGCCGACAAGGCCCGCGTAGGCCGCGCCACCCTCGCCGACCTGCAACGCTGGCAGCAGGAAGCGGCGCGCACCACTTACCTGTTCGACGTACGCACCCCGGAAGAATTCGAAGCCGGCCACCTGCCCGGCTCGCGCTCCACACCGGGCGGCCAACTGGTGCAGGAAACCGATCACGTCGCCAGCGTACGCGGCGCCCGGCTGGTACTGGTGGATGACGACGGCGTGCGGGCCAATATGTCTGCGTCCTGGCTCGCACAACTGGGTTGGGAAGTGCATGTGCTGGATGACCTGCAACCTGCGCACTTCAGCGAACCGGGGGCCTGGGTTGCCCCCGTCCCGGCGCCGCAACAGGCCGAACTCATCAGCCCGCACACCCTCGCCGAATGGCAGGTTCATGGCGACACCGCAGTACTGGATTTCACCGCCAGCGCCAACTACGTCAAGCGCCACATTCCCGGTGCCTGGTGGGCGTTGCGCGGGCAGTTGCCCGAAGCCTTGCGCAAGGTGCCTGCTGCCGAACGCTACGTGTTGACCTGTGGCAGCAGCCAGCTGGCGCGCCTCGCGGTGGCGCAAGTCGAAGCGCTGACCGGCAAGCCCGTGTTCCTGCTGCAGGACGGCACTGCCAGCTGGATCGCCGCGCAACTGCCGCTGGAGGAAGGCGAGACCCGCCTGGCTTCACCGCGCATCGACCGCTACCGCCGCCCGTACGAAGGCACCGACAATCCGAAGGAAGCCATGCAGGCCTACCTCGACTGGGAGTTCGGCCTGGTGGACCAGCTGGCCCGCGACGGCACCCACGGGTTTTATGTGATCTGAACACCCCCAGGAGCGAGCCCGCTCGCTCCTCTTCCCACTGCCAGCCGACCCCTTCTCCAGGCGGAGGCGACTGAACGCAAGACCTAGCCTGGAGCCCGCCTGATGCGCTTTACCCTTGCCCTTTTACTGGCCGCCCTCACCCTGGGTGCGACTTGCCAGGCCGCCGACCTGCAGCCCCTGCGAGTGGCCAACCAGAAATCCACCATCAAGGCGCTGCTGGAAGTCGCCGGCGAAACCCGGGATGTGCCCTACGAAATCCAGTGGTCCGAGTTCCCCGCCGCCGCACCGCTGGGCGAAGCCCTCAACGCCGGGGCCGTGGACATCGGCGCGCTGGGGGACGCGCCCTACGTGTTCGCCCTCGGTGCCGGAGCACCGCTGAAGGTGGTGAGCATCATCCACGCCGAAGGCCGCAACACCACCGCGCTGATTGTTCCGAAAGATTCCCCGATCCACGATCTTGCCGACCTCAAGGGCAAGCGCATCGTCACCACCCGCGGCTCCATCGGGCACTTCCTGGCGATCAAGGCGCTGCGCAGCGCCGGCCTTTCCACCCACGACGTGCAGTTCATCTTCCTGCTGCCCAGCGAGTCACGGCTGGTGCTGGATAACGGCACCGCCGATGCCTGGTCGACCTGGGACCCCTACACCACCGTGGTCACCAGCCAGAGCCAGGCAAGGGTCCTTGCCAGCGGCAACAACCTGCTGAGCAATCACCTGTACCTCGCCGCCACCAGCAAGGCGATTGCCGACAAGCGCGTGCAGCTGGACGACTTCGTGGCCCGGGTCGACCGCGCCTACCGCTGGAGCAACGATCACCCGCAGGCGTTCGCCGCCGCCATGGCCAAAATCACCGGCTTGCCGCTGGAGGTACACGTAGCCGTGGCCAACGCCACCCATATGCAACCGGTGGCGATTGACGACTCGGTGATCAGCGGCCTGCAAACCACCGCCGACATCTATCAGGGCGAAGGCCTGCTGACCAAACACATCGACGTCTCCCAAGGCTTCGACAAAAGCTTCAACGCCAAACGTGCCCCGCTTACCCAGGCTTCCCGCTAAAAGGAGAGAGAACATGAGCAAACGCCAACTGAAACTCGGTGCCATGGTGCACGGCGTCGGTCACGGCTGGGGCGAATGGCGCCACCCGCAGGCGCAACCCAATGCCAGCGTCAACTTCGGGTTCTACAAGCATCAGACGCAACTGGCCGAAGGCGCGAAGTTCGACTTCGTGTTCATCGCCGACAGCCTGCATATCCATGAAAAATCCAGCCCGCACTACCTCAACCGTTTTGAGCCCCTGACCATTCTTTCGGCCCTGGCCGCCCTGACCTCGAACATCGGCCTGGTGGCGACCGTCACCGTGAGCTACACCGAACCGTTCCAGGTGGCACGCCAGTTCGCCTCCCTGGACCACATCAGCGGCGGCCGCGCCGGCTGGAACGTGGTGACTTCGTGGCTCAGCGGCACCGCCGACAACTTCGGCAAGGCCGAGCACCCGCCCCACGCCGTGCGCTACCGCATCGCCAGGGAGCACGTGAATGTGGTCAAGGGCCTGTGGGATTCCTGGGAAGACGATGCCTTTGCGTACAACAAGCAAAGCGGCGAATTTTTCACCCCTGGCAAGCTGCATGCACTGGAACACAAAGGCGAGTTTTTCTCGGTCAAGGGCCCGCTGAATATCGCCCGCTCGCGCCAGGGCCAGCCGGTGATTTTCCAGGCGGGCACTTCCGAGGACGGGCGCAATTTTGCCGCCGAAAACAGCGACGCGATTTTTGTCCATGCCGAGACCTTCGACGAAGCCAAAGCCTACGCCCAGGACTTGAAGAAACGCGCCCGCAGTTTTGGCCGTGATGCTGATCAGTTGTCGATCCTGCCGGGCATCCGGCCGATTGTTGGCCGCGACGAAGCCGAGGTGGAAAGCCGCTATCAGCAAGCTGTGGAGCTGGTGACCGTCGAGGACGCAATCGTCGCCCTGGGTCGCCCGTTCAACGACCACGACTTCAGCAAGTACCCGCTGGACGAACCCTTCCCGGAACTCGGCGACCTGGGCTCCAACAGCCAGAAAGGCGGCTCCGACCGCATCAAGCAACTGGCCCGCGATGAACGCCTGACCCTGCGGGAAGTGGCCCTGCGGTTCTCCCGGCCCAAGCGCGATTTTGTCGGCACCCCGGAGCAGGTCGCCGACGCGATCCAGACCTGGTTCGAAGCCGGCGCGGCCGACGGCTTCATCATCAATTCACTGCTGCCGGACGGCTTGCAGTACTTCACCGAGCTGGTAGTGCCGGTGCTGCAACAACGCGGGCTGTTGCGCAGCGAATACAGCGGCGCCACCCTGCGGGAAAACCTTGGCCTGGACGTGCCGGCGAACCGCTACAGCACCCCGTTCGAAACTCAACCAACGCAGATCGCCATCTGACCAGGGCACGACCATGACGAACACGATCAAACACGGACAGTTCAATCGTCGCGGCTTCCTGGGCGCCAGTTCGATTGCCCTTGGCGCGCTGGGCCTCGCCTCGCTGGTGCCCCGGGCTTTCGCTGCACCTGCGAAGCTCTCGGACCTGACCCTGGCCGTCGCCACCTACCGTGGCCAGGACTCGTACTTCACCGACGACGCCGGCACTTCCAACACGCCCTATAAAGTCGACTACGCCGAGTTCGCCGGCGGCAACCTGATCGTCGAAGCGCTGGCCTCCGGCAGCCTGGACATTGGCGGCATGAGCGAGATCCCGCCGATCTTCTCGATCCAGAGCCACCGCGAGCCGAAGCTGATTGCGGTGCTGCAAGGTGACGTGAATAACCAGGTGATCCTGATTCCCAAGGAGTCGAAAATTGAATCCATCGCCCAGTTGAAAGGCAAGCGTGTGGGCTATGTGCGCTCCACCACCTCGCACTACTTCTTGATCAAGGCCTTGAAGGAGCAAGGGCTGACCTTCAACGACATCACCCCCGTGGCACTCACGCCACAGGACGGTTTCAGCGCGTTCCAGAGTGGCCAGCTGGACGCCTGGGTGATCTACGGGGTGTTTATCCAACTGGCGAAATTCCGCAGCGGCGCCCGGGTATTGAAAACCGCCCTCGGCTACCTCTCCGGCAACTACCTGATCGGCGCCCGCCCCGCTGCCCTGGAAGACCCGCTGCGCAAACAGGCGATCCAGGATTACTTGCAGCGCCAGGCGCGCACGCTGGAATGGATGAACAACAACCCTGAACCGTGGGCTGAAAAATCGGCGAAGTTGCTCGGTGTGGACAAGGCAGTGTTCCTCGACGTGTACAACAACCGCAGCCAGCCCTACAGCGTGATCGAGGTGAACGACCAGGCCATCGCTTCGCAGCAGGAAGTGGCGGACCTGTTCTTCAATGCCGGGGTATTGAACGAGCGGCTGGATGTCAGCCCGTTGTGGGACCGGCAGTTCAAGTTGCTGCCGATATAACCCGCCTTCGAAAACGCCGAATAACCCATGTGGGAGCGGGCTTGCTCGCGAAAGCGGTGGATCAGCCAACGGATGTGCAACCTGACACACCGCTTTCGCGAGCAAGCCCGCTCCCACATTTTGAACGAGTACACCCATCATGAGCCTTTCTTCTCAACCGTCACTGCGCTCCGTGGAAGTGGCCAATTTCGAAGCCTTGCTGGAACGCCTCAGCGCCCAGCTCGCCGCCACTGCACACATCGTTGATGAAAGCGGCACCTTCCCCCACGACAACTTCAAGCTGCTGCACGAACACGGCCTCGTCGCCCTGACAGTGCCCAAGGCCCTCGGCGGTGGCGGTGCCAACCTGAGCCAGGCGCGCAAGGCCATCAGCGCGATCGCCAAGGGCGAGCCGTCCACCGCGTTGATCCTGGTGATGCAGTACCTGCAACACACGCGCCTGCAAGACAGCAAAACCTGGCCGCCCGCCCTGCGCACCCAGGTCGCCGAAGACGCTGTGCGCAATGGGGCGCTGATCAATGCCCTGCGCGTCGAACCCGATCTCGGCACCCCGGCCCGTGGCGGCCTGCCCGCGACCATCGCCCGGCGTACCGCCGCCGGCTGGCGCATCAGCGGGCACAAGATCTACTCCACCGGCAGCCATGGCCTGAGCTGGTTCAGCGTGTGGGCCCGCAGCAGCGATGAAGACCCGTTGGTAGGCGCCTGGCTGGTGCCCAGGGACAGCCCCGGCATCAGCATCATCGACACCTGGGACCACCTCGGCATGCGCGCCACCTGCAGCCATGAAGTGGTGTTCGACAACGTGCTGGTGCCGCTGGACCACGCGGTCAGCGTCAGCCCCTGGAGCGCACCGCAGGCGGAACTGGACGGTGACGGGTTCCTGTGGATGTCGGTACTGCTCTCATCGGTGTACGACGCCGTGGCCCAGGCCGCGCGCGACTGGCTGGTGGACTGGCTGGAACAACGCAAGCCGTCCAACCTCGGCGCCGCGCTGTCGACCTTGCCGCGCTTTCAGGAGACCGTCGGGCATATCGACACCCTGCTGTTTGCCAACCGCAGCCTGCTGGACGCCGCCGCCGACGGGCACACCCCGACGGCCCACGCCGCACAGATCAAATACCTGGTGACCGGCAACGCGATCCGCGCCGTCGAGTTGGCCATCGAGGCTTCCGGCAATCCCGGCCTGTCCCGACACAGCCCACTGCAGCGGCATTACCGCGACGTGCTGTGCAGCCGCGTGCATACCCCGCAGAACGACGCGGTGCTGCAAGGCGTCGGCAAGGCCGTCTTCGCTCAACGACACAAGGAACGCCCATGAGCCAGGTGATTATCGCCAGCCAGCTGGACGAAGATTTCAATCAAGTCATCCGCCAGCGCCTGGCCCTCACGCACCCCGGTGCAGAGGTGATCAGTGTGCCGGCCGGTGTGCCCAGCGACTTGCCGGCCCAGGCCAATATCCTGCTGGCCCGGCCGATCAATGTGCGCGGCTACACCGCGCCGGACACACCGCCACCGGGTTGGCCGTACGGCGTGCAGTGGATCCAGGTGGTGTCGTCGGGCATCGACTTCTATCCCAGGTGGCTGTTCAACGGGCCGCCGGTGAGTACCTCACGGGGCAGCGCCGCCGAAAACCTCGCCGAGTTCGCCCTCGCGGCAATCTTCGCGGCGGCCAAGCATTTGCCGGATATCTGGGTAAAGGATGCCCAGTGGCAGTTCACCCCGCTGCGCCCGCTCAAGGGCACCACCCTGGGGATTCTCGGGTTTGGCGCGATTGGCCGCAGCCTGGCGCAGAAGGCTCATGGGTTGGGGATCAAGGTGGTGGCATTACGCCAAAGTGACACGCCGTTTGACGTGGAGGGTGTGGAAGCGGCGCGGGATATCCATGACCTGTTTGCTCGTTCCGATCACCTGGTGCTGGCAGCGCCACTGACCGAGGCCACACGGCATATCGTCGATCGTGAGGCGCTGGCGAATGCCAAGCCAGGGTTGCACCTGATCAATATTGCCCGGGGAGGATTGGTGGATCATGAGGCGCTGCTGGAGGCGCTGGACAGCGGCCATATCGGGCTGGCTTCGCTGGATGTGACCGAGCCCGAGCCATTGCCGGACGGGCATGCGTTGTATGGGCATCCGAGGGTCAGGGTGTCGCCGCATACGTCGGCGATTTCGACCAATAGCCGGCATGATATTGCGGACAGTTTCCTGGGCAATCTGGAAAGGTATCTGAGTGATCGGCCGCTGGAAAACCTCGCTGATACCCAACGCGGTTACTAAACCCAACAGAGATCAAAATGTGGGAGCGGGCTTGCTCGCGAATGCGGTGTTTCAGTCACTATCAATGTTGACTGAGCGACCGCATTCGCGAGCAAGCCCGCTCCCACATTTGTTTTTTGTTCGGCTGAAAAATATCATCAGCCTTACGCATCACATTCAAACCAATACATACCTATTTTTTATAATTAACTTATAACTAATCGGACTTTTACGCCCGGCATTTATACAAATACTGTTACATCCAGTACCGACCCCTGACCAGGTGGAGGCCCAATTTTGCCTAAACCGTCAACCACCTCAGGGGTCCATCATGAGTCCTACCGCCGTACCCAATCGCCTGGCACTGGCCATCTCCCTCGCCCTGTTCGGCCTCGCCGTTCACGCCGACGACGCCGCCCTGCCGGTGGTCAATGTCACCGCCGAGCACCGCAGCGAAGACCTGCAAAAAACCCCGCTGGCGATTTCCGCGTTTGATGAAAAGGCCCTGGAAGACAAGCAGATCAACAGCGTGCGCGACCTCTCGGGCCAGGTGCCGAACCTGACACTCAGCCGCCAGTCGATCTCCTACAGCGCGCAGACCTACGGCATTCGCGGTATCGGTGAAACCGACCCGATCCAGGAAGCCGCCGTCGCCGTGTATGCCGATGACCTGTACATCCCGCGTGCGATTTCGTCGATGCTCGACTTCAACGATGTGGAGCGTGTCGAAGTGCTGCGCGGGCCCCAGGGCACCCTGTACGGACGCAACAGCAGCGCCGGCGCGATCCGCGTGATCACCCGCGATCCGACCCAGGAAACCCGTGGTTTTGTAGAGCTGGGCGCCGGCAACTACGATGCGCAGAACGCACGCCTGCTGATCAGCGGCCCGCTGGTGGACAACGCGCTGTTCGGCAGTTTCTCGGCGATCCGCCTGAGCCGCGACGGCACCGTCTCCGATCCCACCCGGGGCAAGGATGTAAACAACGTCGACATCCAGTCCTACCGCGGCAAGCTGCGCTACAAGCCGGTGGATTCGCCGTGGGATGTGCAACTGACCCTGGCCGGTACCTTCGACCGGGGCGACACCACCAGCTACACGCCTTTCGACGCCAACGGGCATTTCGACAAATTCAAGAGCTACAGCAGCCTCGACCCGAAAAACCGCCTGGACCAGGGCAGCTCGGTACTGCGGGCGATTTACGCGATCAATGACAACCTGAACTTCAAATCAGTAACGGCCTACTCGGCGTTCCACCAACCGGTGGACTACGACAACTCAGGGCAAGCCGCGCTGATCCAGAACAACCTGATTCTGTACAAGCAGAACTATGCGACCCAGGAGTTCCAGCTCAACGGCGACTACGACGATTTCAGCTTCAGCACCGGGGTGTACCTGTACCGCGAGAAGTTCGACGCCGACCGCGACAACCTTACCTATTCCATCGCCCGCAATCGGGTGATCGGCCAGGGCCAATACAGCACCACCAACACCGAAAGCTATGCGCTGTATGGCCAGGGCACCTACAAGCTGACGCAACAACTGTCGCTGATCGCCGGCCTGCGCTTTACCCGCGAGCACAAGAATTTCGACTTCACCAACTACGCGATCAACACCGACCGGCAAATCACCGGCACCAACTTCACCGCCGAGTCGAGCAAATCCTGGCAGTCCACCAGCCCGAAGATCGGCTTCGAATACGCCTGGACCCCGCACCTGAACCAGTACGCCTACGTCGCCAAGGGCTTCAAGGCCGGTGGCTACGACAACCGCGCCCCCACCCAGGCCGCCGCCGAACAGGCGTTCTCCCCGGAAGACGTGACCACCTGGGAAACCGGGGTCAAGGGTGACTTCTTCGACCAGCGCCTGCGGGCCAACGTCGCGCTGTTCTACAACGACTACAAAGACCTGCAAACCAACGCCTATGACCCGGCGCTGGGGGTGAGCCTGCGCACCAACGTCGGCCGTGCCCACACCTACGGCGTGGAGCTGGAAACCCTCACCGCCCTGAGCCGCGACCTGCAACTGACCGCCAACGTCGGCTACCTGCAAAGCAAATACGACGACTTCCAGAACGCCAGCGGTGCCGGGGTGGATGCCAACGGCAAGCAACTGGTGTTCTCGCCACGCTGGAACGCGAGCGTTGGCCTGAACTACACCATCCCGGCCGGGCTGCCGGGCACCTGGCTGGCAGGCACCGATGCGCAGTTCCAGACCAAGTCCTACGCCAACGCATTGAACGACGACATCCAGGAAATCCCGCAACAGACCTTCTGGAACGCCAACACCCGCTACATCAGCGGCGACGGCCACTGGACCACCACCCTGGCGGTGAAAAACCTGCTGGACCGCGCCTACCCGCAGTCGGTGGGCTACGTGCCCTCCAGCGGCGCCCGCTACTACTCGGTCAACGACCCGCGAACCCTGTTGCTGACCGTGCGCTACGACCTCTGACAAACCGCTATCTCAAGGAGCGAATCATGGCTTTTACCCGCAGGGAACTGATTTCCCGTATTGCCGCCGTGGGCGGTTATTCCGCCGCTGTCAGCGCATTGGGCGCGCTGGGGCTGACGCCTCAGGCGGTGGCATCGAGCTTTACCCCGCTGCAATTGGGCAGCACCGGCAAAGGCAAGCAGGTGGTGGTGGTCGGCGCCGGGATCTCCGGGCTGGTCAGCGCCTATGAGCTGCGCAAGGCCGGGTTCAACGTGACGATCCTGGAAGCCCGCGACCGGGTGGGTGGACGCAACTGGACCCTGCGCCGAGGCACCAAGGTCGATTTCGACGACGGCGTCAGCCAGACCGTCGACTTTGATGACGGGCAGTTTTTCAACGCCGGCCCCGCGCGTATTCCCAGCCACCACCAGACGATCCTCGGCTACTGCCGCGAGCTGGGTGTGGAGCTGCAAGTACTGGTCAACAGCAGCCGCAACGCCCTGGCCCGGCCGGATACGCAACAGCCGGCGTTCCAGTTGCGCCAGGCGGTCAATGACACCCGTGGCCAGCTCTCGGAACTGCTGGCCCGCACAGTCAGCCGCAAGGCGTTGGACCAGGACCTGAGCGTGGATGACCGCAAGGCGCTGCTGAGTTTCCTCAAGGTGTACGGCGACCTCAACGGCGACCTGCAATACAAGGGTTCGGTGCGCTCCGGCTACACCCGCGTGCCCGGCGCCGGCGACCAGACTGGCGTGACCCGCGCGCCGCTGGAGCTGCAGACCCTGCTCAATCCGAAGCTGTGGGGCGCGCTGGTGTTCGATGAAATCCCGGAGTTTTCCTCCACCATGTTCCAGCCGGTGGGCGGCATGGACCGCATTCCGTATGCCTTCTACGAGCATCTGAAAGATGCGGTGCGCTTCAACGCCGAAGTCAGCGATATCCAGACCTCGGAGCAAGGCAGCCGGATCACCTACCGCGACCGCATCAGCGGCAAGACCCAGGTGCTGAGTGCCGACTACGCGATTGTCACCGTGCCCTTGCCGCTGCTGGCCAAGCTGCCAACCAACTTCACGGCACCCTTCAAGCAGGCGATCCAGACCGCGCAAAGCGACCAGGCCAACAAGGTGGCCTGGCAAACGCCGCGCTTCTGGGAAACCGACTTCAACATCTACGGCGGCCTGTCGTACCTCGACCATGAAGTCAAAGGCCTGTGGTACCCCAGCGACCGCCTCAACAGCGCCCAGGGGATTCTGGTGGCGGCCTACAACACCAGTGAATCGGCCCAGGCCTTCAGCCAGAAATCCCTGGCCGAACAGTTCGCCTCCTCACGCCAGGCGGTGGAGCTGTTGCACCCCGGCCACAGCGCCAAGTTGCAAAAACCGGTGGCGATCAACTGGTCGAAAGTCAGCTACAGCAAGGGCCCGTGGATCGTCAACGACGAGGTCGGCGAAAGCGCCTACCGCCTGCTCAACGAGCCCCAGGGCCGCACGTACCTGGCCAGCGACGCCCTCGCCCACGGCGGCGTCGGCATCTGGCAGAACAGCGCCGCCGATTCGGCGCGGCGCATCGTCTCGCTGATCGGCCGGCATGCCGAACGCCAGCAACCGGGCGTCGCCGCCTGACTTTTCTCTCTCAAGGAATGAACCGATGAAGACGCTTTTTGCAGGACTGCTGATGACCGCCACCACCCTTGCCGCCCACGCCGATGAGATCAAGCGCGTGCCGCTGCCGAACTCGAACTTCCCGATCTCATTGGCGGTGTCGGTGCCGCCGCAGACCGAGCTGTTGTTTGTGAGTGGGTTGCTGGCCGACCTGCATGACCCCAAGGCGCCGAAAGACTCGTTTGCCGCCTATGGCGACACGGCCATCCAGACCACGTCGATCCTCAACAAGCTCAAGGGTGTGCTGCAAGGCCAGGGCCTGGATTTGGGAGATGTGGTGCAGCTGCGGATATTCCTGGTGGGCGATCCAGCCAAGGGCGGCAAGCTCGACTTTGCCGGGTTGCAGGAAGGCTATACGCCGTTCTTCGGCAGTGCCGAGCAGCCGAAAAAACCGGCGCGCACCGCGGTGCAAGTCGTCGCGTTGCCATTGCCCGGCGGGCTGGTAGAAATCGAAGCGGTTGCCGCGCGCAAACGCTGACAGGGACATCACTCGAGACCAAGGAGCTCCACTCTCATGCGAAAATTCAACTGGCTGACGGCACCTTTGTGGCGAGGGAGCTTGCTCCCGCTGGGGCGCGCAGCGGCCCTGAAGCCTGACTCCGCAATTTCCCCGGAAGACTGTGGCGACGGTATTGGGGCTGCTACGCAGCCCAGCGGGAGCAAGCTCCCTCGCCACAGCAAGCTCCCTCACCACAGCAAGCTTCCTCACCACAGCAAGCTCCCTGGCCACAGCAAGCCCACTCGCCACAGCAAGCTCGCTCATCGTAAAAGGCTACATCGGTACAATCATCTGAAACTCCTGCCGCTCTCGCTGGCGTGCGGCCTGGCGTCCTTCGGCGTCGAATCTGCCGAAGACCGCTCCCCCACCCTCGACACCGTGGTGGTCACCGGCAACCGTGGCGCCGAACAACGCACCGTCACCACCAGCCCCACGCCGATTGATGTGATCAGCGGCGAACAGCTGCGGGCCGTGGGCAAGCCGAGTTTGCTGGAGGCATTGGGCAAGCTCATCCCCTCGTTCAACCTGCCCGACCGCGCCGGCTGGGATGCCAGCGGCGTGGTGCGTTCGGCCACCTTGCGCGGCCTCACCGCCTCTCACGTACTGGTGCTGGTCAACGGCAAACGCCGCCATACCAGCGCCACCCTGAACATCAACGGCATCAACAGCGGCGCGGCCCCCAGCGACCTCGACCTGATCCCGGTGGCTGCCATCGACCATGTTGAGGTGCTGCGCGACGGTGCGGCGGCGCAATACGGCTCGGATGCGATTTCCGGGGTGATCAATATCATCCTCAAGCAGACCACCGGCGGCAGTTCCGACACCACCCTGGGGCAGAACTACGACGGCAAGCGCGGCACCGGCCAGGAGGCGCTGAACTATGGCTTCCAGGTGGGGGAAGCCGGGGTGCTCAACGTGTCCCTCGACACCCGCTACCAGGAGCGCGACAACAAGGCCGGCAGCAACGGCTACAGCAGCCATTACTACCCGCTGGCGGACGGTTCCCCCGACCCGCGCGAAGCCACCTCCAGCCACCACACCTACAAAGGCTACGGCTCGCCCCGCAGCCAGTTGGGCAATGTGGCGTACAACCTCGACCTGCCGCTGAACGACAACCTGACGCTGTACTCGTTTTCCACCCTGGCCACCCGGGAGAACAACGACGGCCAGAACTTCCGCCTGCCCAACGGCCGCAATACCATCACCACCGGGCCCAATGGATACCCCGATGGCTACAGCCCGTACTGGCTGGTCAACGAGACCGACTTCCAATCGGCCTTCGGTGCCAAGGGCAATGACCTCGGCGGCGGTTGGGGTTGGGACCTGAGCAGCACCTACGGGCGCAACTACGCCAAGCAGCGCACCTACGACAACCAGAACCCGTCCCTGGGCGAAAGCACACCGAACAAGTTCACCTCCGGGATCTACATCGCCGACCAGCTCACCACCAACCTCGACCTGAAAAACACCTACGAGATCGGCCTGGCCAAGCCGCTGGACGTGGCGTTCGGCCTGGAGCACCGGCGCGAAAGCTACGAGACCCGCGCCGGCTCCGAGGCTTCCTATATCGATGGCAGCTACGTGTTCCCGGCAGGCCATCCGCGTGCCGGGCAGCGTCCCGATCCGGGGGCTCAGGTCACCAACGGCATCCGTCCGGAAGACGCGCAGAAGGTCAGCCGCAACAGCGTCGCCAGCTATGTCGACCTCGGGTTCTACCCCACCGAGCAGTGGTACATCGGCGTGGCCGGGCGCTACGAACATTACAACGAAGGCGTCGGCGGTACCCGCAGCGGCAAGCTCAGCACGCGGTATGCGTTCAACCCGGTGTTCGCCCTGCGCGGCACCGTGAGCAACGGCTTTCGCGCACCGTCCCTGGCCAACGAGATCTTTACCGCACGCTCCACCGGGTTCGACACCATCAATGGCGTGTACCAGTCGTATAACTACGTGATCCTGCCGGTGGATTCCGCCGGCGCTCAGGCATTGGGTGCCAAGTCACTGAAGCCGGAGCGCTCGACCAACTTCAGCCTCGGTTTCGCCGTGACCCCAAGCGATGACTTGAGCCTCACGGTGGACGGCTACGTGATCAACCTGCGGGACCGCCTGGTGCTCAGCGAACGCTTCCAGGGCCCGGGCATTGCCTCCCTGCTGGACAGCATCGGCGTACCGGCCACGGCGGGCGCACAGTACTTCACCAACGGCGCCAACACCCGCACCTCCGGGGTGGACGTGGTGGGCAACTACCGGCAGAACCTCGACCGCTACGGCTCGGTGAAATGGACGGCGGCGCTGAACTACAACCACACGCAGATCCTCAGCGTCAACGACACCCCGGCGCAGCTAGCCGCCCTGGGCAACTTCCAGTTGATGGGTCGCCAGTCACGGGCACTGATCACCAAGACTTCACCCAGCAGCAAGATGATCTTCTCCGCCGACTGGGCGATCCACGACTTCGACGTCAACCTGCGCCTGACTCGCTACGGCACCTACACCGAGGTCAACAGCTCCAGCGACGCGAGCCTGGACCGCACGTATTCGGCCAAGTGGATCACTGACCTCGACGTGGCCTACGCGATCAGCAAACAGCTGACGGTGGCCGTAGGTGCGCAGAACCTGTTCGACAAATACCCGGATCACATCGGCGTGAAGAACTCGTCGTTCGGCGATAACTGGGGCAGCTATTCGCCGTTCGGGTTTACCGGCGGGTATTACTACAGCCGGGTGCAGTACGCGTTCTGATTCAACAACCGCCGGCCAGGCGTTCACGCAGGAACTCGATCAACGCCTGCACCGGGCGCGAGCTCTGGCGGTGCTGGGGGTAAACGGCGGAAAGGGTCAGGGGTTCGGGCGCGCAGTCTTCCAGCAGCGTCACCAGGCGGCCGTCCTGCAAGGCTTGGGCAACGATAAAATGGGGTAGATAGGTGATGCCCAACCCGGCCACGGCGGCATCCCGCAGCAGCTCACCGTTGTTGACCCGCATGCGCCCGCTGACGTTGCGGGTGTGGGGTTTGCCATCGACCTTGAAGTGCCATTGCACCTGGCGACCATGGCCGTAAGGCAGGCATGCGTGATCGGCCAGGTCATCGGGACTCTGCGGCGTGCCGTGGCGGGCCAGGTAGTCGGGACTGGCGCAGTAGACGCGCTGCACACTGGCGATGCGTCGGGCGATCAGGGTCGAATCCTCAAGGGTGCCGATGCGCAGCACCAGGTCGTAGCCCTCGCTGATGAGGTCTACCGGGCGGTCACTGAGGTCCACTTCCACGGTGACGTGAGGGTGGCGTTGCAGGAACAGCGGCAACAGGCAACCCAGGTGCGCCATGGCAAACGACAACGGCGCGCTCAGGCGAATGGTGCCTCGGGGCTCGGTGTTTTGCCCGGCGATGCCCTGCTCCACTTGCTCGACTTCACTGAGCAGGCGCAGGGCGGATTCGTAGTAACTCTGGCCCAGCGGCGTGACGTCCAGGCGGCGGGTGGAGCGGTTGAGCAGGCGTACGCCGAGGCGCTCTTCCAGCTGGATCAGGCGGCGGCTGACAAACTGCTTGGACAGGCCAAGATGCTCGGCGGCAGCGGTGAAACTGCCGGATTCCATGACCTGGCAAAACAGGCGCATGTCTTCGAAGGGGTTCATTGTCGCTTCTCGGTGGACGCTGGGCTGTTTTATAGCCGGTCAGTCGCCACACCACAAATCAAAATGTGGGAGCGGGCTTGCTCGCGAAGGCGGTGGGTCAGTCGGTACATGTATTGACTGGCACACCGCCTTCGCGAGCAAGCCCGCTCCCACATTGGATTACCTGCATATCAGAGAGCGGTTTATTTGGCCGTCAGCGCCGAGTAGCTGTTCATCAAATTGCGATAGTTGGGAATACGCGGCGACAGCAGATTCGCCAAGCCTTCCATGTCGTTGCGCCAGTCCACCTGCAGCTCGCAGGCCACCGAGAACCAGTTCACCAGCTGTGCACCGGCCGCCGTCATGCGTGCCCACGCAGCCTGTTGCACGGTCTCATTGAAGGTGCCCGAAGCATCGGTGACCACAAACACTTCAAACCCTTCAGCCAGGGCCGACAACGTCGGGAAGGTCACGCACACGTCGGTCACCACCCCGGCAATGATCAGTTGCTTGCGGCCGGTGGCTTTCACTGCCTTGACGAAATCTTCGTTGTCCCATGCGTTGATCTGGCCAGGGCGCGGGATGTACGGCGCGTCCGGGAACAGTTCTTTCAGCTCCGGCACCATCGGGCCGTTGGGGCCGCTTTCGAAACTGGTGGTGAGGATAGTCGGCAGCTTGAAGAACTTGGCCAGGTCCGCCAGGGCCAGCACGTTGTTCTTGAACTCGTTGGGCGAGAAGTCCTGCACCAGGGAAATCAGGCCGGTCTGGTGATCCACCAGCAGGACCACGGCGTCATCTTTGTTCAGGCGTTTGTAAGTCATGGGAATACTCCTTTGAGGTTAGATTCAGAAGGCAAAACACGAGCAGCCAAACGCGCCCCAGAAACCCTGGAAGTCGCTGACCGGCACGTTCGAGAGACGCGCCCGTTCATGGCTATGGGAATGCACGCCACAGGGGCCGCTGCATTGGTGCACCTGGGCTTGCAGCGCTGAGGCCGGGCGCCAGTGGCCCGGGACCTTGACCACCGGCGACCAGTCCGGCAGCACCGGCACGCTGGGTGGTGCGAAATCTTCAAAGTCGCCGGCGCCGTACACCACCTTGCCGCCGACCACGGTGAGTACCGATTCGATCCACTTGATGGCTTCCTCGTCGACACTGAAGAAGTCCGCCGACAGTGCCGCCACGTCCGCCAGTTGGCCGACCTTGATCTGGCCCTTCTTGCCTTGCTCGGAGGAGAACCAGGCGCTGCCGTGGGTGAACAGTTCCAGGGCCGTCAGCCGGGGCAGCCCCTCGGCGTGCAGTTCCAGCCCGCCGACGGTGCGGCCGCTGACCATCCAGTACAGCGAGGTCCAGGGGTTGTAGCTCGACACCCGGGTGGCGTCGGTGCCAGCGCCCACCGGCACGCCTTCGGCGAGCATGCGTTTGATCGGCGGCGTGGCCTCGGCGGCCTTGGCGCCGTAGCGCTCCACAAAGTACTCACCCTGGAACGCCATGCGGTCCTGGATCGCGATGCCGCCGCCCAGCGCCCGCACGCGCTCGATGTTCTGCGGGGTGATGGTTTCGGCGTGGTCGAAGAACCATGGCAAGCCGTTGAACGGGATGTCGCGGTTGACCTTCTCGAACACGTCGAGCATCCGCGAGATCGACTCGTTGTAAGTGGCGTGCAGGCGGAACGGCCAGCGCTGTTCTACGAGGTGGCGCACCACCGGTTCCAGTTCCTGCTCCATGGTCAGCGGCAGGTCCGGGCGTGGTTCGAGGAAGTCTTCGAAGTCGGCCGCCGAGAACACCAGCATTTCGCCCGCGCCGTTGTGGCGCAGGTAGTCGTCGCCCTGATGCAGGGTCACGCTGCCGGTCCAGTTCTTGAAGTCGCTGAGTTCTTCCTTGGGCTTCTGGGTGAACAGGTTGTACGCGATGCGCACGGTCAGTTGCTGGTCCTTGGCCAACTGCTCGATCACGGCATAATCGTCGGGGTAGTTCTGGAAACCACCGCCGGCGTCGATGGCGCTGGTCAGCCCCAGGCGGTTGAGTTCGCGCATGAACTGGCGGGTGGAATTCACCTGGTATTCCAGGGGCAGTTTCGGGCCCTTGGCCAGGGTCGCGTAGAGAATCATCGCGTTGGGCCGCGCCACCAGCATGCCGGTGGGGTTGCCGTTATGGTCGCGCACGATCTCGCCGCCGGGCGGGTTCGGCGTGTCCTTGGTGTAGCCGGCCACCCGCAGGGCGGCACGGTTGAGCAAGGCGCGGTCATACAGGTGCAGCACGAACACCGGCGTGTCGGGGGCGGCCTGGTTGAGTTCGTCGAGGGTGGGCATGCGCTTTTCAGCGAACTGGAATTCGTTCCAGCCGCCCACCACCCTCACCCACTGCGGCGTGGGCGTGCGGTCAGCCTGATCCTTGAGCATGCGCAGGGCATCGGCCAGGGACGGCACGCCTTCCCAGCGCAGTTCGAGGTTGTAGTTCAGGCCGCCACGGATCAGGTGCAGGTGCGAGTCGTTGAGGCCAGGGATGACGGTGCGACCCTTGAGGTCGATGACCTGGGTACCACTGCCGCGAAGGGCCATGGCTTCGTCGTCGGTGCCCACCGCGACGAAGCGTCCCTGGTGGATCGCAACTGCCGTGGCGCGGGGATTTTCACGGTCCACGGTGTGGAACTGGCCATTGAACAGAATCAGGTCGGCGTTCATAGGGTTTCCTTTACAGAGGCTTCAAGCCAGGGCGCGAACAGACGGGTGGCCGCCGGCATCAGCAGGTAAACCACCAGTACAACGATGGTCAGGGTGACCAGGAAGGTGGCGACGATGTAGTTGGACAGGAACGGGTGCAGCCGCAGTACCGGGCCCCAGATGATCGGCACCAGCAAGGTCAGCGGCAGGATCACCAGCAGCGTGACCACCGCCTGCTTCCAGCGCGGCGGCTTGGCGGCAGTATCGGCCAGGGGCGAGAACCAGAACTCGTTGACCGCGCCGACTTCGGTCTGGTCGCCGTCGGCCAGCATCGGTGCGGCTTGGTTGATCAGCTCCAGGCGCTGCGGCGAATCGAGCCAGCGCTCCAGGTCTTCGGTGGAGCGGTAACGCAGCACGCAGGTGAATAGCGCCAACCCGCCCTGTTTACTGCGCACCACATCGACGCCGAGGTGCCCGGGACGCTCACCGGCAATACGCACGATGCGTCGCAGCCAGGCTTCGTAGTCGGCTTCAAGCCCGGGTTTTATGCGGTGCTTGACCACCAGGGTCACGACCTCGTCCGGCCCGCCTTGTGCTGTTGAGTCCATCGTGCCCTTCCCCTGGATGCTTGAACGTTCGCGCTAGTGTGCGACGGCCCGATCCAGAAAAATTGCATGCATGTGCTCAGTTCAACAGATGCTTGCAGCGGTCTACACTGGGGATTCATTCACCGGTAAGGTGTGTGAAAACAAGCGCCCATCGACCACGGATAGCGATCATGGCTCAACCAGCAGCTGCAACCGGAACCCTGTGTTCAGAGCGGGAACAGAGGGTCAAGCAATTGATCCTCGCCAATCTTGCTGGCCCCCTGCAGGTGACGGAACTGGCTCGCGCCTGTGAGCTGTCCCGCAGCCATTTCTCCAGGGCCTTCAAGCGCACCACCGGTGTATCGCCCCAGGAATGGATTCGCCAGCAACGCATCAAGCAGGCCAAGGTGCTGATCACCGGCTCCGCCCTGAGCCTGACGCAGATCAGCCAGGAATGCGGGTTCTGCGACCAGGCGCACTTCTGTCACCTGTTCAGCCGCAGCGAAGGCGTGAACCCGATGGCCTGGCGCAAACTTCAGCTGCGCTACCGCCATCATCTGCGGACGGCACAGCTGGCGATCGTCAATCTAAAAGAGACAGTCATTCCGATTTCAGCTTCTTAATCAACCTATCGTTAACCAGTAATCTTCTCCTCACACCGAAGCCCTGCATCTCGCAGCCAGGCTTCCCTTGAGGAGAACACCCCATGCTGACCCTTCGCAAAGCCTCGGAACGCGGCGCCGCCAATCACGGTTGGTTGAAGTCGTTCCACACCTTCTCGTTCGCCAACTACTGGAATCCCAAAGAACAGGGTTTTTCCGACCTGCTGGTGATCAACGATGACCGGGTTGCCGCCGGCAAGGGCTTCGGCCAACACCCGCACCGCGACATGGAGATTTTCTCCTATGTGCTCGAAGGCGCCCTGGAACACAAGGACACCCTGGGCACCGGTTCGGTGATTCGCCCCGGCGACGTGCAACTGATGAGCGCCGGCAGCGGCGTGGCCCACAGCGAGTTCAACCACAGCCACACCCAGGGCGTGCACTTCCTGCAAATCTGGATCGTGCCGGAGGTGGCGGGCGCCGAACCGCGCTATCAGCAGGAGCACTTCACCGAGGCGCAGAAACGCGGCCGGTTGCAGTTGATCATCTCGCCGGAAGGCACCGACGGCTCCCTCGGCGTGCGCCAGGACGCGCGGGTGTATGCCGGGCTGTTCAACGGCTTTGAAACCGCCAGCCTGCCGCTGGCCCCGGAACGCTACGCCTACATCCATGTGGCGCGGGGCAGCGTTGAAGTCAATGACCAGCGCTTGCACGAAGGCGACGGCGCCCGAGTGCGCGATGAGCGGGAGATTCACCTGAGCCGTGGGGAGGACGCCGAGGTGCTGGTGTTCGACCTGCGCCCTCGGGAACTGCCAGAAATGCCGTGATGAGCGACGCGATGGCCCGGGAAAACGGGCCATCGCTGGCGTCGATAGTCACCATCAGCCCAATGAAGTTCTCTTAAAAAATCTGCCGCGTAACATCGCATCCATACCAACCAACGACTTTCCCGGAGCACACCCTCATGAAACGCCAACTCTTGCTTAGCCTCGCTTTCTCGGTACTTGCTGTAAGCGCCTTTACCCAACCTGCCCTCGCTGAAGGCGGCGCGGATCGCCTGATGGACAGCCGCGTGGCTGAGGGTGGGTCTGACCGTATGCTGGAACGCCGCGTTGCTGAAGGCGGGTCTGATCGCCTGCTGGAACGTCGTGTTGCTGAAGGTGGTGCTGATCGCCTTCAAGAAAACCGTGTAGCTGAAGGTGGCGCTGACCGTCTTCAAGAAAACCGCGTAGCCGAAGGTGGTGCTGACCGTCTTCAAGAAAACCGTGTAGCTGAAGGTGGCGCTGACCGCCTGATGGAAAACCGCGCGTAACCCCTGTCGTTCGCGGTTCACCCCCAGCCGGCCTGATCAGCCGGCTTTTTTTCGCCTGCTGTTAACTGATCCTCACAAGCGCCACGACCCCTGTGGCGAGGGAGCTTGCTCCCTCGCCACACAAGCTCTCTGGCCATTAGTGAAGTTCACGATCCAGCCACACCACCGCCTTGCCAATCTGCTGCCGTGCCTCAATCCTCGCGTGCACCTGCTGCACCTCTTCCAGCGTGTAATGCCCTTCGATATCCACCGTCAGCGAACCCTCAAGCATCGCCGCAAACACTGCATTGGCACGCCTCTGCACCGTCGGCCCGTCGGCCATGTGGTCGTTGAGCCGTGGCCGGGTCAGGAACAACGAGCCAGCTTCCCCCAGCTCCATCGGGTCCAGATCAGTGATCGAACCGGAGACGTTGCCGTAATTGACGATCAACCCGCGCGTACGGCAAGCCCTGAAGCTCTCGCGCAAGGTGGCCTTGCCCACCGAATCGAACACCACATCCACGCCCTGCCCTTGCGTGGCCTCCAACACCCGCTCGGCAAACCCGTCGTATTGCCAGGCCTGATCCGCGCCACGCTCAAGGGCAATCGCGCACTTTTCGACGCTGCTGCCGGTGGTGAACACCGTGGCACCGAGCCGATGGGCCATTTGCACCAACAACTGGCCGATGCTGCCGGACGCGGCATGGATCAGGCAGCTGTTGCCCGCCTGCAACCGCGCGACGTCTTCAATCAGGTAGTGAGCCGTGCAGCCCTGGAACATCGCCGCAGCCGCCTGATCGAAGCTGATCGCATTGGGAATTTGCGCCACCCGCGCGGCGGGTACGCTGGCGTATTCAGCGAACGCGCCCCAGGCAATGCACCAGGCCACCCGATCACCCGGCGCCAAATGGCTCACGCCCTCGCCCACCGCCACCACCACACCCGCGCCTTCCATGCCCAGGGTGCACGGCAGCCGTACCGGGTAGGTCACCGAGCTGGCGTATTTGCCCTGGCGGGTGTGCACATCCATGAAATTGATCCCGGCGCAGGCCACCTTGACCAGCACATGGCCGGGTGTCACCTGAGGTGTAGGGACATCGTGGCGCAGTTGAACAACTTCCGGGCCGCCGTAGGTTTCAAGGGTGAGGGCTTTCATCGCGAGACAACTCCGTTTGCAGTGGGAATGCGCCATGGTAAAAGGCGCTACTCTGTACGAGAATTCCCCAATACCTCCCCCCCTCCGTGCGAAAATAGCCCGATGTTCGACTGGCAGGATCTGTATTTCTTCACCGTGCTGGCGCGCACCCAATCACTGTCGGCTGCCGCCCGCGAACTGCAGGTGGAACACGCCACTGTTGGCCGGCGCGTCGATGCCCTGGAAAAAGCCCTCGGCGTCAAACTGGTGGATCGCCTGCCCCGCAGCCGGCCGCTCACCGAGGAAGGCCTGGCACTGGCGAAGCTGGCGGCCGGCATGGGCGAGATGGCCACCGAAGTGATGCGCCTGTCCCGCGTGGCCTCGATCGAAGTGGCCGGCACCGTGCGGGTCAGTTGCCCGCCGTCGATTGCCATCCACTGCATCGCGCCCCATGTCGCACGCTTCAGGGCGCAGTATCCCAAGCTGAATATCGTGTTGATGTCCTCGACGACGCTGGCCGCCCTCGACAAAGGCGAAGCCGACATTGCCCTGCGCACGGTGCGTCCCGATGAGGAAGCGCTGGTGCGTCGCAAGGTCGGCGCCGTGCGTTTCGGGCTCTATGCCACGCCCGAGCTCAAGCAGTTACCCGCTGAACAGTGGACGTTCATTGCCTATGACGCCACCCGCGACCATCTGCCCCAACAGGCGTGGATGCACCAGGTGCGCGGCAACCGCACGATTGCCTTCGCCGCCAGCGACCTGATCACCCAGCAAATGGCCGCCCGGGCCCAGGTGGGTGCAGTGGTGTTGCCCACGCTGGTGGGCGATCACGACGCGGCATTGGTGCGGTTGGCAACGAACACCGAAGGCCCGGTTCGCGATATCTGGCTGACGGTGTATCCGGATATGCGCCGCTCGCCGTCGGTGAAGGTGGTGATGGAGTTTCTGGTGAGCTGCATTGAAGGCGAGCCGCAGTTGCGACGGTGAGACCGATTACTGCGCGGCGTACTGTTCGTCGCTGACCTGCTCCATCCAGTCCACCACCTTGCCGTCGAGCATTTCGTTGATCGCGATATGGGTCATGGCGGTGTTCGCCGTGGCGCCATGCCAATGCTTGACCCCGGGTGCAATCCATACCGTGTCGCCGGGGCGAATGGCCCGCACGGGCTGGCCCGCATTTGCATTGTTGGTTGACGCGCTGCGTTATCGCGGCTGAAGGAAGTCCGTCAGGGCCGCGCCCAAGCCATCGAACACCACGGCGATGCGCGGGACCTTGCGCATGTCCTGATGCATGGCGATCCACACGTCAACCTTGAAATCCACCTGCGCGGGCAACACCCGCACCAGCCCGTGACGTTGTGCCACCTGGGCTGAACACACGCCGATCCCAAGCCCCGCACGCAGAGCGGCCAACTGCGCGAGGTGATCGTCGGTGCGAATCACCGTACTGGGCGCCGAACAGTCGAAACCGCGCTCACCCAGGAATTCGATCTCCAGCAAGTTGCGGTCCGGCCCGATCAGCGGGTAGCCGTGCAATTGCGCAACGGTGTCCGGCGTGCCCTGCTCTGCCAACAGTTCGGGTGCGGCGTACAACCCTACGTGAAGGTCGCCGACCTTGCGCGCGACCACCGTGGATTCGACCGGGCGACGGATGCGTACGGCGACGTCGGCCTCTTGCCGGGCAAGTGCCTGCAGCCGATTGGATACGCTCAGTTCGATGGCCAATTGCGGATGATCACGGCGCAGGCTGCGCAACATGGGCGGCAGCACTTCAACGCCCAGCAGCTTGCCGCTGGTGAGCCGCACCGTGCCGCCGGCGAGGGCCGTGTCGGCCGAGGCTGCGCGGCTGAAGGCGTTGGCGGCAACGGCCATCGCTTCAACGTGGCTGATCAGGTCCTTGGCCGTGTCGGTGGGCAACAGCCCGGCGGGTGAGCGGATAAACAGGCTGACCCCGACGCTCTGCTCCAGGGCCTCGATCCTTCGCCGCGCGGTGGCCTGGGCGATCCCCAGCAAACGGGCCGCGCCCGACAGGCTGCCGGTGCGCAACACGGCGAGGAAGGCGCGCTGGGTTTCCCATTGGAGTTGCGGGGCGTTCATACATTTCCTGTGAGCCGCTGGGCAGTTTTGGCGGATGTTCTTTGTTCGGAGGCTGCGGCATGCTGGCGAGCATAACCGATGGGGCTTTCGCCCTCACTTTGCACAGGATCGTTTTTGATGACACTCACCGGCCAATGTCGCTGCGCCCGCGTGACCTACACCCTCGATACCGACGCGCCGCTGGCGGTGTATGCCTGCCATTGCCGCCACTGCCAGACCTGGAGCGGCAGCGCGTTTGCCCTGCATGCGCTGTTGCCGGCGGATGCGCTGCGGGTTGAAGGTTCGCTGACGGAATATGCCTATGACGTCGATGGGCAGCGCTCGGAACATCGGTTGTGCGGGGTGTGCCATACGCGGATCTGCAACACCACGACGGCCGCGCCGGGGTTGGTTGTGCTGCGGGTCGGGACACTGGATGAGAGCCCGTCCGTGCAGCCGGTGGCGCATATCTGGCTGCGGCACAAGCAGCCGTGGGTAACGCTGGCGGAGGGTGTTCCGACCTGGCCGGAAAGCCCTACGCCCCAGGCGTTTGCGCAGGCGTTGAGCGTTCCCCTGTAGACATGACTCACACCCACACTGTGGCGAGGGAGCTTGCTCCCGCTGGGTTGCGCAGCAACCCCAAAAGCATTGACCGGCCCATCCTGAAAGACCGCAGCGGCCTACCAGGGGGCGCTTCGCCCCCCAACGGGAGCAAGCTCCCTCGCCACATTGGGCTCTGCGTCGATGTTGAGGCTCAGCACTTCGCCATTGCGCAACTGCCAGTCGAAGAAGTCTGAAAAGTCATCGCGAACCAGGGCGCGAATCGCCTTGGCCACCACCCCATGAGCAACCAACCTATAACTGCATATCGCCTCCTTGTTCCCTGACGCTGAAAGGCCGCGAACGGCGCACCCGATAAAGCCCTAAGCTAAGATCGAAAAATTATTTATCGAATGTTTTTTAGAACAATAAGCTCACCTTAATCCATTAAGAGTCGAGCACGCCATGCCCCAGTTTTCGCTCCATCGCCTTTTCATCGCAGGCCTTGCCACACTGGGCCTCTGCACCACCCTGAGCACACAAGCCCAGGAAACCGTACGCATCGGTTACCAGAAATCCTCGACCCTGATCACCTTGCTGAAAACCCAGGGCACCCTGGAAAAAGCCCTCAAGGCCGACGGCATCGACGTCACCTGGCACGAGTTCCCCAGTGGCCTGCCGCTGCTGGAAGCACTCAACGTCGGTAACGTGGATATCAGCGCCGACGTGGCCGACACCGTGCCGATCTTCGCCCAGGCCGCCCAGGCCAAGCTCACCTACTTCGCCCAGGAAGCGCCCTCGCCCCAAGCCCAGGCGATCGTGGTGCGCAAGGACTCGCCGATCCAGCAACTGGCGGATTTGAAAGGCAAGAAAATCGCCGTGACCAAGGCCGCCGGCACTCACTATTTATTGATCGCTGCCTTGGACAAGGCGGGGCTGGCCTTCTCCGATATCGAGCCGGCGTACCTGACGCCCGCCGATGGCCGCGCTGCGTTTGAAAACAACAAGGTTGATGCATGGGTCACGTGGGAACCGTTCCTCACCAGCGTGCAGCGCCAACTACCCACCCGCACCCTTGCGGACGGTACCGGGCTGGCCAGTTACAAGCGCTATTACCTGACGGGTACGCCCTACGCCCAGGCGCATCCCGAAGTGCTGAAGCTGGTGTACGAGCAGTTGCACCAGGCTGGCGAGTGGGTGAAGAGCCACCCGCGTGATGCCGCGAAAGTGCTGGGGCCATTGTGGGGCAACCTGGATGTGGAGACTGTCGAGGCCGCCAATGCTCATCGCAGCTATGAGGTGCAACCGGTGACGCTGGATCAGTTGGGGGAACAGCAGAAAATTGCGGATGCGTTCTTCAAGGCGGGGTTGTTGCCCAAGGCGGTGGATGCGCAGGATGTGCAGGTGTGGAAACCCTGAGGCAGTCAACTGTGGGAGCCGGGCTTGTCCGCGATGCAGACAACTCGGTACTCCAGTCATACCGCGGTGATGCCATCGCAGCCTCGCCAAGGCTCGACAGCTCCCACAGGTGATGTTCAGGGCCTGGACTATCGGCGGTGTCAGCTTTTACGCGTCGCGTCATCCAGCGCAAGGATGGTGTGAGCATTGGTCACCGTGGTCGCCAGGGTATTGATCACTCCCGAACGCAACGCCCCCAGCGTTGCCGCCGCCTTGGTGTTTTCACTGGCAATCGCCACCACATCCGGAATCCGGAACAGCTCCTGCACCGTCAACCCGATCACCCGCCCCTGAATCGCGTTGACCGCCGGCTGGCCATGAATGTCGATGAAGTCATAACCCATCATGTCCCCCACGGTGCCGGACAACCGCGCCTGTGCAATTTCCTGGGGCGAAAACCACCCCATGCGCACCATGTTGCTGTTTTCACTCATGTCACCGATGCCGATCAACGCCATGTCCGCACGGCGGGCACGGTCAAGCGTGGAACGCACCGTATCGTTGCTGATCAACACCCCACGCAGTTCCGGGTTGGCCACCAGCGCCGGGGCGTACAGGCTTTCACTCTCGCCACCAAACCGCAGGGCCAGGCGCCGGCAAATATGGTCGGGGTTCATGTATTCACCCGCCTTGAGCGAACCGCCAATGGCGCACACAAACGTGCAGTTGCGGGTCACCGGCAAAAACACATTATCGGCCACCGCACCGACGTTACGCCCCATACCCACCGCGACGATCATGCCGTCGCTGAGGGTTTTGTTCAGGTAGTTGGCCACCAGGCTCGCCACCGCCGAGCGCTGGGTGTCCGGGTCGCTGTGGTCCACCGCAATCAAGGCGCGGTCCAGCTGGAAGCGCTCCACCAGCGCCTGTTCCAGCTCGTTGTTCATCGCCGGGTGCTGCAACACCCGCACCTCGACAATCCCTTCATCCCGTGCGCGTTTGAGCAGGCGGCTGACTTTTGCCCGGGACAGGTCGAAGCGCTTGGCGATGGCTTCCTGAGTGACGTTCTCAAGGTAATAGAGCATCGCCACTTCGGTCATCAGGTCGATGTCGCTGGCGATGCGCTGGGTACTGTCACTCATGGGCACGGGCTTCCGTTTCGGTGTCAAAGGCGCATTCTCCCGACTCTTGCCCCGTTCCGTCCACTACTGATGCCCGTCACGCTCGATCGCGTTGATGCGGTCGACCTTGGCCCCGGAACGCGCGGCTTCGAACTCCGACTCCAGGAACGACTTGACGATGCTCTTGGCCAGTTCCGCGCCGATCACCCGTGCACCGATGGACAGGATCTGCGCATCGTTGCTCTTGCGTGCCCGCTCCGCCGAATAGGTGTCATGGGCCTGGGCCGCACGAATCCCCAGGACTTTGTTGGCCGAGATGGCCATGCCGATGCCAGTGCCGCACACCAGCACGCCCAAGCGTTGCTCGCCGGCATTGATCGCCGTGGCCACCGCCAGGGCAATGTCCGGGTACAGCACCGGCGCCGTGGAATGGGTGCCGAAGTCCGTCACCGGGTAACCCAGCGCCTCGATATGGCGCTTCAACAGTTCTTTGAGCTCATAACCCGCTTCATCGCATCCGATAGCCACCGGGAAAGGTGTGTTCATGGCGTTTGGCTCCGCTGCCGTTTTGGGTACTGGAGAGTGATCATATGATCACTCGATGAAATTTATCTCAGTCATTTCTCGGATATTCCAGTCGCCCTGTCAAGCGGGATTTAGCTGACCTTCCAGTCAAAGCCCTCTAAACCGGCGTACTTTGCGCAAATCCATCCATTTACAACTTTTCAGTGAAAGAGATTGACTGATCAGAATTTCATTTGATACACATATGCTCACAGCGAAACATGACTGTGCGACCTAATAAGAATTCACAGCACGAGGACACGCCGATGGCCACGCCATTACTGCTCCAGGCTGAACACGTCGCCAAGGCTTACGCCGGGATTCCTGCCCTGCGTGAGGGGCGCCTCTCTCTGCGGGCCGGCAGCGTCCACGCCCTGTGCGGCGGCAATGGCGCAGGCAAATCGACTTTCCTGAGCATCCTGATGGGCATCACCCAGCGTGACGCCGGGACCATCCTGCTCAACGGCTCCCCCGTTCAGTTCAACCGCCCCAGCGAAGCACTCGCGGCGGGGATCGCGATGATCACCCAGGAGCTGGAACCCATTCCCTACATGACCGTCGCCGAAAACATCTGGCTGGGCCGCGAACCGCGCCGCGCCGGCTGCATCGTCGACAGCAAGGAGCTCAACCGGCGCACTCGCGAACTGCTGGAAGGCCTGGAGTTCGACGTCGACGCCACCAGCCCCATGCATCGCCTGAGCGTGGCGCAGATCCAGCTGGTGGAGATCGCCAAGGCATTCAGCCACGACTGCCAGGTGATGATCATGGACGAGCCCACCTCGGCCATCGGCGAGCGCGAGGCCGAAACCCTGTTCAAGGCCATCCGCCGCCTCACCGCCCGTGGTGCCGGCATCATCTATGTGTCGCACCGCCTCAGTGAACTGGCGCAGATTGCCGACGACTACAGCATCTTTCGCGACGGCGCCTTCGTTGAGACCGGGCGCATGGCCGATATCGACCGCGCCCACCTGGTGCGCGGCATCGTCGGCCAGGAACTGACCCGCATCGACCACAAGGTCGGCCGCGAATGCGCCGCCGAATGCTGCCTGGACGTCGACAGCCTGAGCCGCGCCGGCGAGTTCCAGGACATCAGCCTGCAACTGCGCCAGGGCGAGATTCTCGGCATCTACGGGCTGATGGGCTCGGGCCGCAGCGAATTCCTCAACTGCATCTACGGCCTCACCACGCCGGACTCCGGCAGCGTGACCCTGCAAGGCAAACCGATGCCCATCGGCCTGCCCAAGGCAACGATCCAGGCCGGCATGTCACTGGTCACCGAAGACCGCAAGGACAGCGGCCTGGTGCTCAGCGGCAGCATCCTCTCGAACATCGCATTGTCGGCGTACAAGCAGCTGTCGAGCTGGTCGCTGATCAATGCCCGCAAGGAAAACCAACTGGCCCAGGACATGGTCAAGCGCCTGCAGATCAAGACCACTTCCCTGGACCTGCCGGTGGAATCCATGAGCGGCGGCAACCAGCAGAAAGTAGTGCTCGCCAAATGCCTGTCGACCCAGCCGATCTGCCTGCTGTGCGATGAGCCGACCCGGGGCATCGATGAAGGCGCCAAGCAGGAGATCTATCACCTGCTGGACCAGTTCGTGCGCGCCGGCGGCGCGGCAATTGTGGTGTCGTCCGAAGCCCCGGAATTGCTGCACCTGAGTGACCGTATTGCCGTGTTCAAAGGCGGAAGGCTGGTGACCATCAGCAGCGATACCGCCCTTTCCCAGGAAGCCTTGTTGAGTCTTGCCTCATGAATGCCAAATCACTTTCTACACCTGCAGCCGCCCCCGTCACGACCGCACCCCGCAGCCGCCTGCGCCTGTCCCTCGACCGCTTCGGCCTGCCGCTGGTGTTCATCCTCCTGTGCCTGGTGATGGCCTTCGCCAGCGAATACTTCATGACCTGGCGCAACTGGATGGACATCCTGCGCCAGACCTCGATCAACGGGATCCTCGCCGTGGGCATGACCTACGTGATCCTGACCAAGGGCATCGACCTGTCGGTGGGCTCGATCCTGGCCTTTGCCGGGCTGTGCAGCGCCATGGTCGCGACCCAGGGCTATGGCGTGCTCGCGGCAGTCAGCGCCGGGATGTTCGCCGGGGCGATGCTCGGGGTGGTGAACGGCTTTATGGTGGCCAACCTGTCGATCCCGCCCTTTGTCGCGACCTTGGGCATGTTGAGCATTGCCCGGGGCATGACCTTCATCTTGAACGACGGCAGCCCGATCACTGACCTGCCCGACGCCTACCTGGCGCTGGGCATCGGCAAGATCGGCCCGATCGGTGTGCCCATCGTGATCTTCGCCGTGGTCGCGCTGATCTTCTGGATGGTGCTGCGCTACACCACTTACGGCCGTTATGTGTATGCGGTGGGCGGCAACGAGAAGAGCGCGCGCACCTCCGGGATCGGCGTGCGCAAGGTGATGTTTTCGGTGTACGTGGTCTCGGGCCTGCTCGCCGGGCTGGCCGGTGTGGTGCTGTCGGCGCGCACCACCTCTGCCCTGCCCCAGGCCGGCACTTCGTATGAGCTGGATGCGATTGCCGCCGTGGTAATCGGCGGCACCAGCCTGTCGGGCGGTACCGGCACGATTGTCGGCACGCTGTTTGGCGCATTGCTGATCGGCGTGATCAACAACGGCCTGAACCTGCTCGGCGTGTCCTCCTATTACCAGCAGGTCGCCAAGGGCCTGATCATCGTGTTCGCAGTGCTGATTGACGTGTGGCGCAAGAAGAAACGCTAGTTCTGAAAACTACCACTACAACAATAACGGAGTTCTCTCATGAAACCTGGTACGACTTTGGCCGCCGTCGCGGCACTCTCCCTGCTCGCCAGCAGTGTCACCCTGGCCGCCGATGGCAAGACCTACAAGATCGGCGCCGCCGTGTACGGGCTCAAGGGCCAGTTCATGCAGAACTGGGTGCGCGAGCTGAAGGAACACCCCGCAGTCAAGGACGGCACCGTGCAGTTGACCGTGTTCGACGGCAACTATGACGCACTGACCCAGAACAACCAGATTGAAAACATGGTGACCCAGCACTACGACGCGATCCTGTTTGTGCCGATCGACACCAAGGCCGGCGTCGGCACCGTGAAGGCCGCCATGAGCAATGACGTGGTGGTGATCGCCTCCAACACCAAGGTGGCGGACGCCAACGTGCCTTATGTTGGCAACGATGACGTGGAAGGCGGTCGCCTGCAGGCCCAGGCCATGGTCGACAAACTCAAGGGCCGCGGCAACGTGGTGATCATCCAGGGCCCGATTGGCCAGTCGGCGCAGATCGACCGCGAAAAGGGCGAGATGGAAGTACTGGGCAAGCACCCGGACATCAAGATCATCGAGAAGAAAACCGCCAACTGGGACCGCGCCCAGGCCCTGGCCCTGACCGAAGACTGGCTGAACGCACACCCCAAGGGCATCAACGGGGTGATCGCGCAAAACGATGACATGGCCCTCGGTGCGGTGCAGGCGTTGAAGTCCCATGGGCTGACGTCCAAGGATGTGCCGGTGACGTCCATCGACGGCATGCCGGATGCGATCCAGGCGGCGAAGAAGGATGAAGTAACCACCTTCCTGCAGGACGCCCAGGCCCAGTCCCAAGGCGCGCTGGATGTGGCGCTGCGGGCGCTGGCCGGCAAGGATTACAAGCCGCAGTCGGTGATCTGGGAACGTTATGGCAAGGACGTGAAATGGGGTGACGGCACCGCCAGGAACTACATCCTGCCGTGGGTGCCGGTGACCAATGCGAATGCGGATGCGCTGTATCAGCAGGTGAGCGGTACGAAGTAAGTTTTGACTTGAAACCCGGTCAAGTGTGGGAGCGGGCTTGCTCGCGAAAGCGGTGGATCATTCAACAGATGTGCCACCTGATACACCGCTTTCGCGAGCAAGCCCGCTCCCACATTGGATCTTCACCGATCTGAAAAATGGAGTCATGTTCATGTCTGGATTCTGGAATCAAGCCTTCGACCTCACCGGCCGCTGCGCCGTGATCACCGGCGGGGCCGCCGGGATCGGTCTGGCTTGTGCCAGCCTGCTGGTGGAACGCGGCGCGCGGGTGGCCCTGCTGGACCGCGACCCGGCCGTGGTCGAAGTCGCCGCCAGCCTCGGCGCCGGGAACATCGGCATCGCCGTGGACCTGCGCCAACTCGACCAGGTGCACAGCACCGTCGATTACGTATTCGATCACTTCAAACGCTTGGATTACCTGATCAACAGCGCCGGCGTCGCCCTGCTGGACAAGGCCCTGGACGTCAGCGAAAACGCCTGGGACACCACTCTCGACATCAACCTCAAGGCCAGTTTCTTCGTGGCCCAGGCCTGCGCCAGGCACATGCTTGCCCAGGGCAGCGGGCGCATCGTCAACCTCGCCTCCCAAGCGGCGGTGATCGGCCTGGACCGTCACGTCGCCTACTGCGCCAGCAAGGCCGCCGTGGTCGGCATGACCAAGGTGCTCGCCATGGAATGGGCGCCGCATATCAACGTCAACGCCATCTCCCCGACCATCGTCGAAACCGCCCTCGGTAAAAAGGCCTGGGCGGGCGAGCTGGGGGAACGGGCCAAATTGCAGATCCCGGCGGGCCGCTTTGCCCAGCCGGAAGAAATCGCCGGGCTGGCGTTGTACCTGCTCAGCGACGCCGCACAGATGATCACCGGGGAAAACGTGGTGATCGACGGTGGCTACAGCATCCAGTAATTGATCTTTTGTCGTGAGGTTTATCGTCATGTCTACCGTTACCGAACGCACTGCCGAACAACTGTCCCCCGTCATTCCGAAAACCATGCAGGCCGTGGTCTGTCACGGCCCCGAAGACTATCGCCTGGAGACCGTCGATGTGCCGACGCCCGGCCCCGACGAGATCCTCACCAAGGTCGAGCTGTGCGGCATCTGCATGGGCGACATCAAGACCTACCGCGGCGCGCCCTCGTTCTGGGGCGACGCCGAGCAGCCGCGCTACGTGAAGCCGCCGATGATTCCCGGCCACGAGTTTGTCTGCCGCGTGGTCGCCCTCGGCCCTGGCGCGGAAAAGCGCGGGGTGAAGGTCGGCGACCGGGTGATTTCCGAACAGATCGTGCCGTGCTGGGGCTGCCGCTTCTGCAACCACGGCCAGTACTGGATGTGCCAGAAACACGACTTGTACGGCTTCCAGAACAACGTCCAGGGCGCCATGGCCCAGTACATGATCTTCACCAAGGAAGGCATCATCCACAAAGTACCGGACTCGATTGCCCCGGACGAAGCCATCCTGATCGAACCCCTGGCCTGCTCGCTGCACGCGGCGGAACGGGCGAATGTGGATTTCGACGACATCGTGGTGGTGGCCGGCGCCGGCACCCTGGGCCTGGGGATCATCGGTGCGGTGCGCATGCGCAACCCGAAAAAACTCATCGTGCTCGACATGAAACCCGAACGCGCTGCCCTCGCCCTGCGCATGGGTGCGGACGAAGTGTGGAACCCGGGCGAAGTCGACGTGATGGCGAAGATTCGCGAGATCACCGATGGCTACGGCTGCGACATCTACATCGAAGCCACCGGGCACCACAAGGCGGTGAACCAGGGCCTGGCGATGTTGCGCAAGCTGGGGCGCTTCGTGGAATTCAGCGTGTTCAACGACGAGGCCACGGTGGACTGGTCGATCATCGGTGACCGCAAGGAACTGGACGTGCTGGGCTCGCACCTCGGCCCCTACATGTACCCGCGCGCCATCGACTTTATCGGCAACCGCAAGATCGACATGCGAGACGTGGTGACCCACAAGTTTGCCCTGGCGGACTTCAAGGAAGCATTTGCGGTGATGGAGCGCGGGGACAAGTCGCTTAAAGTCGTCCTGGAACCCTGATTGGCCCAATAACACAAAACCCTGCGGGCGCCGGGCTTAGGCTTTTTGTGGGAGCTGGCTTGCCTGCGATGCAGACGCCTCGGTCTATCTGTGACACCGAGCCGATGCAATCGCAGGCAAGCCAGCTCCCACAAAAGCCCCCGGCTCCCACACCAAGAACAAGAACACAGGAAACCGCGTTATGAATCGAGTGATAAACGATCCGGACCAGGTGGTCGAGGACATGCTGCGGGGTATTCTGGTCGCGCACCCCGAGCTGCGCCAATACGAAACCAATCCCCGGGTGATCGGCAAGGCCAAGCCGTCACCACAGGGCCGGGTGGGCATCGTGACCGGCGGCGGCTCCGGCCATGAACCGGCGTTCCTTGGCTATGTCGGCCCGGGCCTGGTGGACGCCGTGGCCGTCGGCGAAATCTTCTCCTCGCCCACCGCCAAAAGCTTCTTCGACGCCTTCCGTGCCGCCGACCACGGCGCCGGGGTGGCGTGCCTGTACGGCAACTATGCCGGCGACAACATGAACGTGAAGCTGGCGATGAAGATGGCCGCCAGCAAGGACATGCGCATCCGCACCGTGGTCGCCAACGACGACGTGGCCTCGGCGCCCAAGGCCGACATCGCCAAGCGTCGCGGCGTGGCAGGCGAGATCTTCATGTGGAAGGTCGGCGGTGCAGCCGCGGCCCAGCATTACGACCTGGACGGGGTGATTCGTGTCGCCCAGAAGGCCGTCGACAATTGCCGCTCCATCGGCATCGGCCTCACGCCCTGCACCATCGCAGCGGTGGGCAAGCCGAACTTCCAGATTCCCGACGGGCAGATGGAATTGGGCATCGGCCATCACGGCGAGCCTGGCATTGAAGTCATCCCGATCGAATCCGCCGAGGCCATGGCGGCCCGCATGCTCGCGCCGATCCTCGCCGACCGCGACTTCAGCCAGGACGACAGCGTGGTGGTGCTGGTCTCGGGCCTGGGTGCGACGCCGGTGATGGAACTTTACATTTTCTACGCCGAGGTTGAACGTCAGCTGCAAGCCAGGGGCTTGAAGATTCACCGCTGCTACGTGGGCAACTACTTCACCTCCCTGGAAATGATGGGCGTGACCCTGACCTTGCTGGGCCTGGACGCCGAGCTGAAATCCCTGATCGACCAACCCTGCCGCTCCATCGGCATGACCCAGGCGGACTAAACCATGAGCCAGCATTTCTCCACCCACGACGGCAGCGCCATCGTCGCCGACCTGGTGAGCGTGATCGTTGCCAACCGCGAATACCTGAGCGAAGTCGACGGCGCCATTGGCGATGGCGACCACGGCATCAACATGGCCAAGGGGTTCGCCCATTGCGGGCGCACGATTGAAGGCCGCCAGCTGACCCTGGCCGAAGCCCTGGATGAGTTAACACTGAGCCTGATGGAAGGCATCGGCGGCTCCATGGGGCCGTTGTATGGCAGCCTGTTTATCGGCATGGCGGATGAGGTGCGCGGCAGCGAACAGATTGACGCGGCGACCTTTGCACATTTGCTGCGGGGCGGGCTGACCTCGTTGCAGGACATCACCGAAGCCGGCGTGGGTGACAAGTGTTTGATGGACACCTTGATTCCGGCGGTGGAGGCGTTTGAACAGGCCCATGGGTCGGGGGCGTCATTCAGTGAGGCGTTGGAGGCGATGAAAAGTGCCGCGTCGCGGGGGCGGGATTCCACCAAGGACCTGGTGGCAAAAATCGGCCGCGCCAGCCGCCTGGGCGAGCGCTCACTGGGTGTACTGGATGCCGGAGCGGTATCGTGCTGCTTGATACTGACGCGATTGGCGGATTCGGTTCAACCGCGGTTGGTGTAGTGCTTGAAATGACCCCTTCGCGAGCAAGCCCGCTCCCACCTTCGACCGAGTTCCATCTTTGGAATGCCGTCGAAGGTGGGAGCGGGCTTGCTCGCGAAGGCAGCAACACACTTAACCCGTGAAGCACCTAACCCGCCGCGATCAAACCTTCAACCTGGCTACCTGCTTCACCTGCTCTATATACCGCGCCACCGCCGGCGCCTTTTCAAAGCGCCGGTAAATCAGCGACAACCAGGACGACGCCTCGCTGCCTTCGATGCTGCGGTACACGACATTCGGCAAGCTCACATGCCCCACCACCGACTCCGGCACTACCGCTACGCCCTGCCCCAGTGACACCAACGCAATCACCGCCACCAACCCACCCGGCTGCGGCCCCAGGCGCGGCGCATAACCACCCTGCGCTGCCACGTGCAGCGTGCCACTGATCTGCTCGGGCAAGATGAAGGTCTCGTTCTGTAGGTGCTCGCAACTGATTGCCTTCAACCCCAGCAGCCACGAATCCTGGGGCAACGCCAGCACAAACCCTTCACTGCTCAACCGCACCGCTTCGACCCCATCAGGCAAGGTCATCGGCGAACGAATGTAGCCGATGTCGAAACGCCCCTCCGCCACCAGCCCCGGCAACGCTGCCATGGGGCTCTCGCGCACGCTGAGGCTCACGTCCGGGCAGTCCGCGCAGAACGACTGCACCTGGCGCTGCAACAACCCCGAATACACCGCCGACGCCACATAACCCAGCTCGATATGACCGATCTCGCCACGCCCGGCGCGCTGGGCATTGCGTTGGGCAAACTCGAACTGGCGCACGGTGGCCTCTGCCTCGATCAGCAAGGCCGCGCCCGCCTCGGTCAGGCTGACCTCGCGCTGGCGGCGGATAAACAAGCGCGTACCGAGGGTGGTTTCCATGTCCTGGATCTGCCGGCTCAGGGTCGGCGGCGCGATACCCAGCTGTTCGGCAGCACGGGTGAAATTGCGTTGCCGGGCAACCGCCAGGAAGTAGCGGAAATGACGTATTTCCATCGCAGGATTAGCTCAAAGGTAATGAAGTGCTTCGCCACGCCTAATAAAGACACTCAAGGTCGGAGATAAGCTGGCAGCAGGTCCACCTTAGAGAGCCTTTGCGATGCACGTCAAATTCTGTTCCAGGATTGCCCAAGAAGTAATCCAACCATGAGTACCATTAACCCACGCCTGACGCTGCTGACCGCCTCCGGGGTCTGTTCGCTGATCGTGCTCGACACCAATATCGTCGCCGTGACCCTGCCGAGCATCGCCCGGGACCTGGGGGCGAATTTTGCCGATATCGAATGGGTGGTCAGCGCTTATATGCTGGCCTTCGCCGCCCTGTTATTGCCGGCCGGAAGCATTGCCGACCGCTTTGGCCGCAAGAAGACCCTGGTCTGGGGCCTGGGTATTTTCATCCTCGCCTCCCTCGGCTGCGGTGCGGCGCCGAATGCGTTGTTCCTGGATATCGCTCGCGCCGTCAAAGGTGTCGGCGCAGCGCTGCTGCTGACCTCGGCCCTGGCCTCCATCGGCCATACCTTCCATGACGAAGTGGAACGCGCCAAGGCCTGGGCCTTCTGGGGCGCGTGCATGGGCGTGGCGATGACCGCCGCACCGACCCTCGGCGGGTTGATTACCCAATACCTGGGCTGGCGCTGGATTTTCTATCTGAATTTGCCGGTCGGCCTGGTGCTGATGGGGCTGGTGCTGCGCGCGATTCCGGAATCCCGCGATGCCCAGGCTGCAAGGCTCGACCCTTGGGGCAGCCTGAGTTTCAGTGCCAGCCTGCTGTGCCTGATCTGGGGCTTGATCGAAGCCAACCGTATCGGCTGGGACAACCCGCTGACTTATGCACGGCTGCTGGGAGGCGCTGCGTTGCTGGGTGTTTTTGTACTCGCCGAACGCCTGCAACAGCGGCCCATGGTCGACCTGCAACTGTTCAGGCACCCGCGCTTTATCGGTGCACTGCTGGGGATGTTCGCCTACGCCGGCTGTGCCCAGGTGATGATGACGCTGCTGCCGTTCTACCTGCAAAACGGCCTGGGGTTCTCCGCGATTGCCTCCGGGCTGGGCATGTTGCCGTTTGCCTTGACCATGTTGATTTGTCCGCGGATAGGCGCCCGACTGGCTAGCCGTTTTGCCCCGGCAACGATGATGGCGACGGGGCTGGCGTTGGTGGGGTGCGGCAACCTGCTGAGTGCCTGGGCGGTCAATATCGGCGGCTATCTGCCGTTCGCCCTGGCGATTGCCGTCACGGGGGCCGGCGCGGGATTGCTCAATGGCGATACGCAGAAAAACATCATGGCTTGCGTGCCACGGGACCGCGCGGGGATGGCGTCGGGCATGAGCACCACCATGCGCTTCAGCGCGATCATGTTGGCGATCGGGGTGTATGGGGCGTTGTTGAGCAGCCATAGCGAACAGTTGCTGCACACGAGCATCGGCTCCCAGTGGCAGGAACAGGCGGCAGGGATTGCTTCACGGGTAGTGGCGGGCGATATGCCGGCGGCCATGGCGTTGCTGCCTGAAACGGCACGAGGGATGGTGCAGCCACTGGCGCGGCAGGCGTTCGTCGGCGGGTTCAGCGTGGTGCTGTGGGTGGCGGGGTTGTTGGGTTTGCTGGGGGCGCTGGTGGTGGGCTCGTTGATGCGGCATCCCATACCGGCGGTGCCGCAGGCCTCTTTACTGACTCGATAATGCGACCACCACGACCCAATGTGGGAGCGGGCTTGCTCGCGAATGCGGTGGGTCAGTCAATACATCTGTGACTGATCCACCGCATTCGCGAGCAAGTCGAATCGTCGCACCGCCGCTCCCACATTTTGATCTTCGAACGTCAGCTGGAATTGTTACCAGAAACGCTGCTGGGTCAGGCGACTCCACCAGGTCAGCAGCACCCGGTCTACCGAACCGCTGGCCGCCAGGCCCACCCGCTCTTGCAGGCTTTTACGCTCGGCATAGTGCAGGTGGAACACCTCGGCGGTCTTGGCCTTGGTCGCCAGGTATTCGTCGCTGGTTTGCAGCTGGTCCACCAGTTGCTTGTCCAGCGCCGCGACACCCAGCCAGACTTCGCCGGTGGCCACATCATCAATCGCCAGCTGCGGGCGGTAGCGCGACACGAAGTTCTTGAACAGTTGATGGGTGATGTCCAGGTCTTCCTGGAACTTCTCGCGGCCCTTCTCGGTGTTTTCGCCAAACACGGTCAGGGTGCGTTTGTATTCACCGGCGGTCAGCACTTCGAAGTCGATGTCGTGCTTCTTCAGCAGGCGGTTGACGTTGGGCAACTGCGCCACCACGCCAATCGAGCCAAGGATGGCAAACGGTGCGCTGATGATCTTCTCGCCGATGCACGCCATCATGTAGCCGCCGCTGGCCGCGACCTTGTCGATGCACACGGTCAACGGCACGCCCGCCTCGCGGATACGCGCCAGTTGCGACGACGCCAGGCCGTAGCTGTGAACCATGCCGCCGCCGCTTTCAAGGCGCAGCACCACTTCGTCCTTGGGTGTGGCCAGGCTCAGCAGTGCCGTGATTTCATGGCGCAGGCTTTCAGTGGCCGAGGCCTTGATGTCGCCGTCGAAATCCAGCACGAACACCCGTGGCTTGGCTTCTGGCTTCTTCTTGCCCTTCTTCTTTTCGGCCTTGCCTTCAGACTTGCGCAGGGCCTTGAGCTGGTCCTTGTCGAGCAGGGTCTGCTCCAGGCGCTCACGCAAACCCTTGTAGAAGTCATTGAGCTTGCTGACCTGCAACTGGCCGGCAGCTTTGCGGCGGCCTTTGCTGCGCAGTGCGGCGAAACTGATCAGCACCACCAGGATGGCGACGACCAGGGTGACGGTTTTAGCCAGGAAAGTAGCGTACTCGGCCAGAAAATCCATGTGACTCCTTACAAGTGCAGTGCGCCAGGCGCGGATTGCCCAAGCATACCGACGCCACCGCCATGGGGCCAGTGATCAAACCGCCAGCAGCGGGCCTCTAACGACCTTTTAAAACAAGCGTATGTTTTTTCATTGACAGCTTCCCGGCATCCTCATAACCTCGCCAGACTTTCAACGTACCGGGAAAACGGACGTGGGCAGCATCTACCTGATTCGACATGGCCAGGCCTCCTTCGGTGCAGACGACTACGACGTGCTGTCGCCCATCGGTGTGCAACAGGCGCAAGTGCTTGGCCGCCACCTGGCGGAACTGGGCCTGAGCTTCGACCGCTGCGTGTCGGGCGACCTGCGCCGCCAGCAGCACACTGCTACCGCCGCCTTCGAACAATACAGCGCCCTCGGCCTGCCGGTACCCACGCTGGAAATCGACAGCGCGTTCAACGAGTTCGACGCCGAGGCGATCATCCGCGCCCTGCTCCCGGACCTGCTGCACAGCGAACCCGAAGCCCTGCATATCCTGCGCAACGCCGCGCAAAACCGTGGCGAATTCCAGCGCATCTTTTCCCTGATCATCGAACGCTGGCTGGCCGGCACCTACGACCCGCCGGGCCTGGAAAGCTGGCTGGGATTTGTCGAACGTGTTCAGGGTGGCCTGCAACGCCTCCTCGAAGCCGCCGACAACCGTGACAAGATCGCCGTGTTCACCTCCGGCGGCACCATCACGGCCCTGCTCCACCTGATTACCCGAATGCCTGCCGCACAGGCCTTCGAACTGAACTGGCAAATTGTTAACACCTCGCTCAACCAGCTGAAATTCCGTGGTCGCGAGGTGGCACTGGCTTCCTTCAACAGCCATACCCACTTGCAACTGTTGAAGGCGCCGCAGCTCATCACTTTCCGATGAATTGCGGCCAACCGTGACCCCAAGGTCACTGGACTCACCATAAAAGGATCGAAACCATGACTGACGTAGCTAAAGCCGTAGAAGCAATGAAAGCCAAATTCAACCCAGCCGCTGCCGACGGCCTGGACCTGGTGTTCGGTTTCCGTATCGACGACACCCAGAACTTCTCGCTGGTCGTGAAAAACAACACCTGCGAACTGCTGGAAGGTGAAAACCCGGACGCCCAAGTCACCCTGGTGATGGACGGCGACACCATGAAAGGCATCGTCAGCGGCGAAACCGACGGCATGCAGGCATTCATGGGCGGCAAACTGCGCACTGAAGGCGACATGATGCTGGCCATGAAATTGAGCGAGCTGTTCCCGGCCTGATCAGGGCAACCCTGGCAAG